>DARQ01000051.1:4667-8424 GCA_002503395.1 Euryarchaeota archaeon UBA60 | reverse complement strand
GACGGCGCGGCAATGCTGGCTCTGCGCCTACCTCATCTGGATGGAAACCTCGGGGTGAAGTGTGAGGATTCCGGTGGCGCCCAACTTCCCCGCCTCGGTAGGGAATTGGCCAGCGCCGCCAGATTGGCCGGAGTGGCGGGGATTTTCCATAGCGACGAATTACCGGCCTACGGAATCAGCCAAGACGAGGTTGAGGCGGTAAAGGCGGCACTCGGCATCGCAGATGGCGATGCATTCGTCCTCTCCTGCGCCCCGGCCTGGCAAGCGGAATTAGCGCTCGAAGCAGTGATGATGCGTGCCAGAATGGCCTGGCACAGAATCCCTCAGGAAGTCCGCAATGTCGTGGTTTCCAAAGGTGAGCCGGCCGACGGCACGACCACCGCAATGCGACCATTACCGGGTGGGGCGAGGATGTATCCCGAAACTGATATCCCGCCACTTCGTCTAACCGAAGAGCGATGGCAGAAAATCCTCAACAATCTTCCACCTACCCGAGAGCAACGCCGAGAATCCTTGGCTGGCGCCGGTATTTCCGACGACCAGATAATGCAATTATTGGACCGACAGTTCGATGAGGAATTCCTTGCCGGCATCGGTTCTGGGGATGGGAATGGGCTACCTGCTGGGCCGCCTGACGGGCTGACCCTGGGTCTCGCACCTGGATTGGAACCACTGCCGGCGAAGGTATGGGCGACCACCCTGCTCGATTCTACCCGAAAAGCGGTCGGTGAGGCTGTAGGGTGCTTGGAAACAGCAGTTCCCCTGGCGTCACTTGCATTATCCCTGCAGGTCCGCGGTGATGGTGGCATGACCCGTGAAGGACTGGTGCCTATCACCACCGATATCCTGTCCAGCGGCGCTTGGCCGCTCGGCGGCCCAGCCGATGCGGCAGCGACAACAGCCCTGCTCGAGGAAATCACAAATCGCGCCGCGGCGCAGGGTTTCAAGCCAGCTGATGTCGGTGACTTGTCAACAATTGTCGATAAGGTAATCGCCGAGCGTGCCGATTTCATCGCCGAGCGCGGGATGGCGGCGATGGGGCCACTGATGGGTGTGGTGATGGCAGAAGCGGGTGGTGCGGCTGATGGCAAGGTCGTCAGCGAATTGCTGAAGCAGGCTATTGCGAAGTTCCTTTGAGGTGAGCGAAGATGCGGCCGAAATTGGCAATCCTAGCACTGGTGATTCTGCTGGTTGCGATTATTGTGCCTTTACCAATGGCAATTGGTGAGGAAACCACCTCTTTCGACCTGTATGGTTCCAGTGCCCCTATAGTGACCTGGAGTAAAGATCTGGATTCGGGTTATGTCTCCTCAGCACCCTTGCTCTGGGGCGGTATTGCGGTGGTCAAGACACCGGGTGGTCTGGTCGCATACCTGCAGAGCGACGGTAGTGAGTTATGGAATGTCAGCATGGAATCCAAAATCCAATTTGAGATGTCACCCCTCCTACCATTCTCAGTAACGCAAATCAATGGAATCTATTCAATACCGGATGTGGTTATCACCGGTTGGTCATCGGGGGAGGTGACCGCCCACAGATTGGTCGACGGCAGGCTCCATTGGTCGGTAAACACCTCATCCCCAGCCTACGGGATTCAGGGGGCAATCGTCAAAGTGCCGAGCAGTAGCACGTATCGCGAGATCCTGGTGCCGATGGAGACAGGCGTCTTATCGCTGGACCCAGCAAATGGAGAAGAGAATTGGAATGTGACTTTCCCGAATGGGGCTAGGGGTTATCGTCATTGGCCGACCTATTGGTTCGAAGGTGACCTGATCTGGTATGCGGTAGGTGATGAGCAAGGGAGAATGACTTACTGGAACTCTTCAGCGCCCATCGCCGCCACCACCGTCGATTTCGCCATACAATCAGGGGAGATACGCTCGCAGATACTGGCGTTGGGGGGTGGCGAACTGCTGATTCCGGTTCAGTCGAGTGCCGGTAGTGTACTGATTCATTGGGCTGATGGGACAATACTGCAACAGTATTCATTTCAGGGTAGTTTCGGGATAATGGCGCACTCGCAAGAAAACATCATCATCCCGACCACCCACACTACGACTTGGTGGAAATACGATGGCGAGTTGGAATTCATTGCCGAGTTAACCGGCCAGCCAGTTGTCGGTAAGGCACAGGCCCTCGGCTCTGACTTATTCGCCCTGCCGATAAATACCGAGCAGGGAAAAATCATGGTTTATCGGATAAATCCAGCCAATTCCAGCGCCGAGTTACAATGGACATGGTCACCGCAAGTCTCAGGCTATATGATGGCTGGAATGGGCTTTGATTTCTCATATAATGCAATTGCCATATCAAATGATGCAGGGCGAGTGGAAATTAGCATTAACGATGCACAGAAAGCCGATGGTGAGTACTATTATCGAGCACAAAGATTGGCCGAATGGCAATCTCAAGACTCAACCAGCTCCCTCGAGCCTACTTACGAGAGGAGTGGCGAAGTTGACCACTCAGCACAAAACTCCGGGTATATGCTGATAGGCTTCGGTCTGGTTCTGGGATTATTCTGTTTTCTACTGAAAAAACTAGGTCGCCGACCGCAGATTGCCTTCGCTGGAGCCGCTACATTGATTCTGATCGGGATGATATTACTATTGCCCATAGCTCAGCAATCTGTCAATAAATTGGTAGTAAAAGATGGTGAAGAACGCGATGATTCGCTATGGCCAGAGTCATGGAAGGGTACGCAGGTAATTGGTTTTGAGTTTTCTGACCCGTTTCTAATAGAAATCTATGCAAATAGCATCACGCTCATTAACAGCGATGGTTCAATCATCTCGAGCCGCCCCGCTGGCAACCAGACCCCCTCGGTCTGGGTCGGGGGTATCTCAGGCGCGACAACCGGGCATGAATTGACGATATTGGGGTGTGAGGCTGCCGGACTTCAATTTGTCTACCACCAGGAGTCGATCGGCGGATATGTCGATACCATTGCCCTTGCCGAGGATGGTAAGGATGACCGCTGGCTGTTGTACTGGGTCGATGGTATCCATGCAAACGTAGCGATTAATGCATATGGCGTTGAAGAAGATGCAATTCTCATATGGTATTATCTCTGAATTTTCCTATATGTTGGTTCAGTGGAATTGCCATTTTTTCCATTTACCGGCAAAACTCACCCCTTTGAGCTATGTAGTGTGCTTTCGTCATCTGGAGTCGTGTCGTTGAGCAATGGTGAATAAGTGGGTGCTACTGTGGACCGATTGGCGAAACATATGTTGGCAACCCATGCGACAGCCCTCGGGCCTGCTAGTCTACTCATCATCGACCTAGTCATCCTTGTGATTGCCCTGCGAGTCATGAGTAAGGGTGTGGGTGAGATTGTCACCCGTGAGAGGATGATGTTCCTTGCACTGGCCACCGCGGCGATTCTTGGTCGGTGGGCATTGGTGACTATCCCCAACGTTCAGCCGGTCACTATTCTGGTCATCATGGGTGGCGCACTTCTTGGTTGGAGGCGAGGTGTCGGTCTGGCTCTCTTGGTCACTCTTGTCACTAATCTGCAACTTGGCAGTGGAACTTGGTCAGTTTTCCAAGCGATTGGTTGGGCGTTAGCGGCGGCCGTAGGTGCCAAGTTATCGAGCACAATCCTCGATGAGGAAGGACATTTCCGCATCGTTCCGTTATTACTCATCGGGGTTGTCGCCGCCTTTGCCTTCGATTGGATCGTCTCGCTCTCGGTATTACCTACCCTCGGGGATGGCGGGGAGTTTTTCACCTATCTCGTGACCGGGATACCATA
>DARQ01000051.1:792-4535 GCA_002503395.1 Euryarchaeota archaeon UBA60 | reverse complement strand
CAGAACATGGTTGACGTTTCCGACGTTCCTGTCGTTGCGTGATAGTATGGCGCACGATGTTCAATTGACCATGGCCATCATCACCCGTGCTGACCTCAAATTATCAAAGGGAAAATTGGCTGCTCAAGCCGCCCATGGGGCGGTCAATGCTGCACTTACCTCAAACAAAGTAGCCAGTAAACAGTTGGCCGAGTGGCAGGCGAACGGGGCGCGTAAAATCGTCGTGGTTTCCAGAAACCTTGAGCATTTGAAGCGAATCTATGGTGAAGCGAGAGCCGACGGGCTGGTGGCGGAGATGATCAGCGATGCCGGGCATACCGAGATACCGGCGGGAACCGTGACCGTGGTCGCAATCGGTCCTGCCAAGCGCGACGAGGTCGATGCCATCATCGGCTCTCTACCTTTGTTATCCTGATGTTGTTCAGGCCCGTTGATGCGAACGTTGTCCAGGCCTTAGCCCGAGTAAAGACGTTTCACCCTCAAACTGTTTCCAAGCCGCCCATCGGGTCCCAGGTATACTCGAGTTGCAGCGTCCCTGCGACTATTCGGAAGACGTTGAAGTGACCCTTGCTCGGCATATCTCCAGTGTTGGCGTCGACGGTCAGGTAGCCGGAAGCGCCGGCATATTCGTCGGCGATTGCGGGAACGAACCAATTGACATACTCGCTATTTACCTGCGCCGAGAGACCGACGTTGTAGCCATAGATGAAGGATACCGCGATAATCAAACCACCATCAGCTGCCTCGGCGGAGAAAGCCGGTGGTGCGGTGCCATAATTCATCATGTAGGCAATACTGAAGGCATTGGATAGTGACGAGGAGAAACTCTCCTCGGAAAAACTGACGATGACTATATTATCGGTCGAGGTGGTTACCGCGGCATTGAATTCATCACTGTCCATCGCCCCATTACCGATGATTTCTCCGGTGAAACCCTGCGCTGCGAGGTCATCGACAATCATCGCACTATCACCAGCATCGGCAAAGATGACCACCGCATCACAACCGACCGCATCGGCGGTGGTGCCGAGCGAGCCTGGGGTGAAGGCGATGTCGGCGCACAAGGTGCCGCCGACGGCAGAGGTTAGAGATGAGGCCAAGGTGTCTCCATTCGCATCGTCAGTTCGATAAACCGCAACCGAGGAATGGCCCTGCTCTGCGGCATAATCCGCCGCGGCATCTGCTGGCCAGGCATCGCTATAGGTAGTGCGCCAAAGGTATCCCTTACCATAGGTATCACTGCCATCGTCGTAATTTGTCAACTCCGGCGATGTGCACGCATAGGAGATGATGGTTGTTTTCGCGGCTACGGCAACATCTGTCGCAGCCATCGTCTCGGCACAATCGGCTGCGCCGACGATTCCCACCACTCCGGCATCGATGAGTTCCTGCGCGGCCACAGCAGCCCCGGTGACAGTTCCTTCGGTATCAGCAGAGATGACCATGAAACATATGTCTCGCTGTTGGACATTGATGAGCATGGCGGATAATTGGACTCCGTAGAGGAAACCTTCACCACCGACGCTATCGGCTCCGGTGGCAGGATAAAGAACACCGATCTGCACTTGCGGCGTACCACTGCGGCAATTCGCCCAGATTCCGTTGTATGGGCTCCACGTTGCGACCACTTCAAATGCCAGTAGATTACCTACTCCGTCATCATCACAGTCTTCGCAGGTGAACTTCCAGAACTCAAAATGAGCACCGGGAACATCACCATTGTCTGAAAAGGAGAAATCTCCACTGGCGCCGGCGTGCTCCTGTCCAACCGTCATCAAAGCATCTCGGACAGATTCACCATCGGTGCTTTCAGCCTGTCCGACTGCCAACATCAGCACGGTGGTGGCATCGTAGACCTCAGGCGCATATTCTCCCGGGTCAGAACCGTAGGCACTCTGGTAGCGTTGGATGAACTGATGCACCTCAAGGGTGCTATCGAGTGTGGCGGCGCGCGAGCCGTAAATACCGTCGAGCAAGCCGGGGTTATCGAATTCATCAGCAAAATCAGCATCGCCGATACCACCATGTCCGACTACGGTGATTCCATCTTCACCGAGAAGTTCCTGAGCGTCGAGTTCCTCGATGATGGCACTACCGTCACCGAATTCCGAAACCAGGAAGACACCATCGCAACCAGCGGCCTTGATGGCCGCTACATCGGAAGAGAAGTTGGTGGTATCATCGGAGTAGAATGAAGTGTAGCAGAGTTGTATTCCAGCCGCCGTTGCTGAAGCGATGAAAGCCTGGGCAATCGGCGCTTCGGTGGTGGAATTCTTGGCCAAAACCGCAGGGTTGGTAATCTGTGCCAATTGCGCCCAAGTGGCGGCGGCGATTCCTTCGTATGCGATACTGGCGACGACCCGCCACATGTAGCCATCATCGACTGCGGTGCTGAGGGCTGGTGAGGAACTGGCGTAGGAGATCAGAGGGATTTTCTCTGTCATCGCCACCTGCATGGCACTCATGGCGGCGGCGTCACAGGCCGGGCCGATGATTCCGCTGACCCCGGAATCGGCCAAGGATTGTGTAGCGGTTGCGGCGGTGGTCGCGTCACAGCCGGAATCCTCGACAATCAGGGTGAATTCGTATACGTATTGCCCCTCATTCATCCGGTTGACGGCGAGATTCGCGGCTCTTTCGATGCTCTCGGAAAGGTCGGACAATTCACCGCTTTGCGGGCTCAACAGACCGATTGAGACCTCGATTGCCACCGGAACCGGGCAACCGACATCATCGACATCCGTGCCCGCCTGAGTGCTGGGGCATTCGTCAACGTCGTCGTCGATGCCATCACCATCGGTATCAGGAATGATGGTACATCCGTTGGCATCGATCATATCTGCGGCCGGTGTATTAGGGCAGGTATCATCTAAATCGATAACGCCGTCTCCGTCCGAGTCAGCGAACGCGCATGAGCCGTCGTCATCCGTGGCGTTGGCAGCGTAGTTGGAAGCGTTGGAGTCGGTGCATCCAGAAACCTCTAGGTGGTCGTATACGCCGTCTCCGTCCGAGTCAGCGAACAAACACGAACCGTCGTCGACGGTCGACTCAGCGTTGTAGTTGGTTGCGATGGCATCCATGCATCCCTTCACATCGTCAGTTGGGTCAAGACAGCCGGCGGCGGTCGAAAAAATCATCATCAGTACAATCAGCATTGCTCGTTTCATTTCAATTCGCATAGGATTACCCCTCAGGCCCTTAGGCCTGACTCGTCCTATTTCTAAGTGGCTAAAAGATTCTTCATCAGGGGCAAGTAGGGAAAACCGCTGACATAAAGTCACATCGCCCCTCGCAGTGGCATGTCTCTGCGCTCGTGGATTCACCGTCTGACAGCCCCACAACCGGTCAACTCAGTACCAATGGGGGAACTGAGGGAGGTGAAATTACTCTGTGTCGTCAACCATGGGCTGAAGATGGGGAAAGGGAAGATTGCCGCTCAGGTCGGACATGCCGCGGTGAAGGCCGCGCTGAATGCCGCAGAACACCATCCCAGCCAGATGCAGGCGTGGCTGTCCAGCGGTCAACGCAAGGTGGTCGTCAAGGCGCAGGACGCCGAAGAAATCGAAAAACTACTCGAAGCGGCCAAGCGCAAGGGTTTGCCGACCTGTACCGTGCACGACGCCGGGAGAACCCAGATTCCCGCCGGCTCGTTGACGGTTGGCTCAATCGGTCCTGACAGTTCAGAGGCAATCGATGGATTGACCGCGCATCTGAAACTCCTCTGAGTACCTCACCGCCTGCTC
>DARQ01000051.1:0-740 GCA_002503395.1 Euryarchaeota archaeon UBA60 | reverse complement strand
GCGAGCAGAGGTAATAACAGACAGAGCCTAGCCCGGTCGATGGCTGACCTGCGCAGTGATACAATCACCCGTCCCAGCGCGGCGATGCGGGAAGTGATTGGCTCGGCGGAAGTCGGTGATGATGTTCTCGGGGATGACCCGACGGTACGGGCGCTTGAGGTCAAGATTGCAGAGATGTTGGGTAAGGAATCAGCCCTTTTTGTCCCCAGTGGGACGATGAGCAACGCCGTGGCTCTGCGCACTCATACTCAGCCCGGTGATGAGATTATCGTCGATAAGAATGCCCACATCTATGTCTATGAGGGTGGGGGATATGCGGCTCTTTGTGGCGTTTCCATTGCCCTTGTGGACGGAACCAGTGGACAAATGGCGCCGGAACAGGTGAAATCGGCAATTCGTAAGTCAGAGGGGTCGATGTCGCATTATCCCAATGGCTCACTGGTGTGTCTGGAGAATACCTGCAATCGGGGCGGGGGGGCGTGCTATGACCAAGCGGTTATCGATGAGATCTGCCGTATCGCTCACGACGCTGACTGCAAGGTGCATATGGACGGCGCCCGCCTGTTCAATGCGGTGATTGCCACAGGAGTTTCTCCGGCTCGCATGGTCAGGGATTGTGATACCATTTCCATCTGCCTCTCAAAGGGGCTGGGGGCGCCGGTTGGCTCGTTATTGGTCGGTCCTGCCGAAACCATCGCCCAGGGACATCGCTGGCGCAAGATGTTCGGCGGCGGCATGCG
>DARQ01000036.1:8930-9150 GCA_002503395.1 Euryarchaeota archaeon UBA60 | reverse complement strand
CAACGTGAGGAGTTGGGTAAATAGGTGGTGACATGGCGAATATGAATATGATTCAAGCGCTGAACAGCGCCATCGACCTGCAGTTGCAGCGCGACCCTAACGTACTCATCTTTGGTGAGGATGTCGGCTATTTCGGCGGAGTCTTCCGCGTCACCGACGGCCTGCAGGAGAAACACGGCGCTCACCGGGTCTTCGATGCGCCGCTGGCCGAGGGTGGCAT
>DARQ01000036.1:3583-8821 GCA_002503395.1 Euryarchaeota archaeon UBA60 | reverse complement strand
GAGATTCAATTCGCCGACTACATCTTCCCGGCATACGACCAGATTGTCAACGAAATCGCCAAATTGCGCCACCGCAGTGGTGGAGAATTCTCGACCCCCGTCACCTTTCGCACCCCTGCCGGTGGCGGCATCAAAGGTGGTCATCATCACAGCCAATCACCCGAAGCTCAATTCACTCACACACCGGGATTGAAAGTGGTATATTGCTCGAATCCATACAATGCCAAAGGACTGCTGACATCAGCCATTGAGTGCAATGACCCAGTGATCTTCTTCGAACCGAAAAGATGCTACCGTGGTCCATTCTATGGCGACCCACATGATGTTCCGACCTGGAAGGACCACCCGAAAGCAGAGGTGTCAGAGGAGTATTACAACATCCCGCTGGAGCAGGCCGACCTCGTGCTTGAGGGAGGTGACTGCACGGTTATCGCCTGGGGAGCGATGGTTCACGTCGCCCAACAGGGTATCGAGGATAGCGGCATCTCGTGTGATCTGCTCGACCTGCAGACCCTGGTTCCGTGGGATCGGGATGCAGTTGTCAACTCGGTGAACAAGACTGGAAGGTGCGTCATCGTCCACGAGGCCCCGAAGACCAGCGGATTCGGAGCCGAGATGGCAGCGAGCGTGCAAGAGCGCTGTTTCTGGAAATTGGAGTACCCGATCCAGAGGGTTGCCGGTTGGGATACCCCTTTCCCCCACACCACCGAGTGGGATTATCTGCCGAGTCCAAAGCGCATCGCTGATGCCATCAAAGGAACAATGGAGGAATGAACAATGGGAATATATGCATTCAAATTACCGGATATCGGAGAAGGTGTGGTCGAGGGAGAAGTCGTAGAATGGCTGGTGAAAGTGGGTGATGTGGTTACCGAAGACGACCCAATCCTGTCGGTGATGACCGATAAGGCTACGGTCGAAATCCCCAGTCCGGTCGATGGGAAAGTAATCAGTCAGTCAGCCGGAGCCGGTGAAATCATTGCCGTAGGCAGTGCATGTATAGAATTCGAAGTCGATGGTGACGGCAATGTCAGTGCCGAGGTCGAAGATGAGCCCGAGCCAGCGGCCGAGCCAGAACCTGAGACGTATGAACCGGAAGAGAGCAAGCCCGAAACTTCGGCTGAGCCCGATTCGGTCGCCGCCTCTGATGCTGAACAGTCTACAGCAGCAACAGCCCCGCAGGCGGCGGCTTCTACTCCTTCCAAGATTACCGGCTCCGGTACCAGTTCCGGCAAGGTGCTGGCCTCCCCGGCGGTGCGCAAAGCGGCGCGTCAGGCCGGCATCGATCTAGCAACCGTATCTGGAACAGGACCGGCTGGGAGAATATCCAAGGCTGACCTGGAAGCACATATCGAATCCGCAGCCAGTGGCGGAATCAAGATTTCATCCCCGGGTGTCTCCCAAGATGGGATTACAGAAATCCCACTCCGCGGATTGCGCCGTAAGATTGCCGAACAAATGGTCAAATCCTACACGACGATTCCCCATTTCTCCTATTTCGATGAGGTCGATGTGACCGAACTGGAACTTCTGCGACAATGGATGAATGCCAACCGCAGTGAGGGACAACCAAAGTTGACTTACATCTCATTCATTATGCGGGCGCTGGTCAAGGCTTTCCAGAGCGGGCATGGAAAAATCAACTCTCGTTATGATGACGAGGCCGAGGTGATGAGCCAGCACGATGCGGTGAATATCGGGGTTGCGACCCAGACCGAGCGCGGATTGTATGTTCCCGTCGTCCACCATGTCGAGGGAATGGACATCTGGGGCGTCGGTCACGAGGTCATCCGTGTATCAAGTGCAGCCCGAGAGGGCACAGCCACCTTGGAGGAATTGTCAGGCTCGACCTTCACCATCACCAGTCTGGGTCGGGACGGCGGAACCGGTGCTACCCCTATCATCAACTGCCCAGAGGTGGGAATCCTCGGCGTTCACAGTGCAGTGGAGCGAGCGGTGGTGCGAGATGGGAAAATCGTCATCAGGCGAATGATGAATCTGTCTTCGTCATTCGACCATCGGGTCATCGATGGCGCCGACGGGGCGGCTCTGGTACAAGAGGTCAAGCGATTACTCGAACACCCGATGGAAATTCTGTGAGGAAGGCGAGCCAAATGGTGGAGCAAATCGATTGTCAGGTGCTGGTGGTCGGCGCAGGCCCAGGTGGCTATGTGGCGGCGATTCGTGCCGGACAACTGGGTCTGAAAACCGTCATCGTCGAGAGCGACAAATGTGGTGGCACCTGCCTGATTCGTGGCTGTATTCCCTCAAAGGCACTGATTCACGCCGCCGACCGCTTTGAGTCTCTGGCCAAACACCAAGATGGGCATATGGGAATGTCGATTTCTGGCGAGGTCAAACTCGATATGAAGGCTATGGTATCATGGAAGGATGATATCGTTACCAAACTCAACAAAGGTGTCGAGGCACTGCTGAAGAAGGCAGGGGTGCGGCTGGTCAAAGGCTGGGCGACTTTCACCGATGGCAAGACCTGCACTGTCACATCTGGCAAGGCGGATACCGACGCAGACGGGGGAGATGGAAAGGATGGGGCCACTCACGGAGACGAGCTGGCTCGAATCTCGGCCGAGAACGTTATCCTGGCGACCGGGTCGCGGGCGATTGAACTACCATTCATGAAATTCGACGAGAAGCATATCATCTCCTCGACCGGAGCTCTCGACCTTGAAGAATTACCTGAAAAAGTCGCCATCATCGGCGGCGGCTACATCGGTCTGGAATTAGGCTGTGCGCTGAGCCGACTGGGAAGTCAGGTCAGCGTCATCGAGGGATTGGATTCGGTGATGGCAATTTTCGATGCCGAATTGCGCCGCCCACTGGAGCGCTGGTTGAAGAAACACAAGGTGAAGATCCACACCAATTGTTTCGCCCAAGGTGCCGAAATCTCCAAGGACAAGGTCGAATTATCGTGGAAGAACAAGGCCGGAGAACTCGTTGCCGAAACATTCGACAAAGTGCTGGTAACCGTCGGCAGGGCGCCGAATACCACTGGTTGGGGTTTGCAAGCGACCGGCGTTGCGATGGATGAATCAGGGCGCTTTATTTCTATAGATGAGCAATGTCGAACTAATATGAATGGGATTTTCGCAATCGGCGACTTGGCCGGAGAGCCACTACTGGCACACAAGGCGAGCGCTCAGGGAGAGATGGTCGCCGAGATTATCGCCGGGCATAAGCGGGTTTTCAACCCGGTCGCAATTCCGGCAATCGTCTTCACCGAACCCGAAATCGTCACCGTCGGATTATCCCCCGAAGAGGCCGAGGCCGCAGGTCATGAGATAGTGGTCGGGAAATTCCCGCTGGCGGCAAATGGCCGGGCGCTGACCATGGAGGCCGAGAAGAGCGGGGGATTCGTGCGCGTCGTCGCCAACAAGTCAGATAAGGTCGTACTCGGAGTACAATGCGTTGGAAGTCACGTCAGTGAGTTATCGGGGGAGTTCACCTTAGCCTTGGAGATGGGCGCGGTGCTCGAGGATATCGCCTATACCATCCATGCACATCCGACGATGACCGAATCCTTCCATGAGGGAGTTCTAGCAACCCTGGGCCGGGCAATCCACAACTCCTGACCACCAGCAATGACGGTTTCTCAGTCATCGTGTATTAATGCGACATTGGTCCTCAACCAGCAAATAATTGTGATTAGAACTCCGACAAATAATATCTCGAACAGGACAAATATTTCGTCACCGTAATGCCGCTCTACTCCAACGAATACAGTATCGAGAATCATCCACTCAAAGTGGTGCATCTGGAACTCTCTGAAGCGGTGAGTGTAGACTCCCATACAGCCCTGTGGATAGCCATCCAGAACACAGTCTGCGGCTCTGAGAATATAGTGGTCCCATATATCGAAAGCTAATGCTGCGAGGATGCCGAAGCCGTAGCGTAGGTCTTCTCTGACTCCCCAGAAGATCACTGCAACCCCGAGGGTGAGCCAGCCCCAGAACACGGTCATCGAGAAGAGGGAACCGGTTGGAGTCGAGTCGTGGTAGGTGAAAATTGCGAGGGCATCGACCACTGCGTGCCCCATGTAAGCGAGAAAAATCCCGACCGCCAACCAAGTCCATACAGGTGCGTTTTCCCAACGCTGTTCACCGTCCCTTCTGTGAACGATGAGAAGCCCGAGGTGAATGCAGGCAATACCCGTCAAAGCATGGGCAGGAACCATCATCGTGCTTAGCCATCCGGGCGTTTCACTTGAATCCGATGCACACACAAAAGCCAAGTAAACACCTGCGCTTAGAGCGAAACGAATTCATTCGCCGCAATAAGGTCGGCAGAGTTGAGTGATGCCTACGTGGCTTCTATTTCATCTTCGATTGGAGAAATTGTAACGGGCTTCCCCATCTCCTCAGCCAGTTCACAGGTAATCTGTGTCCACTTGCTGGTTTGGGATGGAAAGGCTAGAACATGGGTCGCAGATTCGACCAGCGCCCGGGTCAAAGTGTTCGGAGCCTCGGGGCGGCCAATGTCGACCAACCCGCCTCGATCGCCGACCCACTCTTCGTGGAAGACCGCGATTGGAATGTTGTTGTTATCAGCCCATCTCTCAGCCAAATAATCCACCCCACTCGCACCGCCGATTATTATCAGGTCAGGATAGCCATTGGCTTCGACCCAATCCTCGATGTGGCCTTCGATTACCGAAAAGTCGTAGAATCTGCTTGAGCCGACAATCGCTAAATCAATCACCGTTCCATCTTTGTTCAAATCACGCCCGCCAAGACGCTCGACGATTTCTCTACCCGTCGCCCGGTCATTCCCCATGGCAGGCCGATTGGGGTGGTGACTCTTGAAGGTTTAGGACGCGCTGAGCGTATCACTCGACTTTCTCGCCCTTTGGCGGCGCGTCTGTTCGCTCCCTAAGGGGAGCAGGGTTGAGTGCTGCCTCGGCAAAAAGGCGAAGTATACTAGGACCCACAACTGAGGCAGTCATCCTGACTGTCGAGGCTACAGATGATATCTGCCATGACCTGGTCCTCAGCCCTCTCAGCCAACTTGCTCATCGACTCGGATTCTCCATTCGATGAAGTATCGGAATTCTTGACCGCTTCGTCGACGGTGAATTGTATCGCATCGGCTGCAGATTTGGTGCGCAAGTAGTACATTCCGGTCTTAAGCCCCTGGCGCCAGCCGTAGAAGTGCATGGTCGTCACCTTGGCGGCATTGGCATCGATCATGTGGATGTTCAGGCTCTGGCTCTGGTCGATGTAG
>DARQ01000036.1:0-3437 GCA_002503395.1 Euryarchaeota archaeon UBA60 | reverse complement strand
CGCTCGATGAGGTCGCGCACCAGATGCTTGTTGATGACGACAAACTCACCCGACAGGGTTCTCCGGACATAGAGATTGGAGGTGAAAGCCTCAAAGCACTCGTTATTGCCGAGAATCTGGCTGGTCGAAGCGGTCGGCATCGGTGCCAACAGGAGGGAATTGCGCATCCCATAGTCGGCGATTTCCGCCTTCAGGGAATCCCAATCCCAGCGCCCGGAGTGTTCTGTGACCCCCCACATGTCGAATTGCAGGATTCCTTCGCTGGCCGGACTGCCCTGGAAAGAGGAGTAGGCGCCATCGGTGATGGCCTCGTCTTTGGAGGCGGTGCAGGCGGCGAAATATATCGTCTCGAATATCTCTCGATTCAATGCACGCGCTGCCTCCGACTCGAATGGCATCTTCAGCATCGCCAAGGTATCAGCCAAGCCCTGTACTCCGAGCCCAATCGGGCGATGGCGCATATTCGAATTCTCAGCTTCGGGCACCGGGTAGTAATTGCGGTCGATGACGCGATTGAGATTTCCGGTGACGTGATAGGTGACATCGAATAATTTCTGGTGGTCGAACTCGCGGCTCTCGATGTCGACGAACTTCGGCAGTGCGATACTCGCCAAGTTGCACACCGCGACTTCATCATCGCTGGTATATTCGAGAATCTCGGTACATAGGTTTGAACTGCGAATCGTCCCGAGATTCTTCTGATTGGATTTCTTATTGCAGGCATCCTTGTACAACATGTATGGCGTACCGGTCTCAATCTGCGAGGAGATTACTGCGTCCCAGACCTCGCGCGCCTTGACGGTCTTGCGACCGCGCCCTTCCTGCTCGTACCTCAGGTACAACTCACGGAATTCATCGCCATAGGTCTTGTGAAGTCCCGGGCATTCGTTCGGGCACATCAGCGTCCACTCGGCATTGTCCTCGACCCGTTCCATGAACAGATCGGGAGTCCACAGCGCATAGAACAGATCACGGGCGCGCATCTCTTCCTTGCCATGGTTCTTACGCAAATCCAAGAAATCAAAGATATCGGGGTGCCAAGGCTCTAGGTAAACTGCAATCGAGCCCTTGCGCTTGCCGCCGCCCTGATCGACGTAGCGGGCGGTGTCGTTGAAGACTCGCAACATCGGCACCAGACCATTCGAGTTGCCATTGGTGCCCTTGATGTAGGAACCCTTGGCGCGAATCTGGTGAACCGAAATGCCGATTCCGCCGGCCGACTTGGAAATCAGCGCACACTGTTTGAGGGTGTCGTAAATCCCTTCCAGGGAATCATCCTTCATCGCCAGCAGGAAGCAGGATGACATCTGAGGTTTCGGTGTGCCCGAGTTGAACAGGGTCGGGGTGGCGTGGGTGAACCAACCTTCCGACATCAAATCGTATGTCTGTTTGACCTTCTCAAGGTCATCGAGGTGGATGCCGAGTGCAACCCGCATCAACATGTGCTGGGGTCGCTCGGCAATCTCGCCATCCAATCGCAACAGGTAGGAGCGCTCAAGGGTCTTGAAGCCGAAATAATCGTAATAATTATCGCGCGAATAATTGATGTGCTCATCTAACTCCTCGGGATTTTCTCGCACCACCGCCAAGACATCCTCGGAGATAAGGGGAGCATGCTTGTCCGACTCGGAGTCGACATAATTGTACAACTTCTCGATGGTGCTGGTGAAACTGTCGTCGGTCGATCGGTGCAGGTCGTCAATCGAAATCCTCGCCGCGAGGAAGCTGTAATCCGAGTGGTGGCTGACCAGACTGGCGGCGGTCTCGGCCGCCAAGCGGTCTAACTCGCGGGTGGTGACACCGTCGTATAAGCCCTCGATGACCAGTTTGGCGACATGGCCGGGGTCGACCCAGTCACGGTCCAGTCCCTCTGAGAGTCTGGTGATCTTCTCAAGGATGGCATCAAAGCGAACATCCTCTCTCTCGCCGCGGCGATTGACAACCTTCAGACCCATCCGATTTTCCCCCCCTCATAAGTCACTAATTAATTCAGCGCAAATTCTTGACGTACGCGTACGGTTTAGAAGTCTTCCTCCATAGAGAAGGTCGTTTGTACAGATCCCAGGGTGGAACCGGACTTCATCACGCCAGCCTTCTGGTACTCGCCGACCCGCTTCTCAAAGAAATTAGTCTTCCCTTGCATGGAGATCATCTCCATCCATGGGAACGGGTTTTCGGCATCATACATTTTTGCACAGCCGAAGGCGATCAAGAGTCGGTCGGCGACGAACTCGATATAAGTCGCCATCAGTTCACAATTCATTCCGATAAGCGAGACCGGAAGCGCATCGACGATGAATTCCTTCTCGATGGCGACCGCTTCAGAGATTATCTGTCTGATCTTGTTCTCACCAGCCCCGCGCACCAGTTTATTGTGCAACAGACAGGCAAAATCACAATGCAATCCCTCATCTCTTGAGATGAGTTCATTGGAGAAGGTCATGCCGGGCATGATGCCTCTCTTCTTGAGCCAGAACAGGGCGCAGAATGAGCCCGAGAAGAAGATTCCTTCGATGGCCGCGAAGGCGACAAGACGCTCGGCGAAATTACCGCGCTTGCGCGACAACCAGCGCATAGCCCAATTACCCTTGGTGGCAACCGAGGGAACGGTTTCCAGAGCTTTGAACAGATGGTTCTTTTCCTTGGTGTCTTTGATGTAGGTGTCAATCAATAATGAGTATGTTTCAGCGTGAACATTCTCCATCATTATCTGGAAACCATAGAACGCTCGCGCCTCGGGCCACTGTACCTCATTGGAGAAATTCATCACCAGATTCTCGTTGACGATGCCGTCGCTGGCGGCGAAGAAAGCGAGGATGTGTTTCAAAAAATGACGCTCGTCGTCATTGAGTTTATTTTCCCAATGATCCAAGTCTTCAGCCAAGTCGATTTCCTCGGCAGTCCAGAAACAAGCCTGTTCCTGTTTGTACATCTCCCAGATGTCGGAATGCTCGATTGGAAAGAGGACAAAGCGGTCGAGATTCTCTCGCAGCATCGGTTCGATGAATTCGGAGGAGAGGTCGATGTCCAGACCTTCTCTTGACGCTCCAGTTTGCATGTCCCATCCCTTCCCCTGTTTCGATTATATTGTTCGGGCCTTGACTTCTATTACCTATAGTTCTTGGTTTTATCTTTGTGTTTTCTGGCCCTTTCATGACCCTTGAGAGGGGGTCGGAGGCACTACTCTCGCCGACGCGGACCTGTACTCCTTCAACGCGGCTTATCATATATCCGCTGAGTTTCAATGGCGGAGCGTTTTCCGCGCACGTTTGCAAAGCGGCCGGAGCGAGAGTGCTAAGGTGTGGTTTCTTTCACCTCGGTTCATGGGCGAAGCGGGAGCGGGGCGAGAGGAAATTACGGTCGGATTCACCAAACTATCTGCTGAGGCAACGGAGCCGAGGCGCGGTTCGCAGGCCGCGGCCGGCTGGGACCTATAC
>DARQ01000015.1:8907-12071 GCA_002503395.1 Euryarchaeota archaeon UBA60 | reverse complement strand
GAAACCGGAATTTCAGGAGGTGTAACCTCCGATTTGGTGAAGGCAGCGCTGATTAATGGGGGTAAGGATCTAGGCTCGCCAGATATACCGAATCCATCAGAAGGTTGGGGGCAGATAGACCTTGAGAACTCGATGTACCCGATGGCTGGTGCGGTGGTGAGGAATTCATGGTACGATAATACTCAGGAATTGGAACCCGGTTTCGGTTTCATATACACCTTTGACCTCGATTCATCATTCGGCGTCGACATCACTCTGGTATGGCTCGATCCATCCGGCTCGTCTGCCAGTCCCCAATCCACTGCTCGATTGGTCAACGACTTGGATTTGCAACTCATTGCTCCCGATGGTACAATCTGGTTGGGAAATAATTTTGCCAGTGGCCAATCCATCACCGGTGGGAGCAAAGATTCTGTCAATAATGTCGAACGAATTCGCCTCCTCCCCGGTTCACAGACACAGACCGGGCAATGGTCGGTGATGATTGCTAATGTTGGCGGCGGAAAGCAAGGATTTGCCCTGATTACCACCGCCAATGGAAGCATATCTCCCAGTTCAGATTTGGTGACCTATGACGACAGTATCCTGACTTCCATGGAGAGTCCTTTGGTCAACGATGTGATAACCATCCAGTTATCGTGGGTCAACCAGGCTTCCTTGGACAGTGGCCAATATCGTATCATCTTTGAAGATATCACCTCCGGAACCATATTACTAGATACTAATTACACCAATCTTGAAGGTGGAAAAATCTTCGCCCAGTCAATCTATCACACCTTCTCCACCACCGGTCAACACGAGATGCGATTGTCAATTGATACGGATTTTGAGGTAGTCGAAATCAATGATGAAATCAATGGCATCAACAATAATATTCACAATCAGGTGGTGAATGTCAGTGCGCTGGGTTTACGACTTGTACCTTTACATGGTAATGGTAGTGAACCGATTGGCCAAGAACAGATCACCGCCGCAGCAATTCACCAATTCGATGTCAACAATGTGACCGGCCTGAATATCCCGATAAAACTCAAACACGAAGGAACTTCCGAGGAGGAGGTGAAGTTGACGGTGACTAATTTGCAGAGGTATGACCCGCAACAACCCAATAGGTTGTTCTCAACAGAAGATTCTTGGACCCGAACAATCGTCGAGGGAAGCCAATTCACCATGCCGGCTCAAGGTGAGGAAAATGACTCAATAAACCTCACCTTGGCGCTGGAAGATACATCTGCCGACCTTACTGCAAATCCCCCACGTTTCGCTCGCGCCGGCACTTTCGTCTTCGATCTCACCGCCCGTTACCAGAATCAACCCTTGGTCAGCCACAGCCTTAGGTTCACCATCATTGTCGGCAAGGTCGATGCGGTGAGTGTGGTTGCTGCGGGAGGGGGGAATCTCCAGGCCGAGCCGGGAGGGATTGCCTCATTTTCAATATCTGTTCGCAATACCGGTAATACTGTTGCCCAGCACAAGTTGACCTGTGGCAGTGGGCATGGCTGGCCGGTTGAATTAGGTCCTTCTCAGTCGTCAACCATCGATTTCGAGCCTCTCGACATCCTTGAATTTCTGCCGATGCAGGTGCGACTGAGAATCCCTCCGGTCACCAATGGTTCGCCGCCAGCCGGTGAGGTTGACATGATCACCTGTACTGTGACCAGTAGTAATGACCCGACATTCTCGCATTCAGAATATGCAAATGTGACGGTTTCTGAACTAAAGGATTTTTCAACCGAACTTTTCGACCTTCAGGGTAATCCGGTTGGCCCAGAGGCGAGCGCATTACCGATTACTGTCGAAACTGGGGAAACTGTTAACGTTTCGATGTCGATTACCAATATCGGCAATATCGAGATTCCATTTTCTGTCAAATTACAATCGGCAAATACCGATTGGGGAATGTACCTTGTCTACGATGGCGAGATAGAATATGATAGGGTTACTTTCAACCTTTTACCGGGCCATTCTACAACCGTGCAGGTAACCGCAATCATTCCTCTTTCAACCTCCGATGGTTCACAAAATGCATTTTCTTTGACTACCAGATTGGATGAGGTCGGTACGAATCAATTCATTACCAATGGAACTAATTTTCTAGTCGGTAAATTGCTTGGACTCAGCCTTGAATCCAGTGGCGAGAAGGTTCAGGCAACGGTTGGCGCCTGGAGTCAATATTCACTGTGGTTGAACAATACCGGAAATGGCGCGCTGAACCTTAATTGGTCGACTGTCGAGCCACCTCCTGGCTGGCAATTCGGTATCGATTCAGCGCCAAAATCAATCGATAAATTGGTGTCGAGTGAAGTCTCTTTCGGGGTTATAGCCCCTAATCTCACCGCGGTTGGAGATATTGAGCAGAGCATCCGAGTAAGGGTGATTGGAACATACTACAATGATTCTGTCGAGGTATTCATCGACTTGGAACTGACGGTGGTTCCGACTTTACACTTCGGTCTGGAACTCGCTCCCGAGACCAGTGTTCACGACCTCCCTAGAGAGACCCAAGGCCAGATTGTGGTCATAATCAATAACCTCGGCAACAGCCCGGGAGGTGGAAATCTGTCAGCTATAATCGTCGATGGTGAAGGTGTCGAGGACCCTGAGTGGTCCTTGCAGTATGAACATAGTTTCGATGAACTGCAACCCGGTGAAGAAATCTCTGTGATAATCTCTGTCACCCCAACTGCCGATGCAGGTGGCGGTTTGAGGACGGTTGAAATCACCATTCTCGGTCAGGCTGATGAGGGTGTGATCGTTACTATTTCAGAGGTATTATCTCTAGGGGTGACGGCAGAGTCCTCAACCACGGCCTTCGACCTATCCAGTATTGTTAGCACCGAGGTTTTCTTTTCAATAGTGGTTTTGATTCCAATCATCTTATTCGTCGTAGTACGCAGGATGCGCAGTAGTGCCAAGATTTACGATGATGAGGGAGAATCACTTGTAGCTCCAGGGGTGCACACGTCGCAGGAAAATATTAGCGAGCGCAGGGCTGCTGCACTGATGGAGGATGTCGAAAAAGAAGACGATATCATTTCAGGAGATATTTCCCAATTTGAAATCCAGGCAGCACTGGTGCAATCGATAGGTGATCTGCCGCCACCTGGTCCGGCTCCATTGCCGACGGGGTTGCCGCCTGCTGGATTGCCCCCTGAAGGATTGCC
>DARQ01000015.1:3945-8835 GCA_002503395.1 Euryarchaeota archaeon UBA60 | reverse complement strand
GCAGCCTTTTCCTCTTCTCCTGCAACTACCGCTCAGGACATCACTGTCAACATTCATGATGGCGCCGCACAGGGCGGGGTTATTGGCTCAGAGCAGAGTAGTTCCGAACCAATGCCCGAGGCCGGGCAGCAAAATGTGGCAATAGCCGGGATGCCGCCGGTTCCACCGACCGGCCTACCATCTGGTTGGAGTTTGGAGCAATGGCGACATTATGGTGCTGAATGGTTGCAACGTCATAATGGCGAGTGAACACCGTCTGGTTCAAAGACGCGGTGCGCCTCGCCGCATCATGGGTAGCATCGTTCTATTTGGCCCACCGGGTGCTGGAAAGGGTACTCAAGCCACAGCCATCACCCACACCACAGGTCTCCCCCAAGTCTCGACCGGAGATATGCTCAGAGCTGCACTTGCACAGGGCTCCGAACTGGGTGAGCGGGCCAAGGTTTTCATGGAATCCGGGCAACTGGTTCCCGATGAGGTGATAATCGGACTGATTGGCGAAAGGCTAGGTGAAGATGATGCCGGGGCTGGAGTATTGCTCGATGGGTTTCCTCGAACCATCGCTCAGGCCGAGGCCTTGCAAGATATCGAAGTGGTTGACTTGGTCATCTCCATTGAAGTGCCAGACGAGCGCGTCGTCGAGCGGATATGCGGGCGTTTTTCATGTGCTAACTGCGGCGCGGTTTACCACGACACATTCAATCAGACCAAGGCAGAGGATATCTGCGATTCTTGTTCAGGGAGCGAATTCATTCGTCGGGCTGATGATAATGAAAGCACGGTTCGCTCGCGCCTTGAGGCCTACCACCATCAGACCTCTCCGCTCGCCGATTGGTATCATCAGCGTGGGGTTCTTTTACGCGTCGATGGTGACCGTCCAATCGACGAGATACGTGATGATATTCTAGCGACTCTTGAGTCACGCTGAGGTGGTTTATTGGGGTCGCGTAAGAACCGCTTCCGGCGGAATAAGAATCGCCGTCGAGAAATAGCAGAATCGGCGCAGGGATACTTGGCTGGAATCATTGGCGAGAGAGAAGATTCCGACCCTGAATTCATCGATACAGTAGCCCGACAGATGTGGAAGATTGGCCTGCGTCACCGCATCGGCTTGCCACCTGCACACAAGCACTGGATATGTCGAGGATGCAGGGTATTGGTGCGCCCATCATTCAATGCCCGGGTGCGGATTCGGGGCGGCATCAGGATTACCACCTGTCTGCAATGCGGCTACATCAGGCGCTTTGGCAACGGAGCAGGTAGTGGGAGCCAAGATTTCGATGACTCACATGATGGTAGACCCGAGTTGTCTGAGGGATGAGAGAGGTGGTTTGAGTATGGGTAAGATTCCGTCGCACATTTTGAAGGTGGCAAGAAATAGAAATCTCGCCGTCACCGTTCGAGTCGGCAAGAGTGGCTTGACCGAGAACTTAATGAATGAAATCTCTGAGCAGTTATCCGCTCGAGGTTTGGTGAAAATCAAATTCAATCGTGGGATTTTTGCAGCCGACGACAAGAAAGTTGCCATTCAGATGATATGCACCAATTGCAATGCAACATTGGCCGAGGCAAGAGGTAACGTCGCAATCGTATATCGTCCCTAGATTTGAAGTGTAATTGAGACTACGATGATGTGAGAGGGATTGGATGGCGGTCATTGCTCCGGTTTGGATTTCCGGTCTTCTAGGTGCGTTGATACTAGCCATATTGGTCGCCATGGCGGTGCGCTGGATCAGACTACCCTACACCATTGCACTGGTTCTGGTAGGATTGGTCATCGGGCTGCTTGGAGATGAATTACCGGCTTCGGAGAATTTCCAGGGCCTACTCTCTGCCGAAGTCATATTCTTCCTGTTTTTGCCACCCTTGTTATTCGAGGGTGCGGCGGCCATGGATTTGGGAAAATTAGCCCGAAATTGGAAAATCATCACCCTTTTGGCAATTCCCGGAGTGGTGATATCGTCGATTGTCATCGGCGTCATCGCCTGGCAGGTCGTCTGGCCGAATCACGATAATGGACTGCTGTACGGCTTACTTCTGGGCAGTATCCTGGCTGCTACCGACCCGGTTTCGGTTTTGGCTTTATTCAAAACCCTCGGTGCGCCGAAACGGCTCACGGTTTTAATCGAAGGCGAGTCGTTATTCAACGACGGAACCGCCGTCGTTCTGTTCAATATTTTATTGGTGGCGGTATTGGCGACCTTCGTCGGTCAGGATATGTCTGTCAGGGAATTACTGGTATCAGGATTTGTGAAGTTTCTATTCATCGTCTCAATCGGTTTTCTGGTCGGATTTGTCGGGGGGATTCTATCCAACTGGCTGTTGGTGAGAACCAGCGACCACCTGGTCGAGATATCGATAACCGTGGCACTTGCATTCGGGACTTTTCTGCTCGCTGAGATATTGCACGGAAGCGGCGTCATCGCGGTCGTCGTCGGCGGACTGATGGTCGGCAATCACGGGACGAAATTCGGCATGACCGCGACCGCGCGAGTAGGATTACAGCACTTTTGGGAAGTGGTTTCCTTTTTGATCAACAGCGTCCTCTTCCTGTTGATTGGCTACGAGGTCCAGTCCGCGTTTGAATTTGATATGCGCACTCTGGTTCTCGCCACTACCGCCATCGTTGGCACCTTGGTGGCCAGACTCGTCATCTACCCGCTGAGCTCGATTTCAAATCGCACCCATCCCAATCCAATCCCGTGGAAATGGCGCCATACGATTTTCTGGTCGGGCTTGCGCGGTTCAATTCCAATCGCCCTTCTTCTGTTATTGTCCAACATGGTATCGGACGGAACAACCTTTGAGTTGGCGGGGATAAAATACACTACTAATTTCCCCGAGTGGTTGTTCAATGACTTTTTGGTGATGGCCTTCAGCGTGGTGCTTTGGACACTCTTGGTGCAGGGTCTGACATTGAAACCGGTGATGAATAGACTGAAGGTCACGGGAAATCTTCCAGAAAATGAAGTCAGTTATGGTATCGCCTTGGCGGAATCGATCGCCACCAAAGCCGCATTGGAGAAACTGGCGGAATTATCAGCCAAGGGCATGGTTTCAGATGAAGACCGGAGGTTGCTTGGCGATGTTCTAACCGAGCGCTTGGAAGTTGCCGAATCATCGGTGGTGGAGTTGAGTTCGACCAGCAAGATTCATCATCAGCGGATGGAATCCACCCGGATGGAATTACTGATGGCGCAGATGGCTTCAATCAACGAGGCAAGTGCCAGTGGGCTATTGTCGGAATCGGTGGCCGAGAGTGCGACCAAGGCGTTGCTTGAGAAGTTGCACGAGAGTCAGGAAAAGCAAGAGGCCAAGGAAGATGTGAAGGGTGGGGTGGAAAAAACCTCGTCTGAAACTTCGACCTTGGCTGAGAAAATCCTCCCCGGCGAGCCGGAAATCTCTGCTGAGACCTTTGAACAACTTGCACCTCCCGAGGTCGACGATTTGCTCGAAAGTGATGATGAATTAGAGTCGGAGTGAGCGAGACTTCTATACGTCGAGCAGAAGTCGACGGGTTATGTTGACCGCACCGAATGTGGTCCTACTGATTTTCGTTCTTAGTTTCGCCCTCATTCTATCGGAGAAGATGCATCGCACCGTCGCCGCTTGGCTCGGTTGCACAATGATGCTGTTTTTCGGTCACATAACTAATGTTTTCGACTTTGACGAAGGCAGTTCCCTAGAGCATGAGATGCTTGGTTGGATTGAATTTGAGGTAATCGGACTTCTGCTCGGAATGATGATTTTCGCGGCATTGTTGGAAATATCTGGATTCTTTGAATTCGTGGCAATTAAGGCTTCAAAGTTGAGCAAGGGTGACCCATGGCGACTAATTGTATACCTCGGGACCTTGACCACGCTTCTCTCATTGGTAATCGATAATGTCACCGCCATCATCATCATTGCCCCGATAACTTTACGGATTTGTAAAAAGATGGGAATCAGTCCGATTCCACCACTATTGGCCGAGGCCATTCTCTCCGATACAGGTGGGGTCGCCTCGATGGTTGGCGACCCACCCAATGTGATGATCGCCGCGGCCGCACAAGATGTCAATCTAGAGCACCTTTTCGGTTTCAATGGTTTTCTCTTCCGACTGGGATTTCTGACCCTGATAGCATGGATTATCACATTGGGTTACATGCGTTGGTATTACCGGAATTGGATTTCTGAAAAACCAGAGAGTGTGGCGAGTCTGTTGGAAGAGGACGAATGGGCGGTAATCGATGATATGAGGTTGATGAAATCCACGTTATTGATACTATTTCTTACCGTCGTCGGTTTTTCGCTCACCGAGTTCCTGCATCTGCCGATACAAATTCACGCAATCGCTCTATCTGGAGCCGGTTTAGCTCTGGTATTTGGTCGATCAATACCCGACCATCAGCATAATGAAGGATTCCTCAACGATGTCATCGACAGGGTTGAATGGCAGGCACTTCTGTTTTTCGCTGGCCTATTCATGTTGGTGGGGGCGGTGGGTAATGTCGGATATCTCAAATCATTGGCGATTTGGATTTTCGATAGTTTCGGAAGTAATCCGGTTATGCTTGCGGTGGCGGTTGTCTGGGTTTCGGCCATCGCCAGTGCCGTCATCGATAACATCCCGTTCACCGCGGCAATGATTCCAGTCATCATCAGCATCGGTGAGGCAAATCCCTCCGTCGACATCGCGCCGTTGTTCTGGGCTTTGGCGATGGGTGCTGGCTTCGGTGGCAACGCCACCCCGATAGGTTCCTCGGCCAATGTGATGACGGTCTCAATCAGTGAGCGCGGGGATGAACCAATCACCACAAGGGAATGGATGCGAGTGGGACTACCGGTAATGTTTCTCACCTGCATTGTGGCAACCATCTTCATATTTCTGTTCCACGGGATTCTCTATTC
>DARQ01000015.1:3506-3843 GCA_002503395.1 Euryarchaeota archaeon UBA60 | reverse complement strand
TAATCGAAAGCAACCAACCGATTTGCTGATAGCCAATGCTCGCAAGAGAGGTGTCGAGTGCCATGCGTGAGTGCCAGATATGCGGACTACTTTTCCTTGGCACCGACTGCCCAGGCTGCGGCTCGCGAATGACCAATGTCCTCGACGCAAGGGGCGAAGGGGCGCAAACGCTGGCACAACGCGGCGGCCTTCCCGGCATCGAGCGCCTCGGTGCATCTCTCGGTTCTGTTCTTGAGGATTCTGAACTACTGATGTCCGATGCACCTGAGGACAAATCATCGCTTCCATTCGGAGTTGGTGGCGGTGCCTCAAAGCGTATCACCACCCTTCCATTTGG
>DARQ01000015.1:2993-3440 GCA_002503395.1 Euryarchaeota archaeon UBA60 | reverse complement strand
GGCGGTTCAAGCCGAGCAACCGAACAGAATCACTGCAGTGCCATTAGAGGCCACCACCACCGAGACGGTCAAGGTCGTGGCGGTGCAGGTCGAGTCCACACCTGTGGCTGTGGCTGTGCCCGCCGAGGTACCCGTGGCGGTAGCGGTCCAGCCAATCCCATTGACTGCGGATGTTGAGGTTGAGGCAGTTGCTGTAGAGGCGGTANNGCGTATCACCACCCTTCCATTTGGCATCGGCAGCAATCCTTCGGTAGGGCATGATGCTAAAGATACCAAACTACCTCCCCCTGAGGAAATTGTTGCGGTATCTGAAACTGAAATGTCAGTGGAACCGGTAGAACTTGCCAATGCCGACATCATCGATGGTGGCGATGTCGAGGGGGGAGTTGTTACCGACGAGAATGGTGGTGATGACACAGATGTGGCGGTTCAAGCCGAGCAACCGAA
>DARQ01000015.1:555-2742 GCA_002503395.1 Euryarchaeota archaeon UBA60 | reverse complement strand
AGTTGCTGTAGAGGCGGTAGCGCTGGTGCAAAGTGCAACAACATCCCATGCTGAGCCCGATATGGAACAGATATATGCTGAGGAAGAGAAAGTGGTGATACATGATTTCAGCGATGACTTGGAACCGAGTGAGGTGATGGTGAATTTGGATGACCTCGCCGAGCCTGTTTCCGAATCCATGGTATTCGCACCCACTGAAGTCACCGACCTTGGCGAGCCTGAATTATTTCCTGCGCAAGCCTTGGAATTGGGTGCTGAACAAGGTATGGAGGAACTCGCCTTGGCCAGCCAAGGATTCCAAGCCATGGCGAATTCAATGTGGGATGAAGCGGCGGTGTGTTTCCAACAACTCGCCAAGAAGCATCCGACCGATGCCCGGATAATGAATAATTATGGCCTCGCACTATTACAGCGAGCAATCAGCATGCAGGACGATGACCATTTCAGCCTCATCGATGGTGCAGATACCCAATTCGAGGCGGCGATAATGGCCTTGCGCCAAGCCGCCCATTCCGATCCCGGAGAGGTCACGGTACTCTTCAATCTCGGAAATGCTTTGGCGGGCTCAGGCAGGTACGACAAGGCATTACGAATTTTCAATGCCTTCCTTGAGCGCTCTCCACCTACCAGTGGAGCCCTCAATGGCCGGGCCGCTGCCTACATCGGGCTGGGTCGATTTGACGAGGCGACACGAGACCTCAATGACGCGGTCTCGCGCTTCGGAGACCATCCGGTTTTGCTGTCAAATCTTCGCCTATTGGCCCCCGCTTGAGCAAAGCAGGTGCTTGCACACGCGAGTGCCGCGGTTTTCATATCGATAAAAATCCTGACAAATCCAACGCAGCACCTCATTTATCAATTATTGCTCAGTCGGTGCTGTTAAATAGCGGATGTTTCTCGGCGGGATGCTTGTGCACTCGGTGACGTAAGTCACTGGGGAAGAGTGATGGAGGAAGGCCGACCTTCGGGGAATCGGTCAACCTGGGAAATCCGAGAGGTTAGCCTGGACACCAGAGGGTTGCACACCAAGGAGTGTGCGGGGCATGTTGATGCTACAACCCATCTGGGGAATGGCTTGGCTCGAGTGCCGATGAAGGTCGTGACAAGCTGCGATAAGCTACGGGGAGACGCATGAATGTCTGCGATCCGTAGATTGCCTAATAGGACCTCCTGACTCTAGCAGTCAATCGCAATAGCGATAGGGAACCCCCTGAATTGAAGCATCTTAGTAGGGGGAGGAAAAGAAATCAAAAGAGATTCCGTGAGTAGTGGCGAACGAAAACGGAACAGAGCAAACCGAATCCGGAATGGAAACTGAAGGAAATGTGGTGTGTTCGTCTGTAGCCTAAGTTCGTGAAGGAGAAGTCGCCTGGAATGGCGCAGCCAGAGAGGGTGAAAGTCCCGTATCCGTAACGAATATGGCCAAGTGACGCAACCAGAGTAGCGTGCGTTGGATATCGCGCGTGAATGTGGGACGCAGAAAGTTCCAACTCTAAATACAACTCGAGACCGATAGTTTACAAGTAACGTGAGTGAAAGCTGAAAAGTATCCTTAGCGGGATGTGAAAAGAACCTGAAACCAGATGGGTACAGGCTGATAGGGCGTGAAAGCGAAGATATGAGCAGCGTCCTATCGTGCGTTTAGAAAAATGCCCCTGGGAGTCTTGATCATTGGCGAGGTTAAGCAGTTAATCTGCGTAGCCGAAGGGAAACCGACAAGTCCGCAGCCGCTTACGCGGTCAGGGACGGGATGTGCTCGTCCGAAGTCAATGGTGGAGAACCTGAAGCCCACCGATCTATGCCTGGCCAGATTGAAGCCCGGTGAAAACTGGGTGGAGGATCGAACCGTTGCTGATCTGCAAATCGCTCGGATGAGCTGGGTATAGGGGTGAAAGTCCAATCGAGGTGGGCAATAGCAGGTTCCGCGCGAAACTACTCGTAGGTAGACGTCCGTGGAGGTTGAAGGCGTTGTAGAGCACTGATTGTGTGTTTAGGGGGAGCGATCCCTCGGCATGCTGCCAAACTCCGAATATGCCTTCGCCGTAGATACGGGCAGTGAGTGATGGTGGGTAAGCTACCATTACGCAAGGTGAACAAACCAGCCTAACGTTAAGGTCCCAAAATTGCGATCAAGTGTCACAGATAAACCGAGTCCGTGGTCGAAAACAACCAGAAGGTGGGCTTAGA
>DARQ01000015.1:0-266 GCA_002503395.1 Euryarchaeota archaeon UBA60 | reverse complement strand
AATTGCGTTAATATTCGTAAGCCCTCCTACAATAATGGTGACAGCTTGGGCTAGTTTGACGCGTCATATGTCAGGCGCGCGAAGCGTCTATAATTCACAGGAGAACCGTTACGGTGAGAACGTGAAGAAGTCGTGAGTGAAATATCAGATAAGGCCTGGGTTCCATGAAAAGCCGTAGGAGTGACCGTACCGAGAACTGAAACAGGTGCCCCTAGGTGAGCAGCCTAAGGTGTATCGGGTACAAATATCGCGAGGGAACTCGGCAA
>DARQ01000046.1:2731-11100 GCA_002503395.1 Euryarchaeota archaeon UBA60 | reverse complement strand
GGGCAGCCGAATTTTCGTGCCAGATGTATTGCCGCAGAAACATGGTCGGCGTGAGTATGTGTATTCATCACGCAGACCAGAGTCAGCCCTCGCTCGACCAGCATTGCGCTGTCACGCTCAATGAAATCGATGACCGGGTCGACAAGAATCGCCGATTTGGTGTTCTCGTCGACTATCAGGTAGGCGCGTGCCCATACACCTTCGTTGATTTGCTCAAAGAGCATCGACACTCGCACGGGCTTTGCATTCTTGAGCATTGACCCACTCCGGTTCGGGCGATTTCACTTTCACAGGGTTAATACACGGTCGCCAAACTCGAGTGAATGAACGGTGGTTTGATGACTACATTATTCGATATCGCCCTATACTTGCTCATCGCTGGATTGGCCTTTGCCGTGGCTTGGTTTGCCGCCGGTAACCGCTCCCGCTCCGAAGCTGCCGCAACAGAGGCGAGGGAAGTCGCATTAAGAGAAACTGCTGAATCTAGAAATACCCAGATGAAGGACGTTTTTGAATTGGCGGCTACAAATGCATTGAAGAATGCTCTCGGCGATGCTGAGGAAGAAAAAAAGAAGTCCTTTACGGCCGCAACCGAATCTCTATCTGTGGAACTGCGAAACTACGTTACTGCTATGGATAAGGTCGAGAAGGCAAGCATCGCAAGAGTTTCAGCACTGACCAATGAAGTGGGCAATGTCAGCAAACTGGGCATGGAATTGGCCGATGAAACCAGAGACTTGACCCGTGCCCTCAAAGGAGATTCACAAGCACAAGGTGCATGGGGTGAGGTAGTCGTAGAGAATATCCTACAGAGTATGGGATTTGTAGAAGGCCGAGATTATGTCAAGCAACTCTCAGAGACTACAGCGGAGAATAAAAGGAAACGAACGGATTTTGTCCTCAACCTACCCAACGATAGGCAGGTGATTATCGATTCTAAGGTTTCCTTGACCGATTACGAAAAATATGTTAATGCTGAAGATGAAGAGACTGCAATGAAGTCTTTGAAGGCACATTGTAATTCTATTCGCAATCATGCTTCAGGTTTGGCCGCCAAGAATTATGACCATATGGAAAGCATCAATTCACTCGATTTCGTTCTTATGGTCGTCCCCCTTGAAAGCGCTTTCATTGCTGCGCTGAAGGCAGATTCCAACCTATATGATGAGTTGAACACTAGTAATCGTGTGCGAATTGTCAGCGGCTCGACAATAATGATCGCACTATTATTGATTCAAGAACTGTGGAAGAGAGAAAATCAATCTCGCAACCAAACCGAGTTGGTAAATCGAGCTGGTCAACTTCACGATAAGGTTACATTGTTTCTCGAGTCGTTCACCGATGTTGGATTTGAAATATCCCAAGCCAAGGAAGCTTTTGATAAGGCTGAGTCTCAACTTATCAGCGGCAAAGGGAATGTGATTCGTCAAGCCGAGCAAATGCGCGAATTGGGGGCTAAAACATCTAAGGAATTACGTGGAAGCAAGCGGGTGAAGAAATTGGCAGAACAGGCTGATTTTGAAGAGGATAATGAGTTATTGATTACCGGTTTAGATGATGATGCCGTTTCCTCAAATAGCGCACCGCATGTCACTATCGTCGACAAATCTCCCCCGTCGGATTGATGACCTTTGACGGTTTGAGGGTGATTGATGGCCGAAGAATTTCTCCATCTCGAGCACGATGGCAAACTGCTTTTGGTTAATTCCGAGGGTGAAGGCCCGCAGATACCAGTCAAGGGGCGTACTCTTGCTGCAGGAGGAGGGGAGGATATGATTCGCCTCCCGACCATCGACGAAGTCGCCGCATTAGGTATTGAGTGGAGTGAAAAAGGCCGCGCAGTTCTGCGCATCGGTGAGTCGACTGCTACCGTGATCAAGGGTCATCCCGAAATTGTGTGGCCTGAGGATTGGGCTTGGAAGGACCATGTCATTTCAGACTCATGGACGCACCCCCTCGCCCGTGAATCTGTATACCGCTCACTACACCGGCTGGTAGCCAAAGTCGTAGTCATTGATGATGATGATAGAATCTTGATGGCCAAGGTGAAACGCGGACACTTCACCGGTTGCTGGTCGCTTCCCGGCGGTTATCTCGACCATGATGAGCACCCCCGTATCGGAGCCGCCCGTGAAGCGCTGGAGGAATTGGGAATCAATATTGAAATCAACGAGTCCAATACCTCGATTGTCGAACAGAATATTTTCACCGACGAGGGTATCTCATTCGTCTCATTCACATATCATGTATCGGTAGAATCCGAGGGACTCGATTTTTCCTTGAAAGAGGATGAAATCGAAGCGGTCGGCTGGTTCTCGCGTTCCGAGGCCATCGCCAACGCGGTATCGTGGTTCGATATCACCGCAATCGAGAAACTCAGTTAAGAAGTTCTCGCGCCGCAGACAGTGCCGACTCCAGACCATCCGGATTTGAGCCACCGCCTTGGGCAAAGGTTGGCCTGCCACCGCCTCCGCCGCCGATGTGATGGGAAATCGATTGCAGAATCTCGACCGCGTCGTAACGCTCGCTGGCGATGGTATCTTCGGTAATCGCCACCAGTAGGAAACCGCCTTCGCTCGCACTGCCGATGACGGCCACTGTTGGGCACTCCTTATCCAAGGTCAGTTCGCCAGCCATACCCTGCAATTGTCGCAGGTCACCCTCTCCTTCGAGGACAATGATTCTAACTCCGTCATTTTCGGTTGCTTGACCACCACCACCAGTGGTTCGTAATCTGGTGATTTCAGCCTCGAGGTGCTCGATTTTCTTGCGCTGTGCCTTCCAATCGTCGAAGAATCGCAGAGCGGTTTTCGGCAAATCCTCATCATTGACTCCGAATACCTCGCAAGTCTGGCGAAGTACCGCCTCCTGCTGGCGTGAATAATTTAATTCTGCTTCTCCGGACACGATATGCAAACGCTCCACACCATCTTGGACGGCAGTCGACCTTATAATTCGTATCGCACCAATTAGGGTCAAGTCATCATGATGGGTACCGCCGCAGGCCTGGACATCGTGGTCGCCGATTTTCAGAATCCTGATATCGGTGCCCTTCGGGGCACCACCCTGATAGAGGTCGAAACCGAATCGTGAATCTGCATCACGCCGATTCAACTGCATCTTCTCGGTTCGTCCAACTTGCTGAATCACCTCATTAGACATATCTTCGATAGCATCCAAGTCTTCTCGGGTCAAACGCTTGGGATGGGTGATGTCGAGACGAGAATATTCGGGTGTGACATTAGAGCCGGCTTGAAAGATGTGGGGGCCAAGAAGGCGACGAGCGGCACCACCGACGATGTGAACCGAGGTGTGGTGATCCATCAATTGTCGCCGCCTGGCGACATCAATCTCTCCCTTGACCGAAGCCCCGACCGCTAACTCTCCATCGGTGAAGTGGATTACCCACTCGCCCTCTTTAGCGACATCTACGACCTCGACATTGCGAGTGCCACCGGCCAATGTCCCCAGGTCACAGGCTTGACCGCCACCTTCGGGATAGAAACAGGTGTTGGCGAGGACTACGGCATGAGTTGCACGCCCATTCTCATTCAGTGGCAGGCAAGCTAGAACCTCGCTGTCAAATTCGCTCTTGTCGACATCATCATAGTAGGATAACTCGGTCGGTGGTAGTTCCTCATCGAGTGAAATGAGTGTAACCACATCACTCGACTGCGCCGCATCCTTGGCCGCTTGCGCGTGGCGAGCCGCCAATTCAGCGGCAAAACCAGTACGCAGATTGACTTGCTCCATCCCACACCGTCGGGCGATTCTAATCACCAGGTCGGGAGATATTCCGTGGCTGTCATTGAGGGTGAAAAGAAGTTCATCATCTAGTTCGGTCGAAGACGAATCGACGTCTCTGAGCATATTCCGGACAACGTTCTCGCCCTTGCGCAACATTTCATGATAGCGCTCTTCTTCCAAGGCCAGTATCGATAGCAAGCCCTCTCGGGTCTGGGTCATCTCCTCCCCGGCACGGTTGACATCTAGGTGGTGCTCGCCCAATTCTACCAGCGAGGTCGACATTTTGAGGTCATCGCGCATGCGCAAGACCCGCCGCGCCAGCATCCGAGCCAGATAGCCATCCTTGACATTAGAGGGCACCAAGCCATCGCCGAGCATGTGGCATAGCGCATGCATATGGTCGGGAATCGCATATATCGAGGACAGAGGGCGGGTGATGGCACGCAAGGATTCTTCGCTGATGGCAACGCCATTATCGCCAAGACGGGAGATGAAAGTCTGCATCAGTTCGCCTTCATCGGAACCGATTTCGATATTCATTATGCCCATCAACTTGGATATCTCTCCCAACAATTTATCCAAATCGACCCCGGCATGTTCCGAGACCAAGGCATCGAAGTCGGATAATTGTTTGAGCCAAGCGACAGATTCAGGATAAATCGCTTCGTAAATCGTCGGCGTGCCGGCGGCGGCCCAGCAGAATCTCTCAAGCCCGTAGCCGGTATCGATAATCTGCAGTGCCATCTCACGGTAGCGCAGGCCCTTGATTTCAACCTCACCCTCAGGGTGTTCCTCCATGGTCATGAAAACCAGAGTGGCCAATTCCAACCCACCGACGATGACCTCGACCGCGGGACCAGCATTACCGCCGCCCGACCAAGGATTCTCGACATAAGTAATCTCATTGGCATCGATGCCCAGAACATTGACCAAGAGGTCGTCACAGAATTCCACACATTCATTCATCCAGTAGTATACCTGCCCCTCGGCAGGACGGTTGAATACGTGATGCGCCATCATCTCAAAGGTCGTCAAATGACGTCCTGAACGACCGACTGCATCGACATCTGTGAGGCGAATACAAGGCTGAGAAATCGTCAGTGGGTTTGCCGGAGGCTCGACCAAACCACTGGTAATATGAGGTTGAAAATCGGCGATTGAAGCGATTGTGAGATGAATATCATCACGCCATCGGGCCAGCACAGGATAGGGGTTGACCACGGTATGCTGACGCTGTTCAAAGTAATCGAGAAAGGCCTTACGCATACGGTCTTTGAGTTCCTTCCCTCGGGCATCGAAGCCCTTGATGAGGGGGTTGCCGATGAAGGTGTACTCGTCCTTTGCAGTGTCCCCACAGGTTGTACGGTCGTGGTCACGTGCCCAAAAAAACAATCCGCTGACCTCGCACTCTAGTCGAGCCAAACCGCGTTCTTTGAAGAACGGTATATCGATCGGCGCCAGCGACATTTCCTCACCCAGCCCTAAGGGCTGAAGATTGCCAGCCGGCACCAAGTCTTCAATCCTTCACCCGGCCAAGCGACGAATAATCGACTAGTAAGCCTCATGAGGTGTGAACAGACCGCGTAATCGTGGAGCGAGAGACGAGCCGGAATTGGGAGTCATCCGTGGAGCGTGAGGATGAGTTCGTTTTACGCATCAAAGCCCACGATGGAATGCTGGTAGATGCCTTGTTGATAGCCGATGAAGAGCATTGGAATAAGCAGTCGGATGACCGCAGTCCACAACAATTGGTCAATACCGCCCACCTGCCCGGAATTGTTGGGCCGGCCTGGGCGATGGCCGACTGGCACTTCGGCTATGGATTCCCAATCGGCGGCGTGGTCGCCACCGACTTGGACTGGGGTGATGCGGGTGGGGTGATCTCCCCGGGTGGGGTCGGATTCGACATCAATTGTGGAGTACGTTTAGTTACCCTTGATATCGATGCCTCACAGATTCCTGACCTGAAGTCATTGGGGCTCAGTTTGGCAAAGGATATTCCCGCTGGAGCCAGCGGCCGAGGTGGGGTAGAAATTTCAGAGTCAGATCTGGATGCTATAGGGATGGAAGGGACAAGAGCCGCAGTCGACATTGGATGGGGCGAAGATAGTGACCTCGGCCGAATCGAAAGTGGCGGCGTCCTTGTACCGGAAGAAGGAAATGTCAGCGAACGGGCGAAAAAACGTGGGTTGAGGGCACTCGGAACCCTGGGTTCCGGTAATCACTTCCTTGAATTGCAAGTTGTCGAGCAAATTGTCGATGCGGAAGCGGGGCGAGCCTTTGGATTACACACCGGACAGTTGGTGGCCATGATTCATACCGGTAGTCGTGGTTTCGGGCACCAAGTCTGCTCAGACCACGTTCAGCAGTTGGAGCGGGGATATCGCGCCCGAGGAAATGAGTGGCATCATGAAGAATGGAACCTGACTTTACCGGATCGCCAACTTGCTGCCGCACCATTCCACTCCAAGCAGGGACAGGCCTATTTCGATGCGATGTGTACCGCAGCCAACTATGCGTTTGCCAATCGCAGTGTCCTTACCCAGCGACTGCGTAAAGTTCTGAAACAGGAATTGGGGCGTGATGGCTCTGCCACTCTGTTATATGATGTCGCCCATAATATCGCCAAGGTAGAGAATCACGTCGTGCATGGAAAATCCTGCCAGTGCTGTGTCCACCGTAAAGGTGCGACCCGGGCTCTCGGTGGGGACAATGCCGAACTCTCCAGTGCTTTCTCAGGAATCGGCCAGCCAGTAATGGTACCTGGAGACATGGGAACGGCTTCGTGGATTCTCGCCGGGCCAAGAAAAGGAGAGAATCGCGCTTTTTCTTCGTCGTGTCATGGTGCCGGCCGGGCTCTATCGCGTACCGCGGCGAGGAAGTTAGTGGACTCCGAGACACTTCTAGGTGAATTGGCACAAATGGGAATAACCGTTCACGCGAAGACGCCGAATATTCTCGCCGAAGAGGCGCCAGCCGCATACAAAGACGTCGACGAGGTGATTCGTCTGACCAGCGGTGCTGGATTGGCTCGACCGGTGGCGCGACTACGCCCGTTGGTGGTAATCAAGGGGTAGTTCACATACAATAGCCGCGGGGTGGCTGTCCGGGAATGGTTGGAGCCGCTCCGGAATGAACTCCGTCAGCTTCCTCACATATCACGGTGAGGAGGGTATGTACCAGTTTTCTCAATTCAATTACTTCTTCATGTAATTCACTTACCCGCCGTTTAATGGCAAGCCCAGCTTCTTCGCGATTTTCTTTCATGTGCATCCCAACACGAGGATTACTCCTCCCCAAAGTGACTTTGTGAAAAATCACCTATTATAGATTGAGGATAAGTTTTGAGTTTGGAGGCGATTCTTCGACCTCGCAATATCTCCCAGTTACTACCATTCAGCGCCCCAATCAAGAGGTTCTTCATCGGGCTTTGATTCGACAATTTCACTCAACTCTTGTTCCTCAACACCACCAGTATTCGTCGCCAACTCTTCATCAACCGACTCCGACGCCAACTCTCCACTTGGTGATTCAAGGGTTTCCAATGCAGACTCAGTGGCCGATTCTGCATCTTGTGGATGAGTCAGTTCAGCGGATGTTTCAGAAGGTTCGGTCGGTGCAACCTCGATAGCGTCATTGACTTCCACAGAGGTTGTGGCCGAATCAAAGTGGGTGGGCGACGGCGCGTCCATAGGTTGGATGGCAGATGCCGGTATTGCCGGCGCCTGTTTGGCCTCGTACATATTCTCAACCACGTGACTGGTCTGGTCCTCCCATACCCCTTCATCTGCATAGGGGTCATCTTCGGTACTACGGCGATAAAAGAGAACTCCGAGCACCAGAATCAGCGACAACGCGATGGTGATGGTTAGAATGATGAGAGTACTGCTACCCTGCTCAAGACTCTCGGCCGAGATGACCGAGGGCATGTCGACCTCTTCACTCAAGGAGCATTGTACCATCTCGCCGATCATTGCGCACCCAGGAGTAGATGCCAGCGAGGTGAATTTGTCGATCTCGCCAGTGATGTTGATGAACAGACTCTGTTCGCCAGCTCGATAAGCCTCGAATAGTAATGGGTCAAGAGTTCTGGTGCCAGCCTCGGGAAGTGCTACTTCTATGCTCTGATGCTCAATCCAACTGCCGTCACCCCTCAATTCGGACAATGTGACGTTGACCATGCCGGCAAGATTACCGGAATTTCGCAGGGTGACGGTAAAGGCGATTTCATTTCCTGTCAACGCCTGATTACCGGTAAATGGTCGGCCATCAGCATGCCCGATGGTAATCGAAGCGACTTTGAGATTGAATTCACGCACCAATACCTCGACCGCCAGTGGGTCGGAAATTGAACCGAGTCCAGTAACCCCTTTACCGGCGTGATCATGCGCCTCGACCCAGAACAATATCACATCACCCACTTGCAAATCGGGATTGGTGTCGAGGTCGACATTACCTGAGAAAGTCGTGGACATCCCTTGTCGGGTGTCGAGCATTATCTGCTGTTGTCCCGAGGTACCTAAAATGGCCAAGCCATCACGGCTATATTGCCAGTTGATGGTGAGATTCTGGTCGGGTATCCCGGCATCGTCATCAATGGTCACCAGCATGAGGTAATCTGC
>DARQ01000046.1:659-2649 GCA_002503395.1 Euryarchaeota archaeon UBA60 | reverse complement strand
AATCCTGTGCTAGGCCAGGCATGCCATATAACTCCAATTGGATGGTCAATACCGGGTCAGATAATTTCCGGGTCGGCAATACTATTCCGGCACTGAAGGAGCCATCATCGGCAATCTCGACCGTATCTGAAACCTGTTGGAAATCATACTCGAGATAGACCATGGCACTCAATCCCATCGGCACATCAACCAGCGACACCCCGGTATTTGCATAGGTGAGATTGCCAAATACGTTCAGAGCATCTCCTGAGGCGAGATATAGTGAGCCAGACTCTGCCACGCTTAGGGGAGGTGTCAAGTCTTGCACACTATCGATTACCAGTGCCAGATCACGGTCGATGACCCAACGTATCTGAGCGAGATTCGGAATCGACAGGGAAGGATTGACCAAATCATCATCATAAACCATTATTTCGGGAATCGCCCAGTCACTCTCCCAAGATTCCGGCGCCTCCCAGGTGATACTGAACTCAACATCAAACCGACCCTGGCCGTCGCCTAAATCGGTAATAGTCAAACTGTTGATGAGCAGGTAATCGCTATCGGTGGTGATACTACCACTGCGTGGGTCGATTGTGATGGTTGCCGGTACCAGCGATTCCTGCCCTTGCATGTGAATGTCGATTCGGTCGAGGGTATGAAGACCATTTCCGTCAGCCAGAGCAAAGGACAGGTTGTGAGTCTGGCCTGCCAAGAGATACTCATCGTAGCGGTCGAGACTAAGGCTGGCAACAGAGAATGTGGTCTCGGTATTGGTGGCTGTCACCAAGGTCGCAATATCACTGGCATATCCGGGCAAGCCAGCGTTGGAATAACCGATTCCGGCCCAGTCGCTACCACTGATGAATAAACTCACATTGCCATTGCTGATGGTCTCAGTTACATCGATAAGAGGAAATGATATCTGCCTCTCCCCTACAGTACCAGAAGGCAAGGCGGCCGATGTAGTCCAGTATTCTGATTCATCGGGTATTCCATTGGTATTCGCATCGTCGATGAATTCACGCCAGATGTTGAGGGTCACATCATCACCAAGGGCTTCGCCATCGTACACAGTCGCCACAATCGCCAAGGGTGAGTCTGGGTCCCAGGTGAATCCATCAGCCGACATCAAGCCCTGTGGAGTATCCAGTTCCAGTGCTACTACGGTAGGAGCATTGGCGTCCAGTTTTACCATAATTGGAGTCTGGGGAGTAGTTGCATCCTCAGCCCCAATCGACCCGGTGATAGGACCAGCGCGGATAATTCTAGCCGATATATTGGCTACCTCAGTAACTTCTTGGCCGCTGGCGGCGTTTGGCAGGATGACATGTCCTTGCCACAATCCTGTTCCGGTGCTATTGACTATTGTTTCAATACCGCTTATATTGATTGAGACGACGAAATCATCTGTCATAGGCCGGATGTCGGCGGTATTCTGGAACCTGACCGTACCACTGATGTTGACCAGAGTACTCGCCTCTGCATAGAACGGATATGACGGGTCCCACTCATTGGAGAGTAAGCGACCAAAGAAATCGCTAACTACATAGGAATCTATCTCAAGGTCATTCTCACTGGCCTGAGAGCCGCTTCCGCCGCTCATCGCTGAGGCTGGTGCCAATCCTTCACCCGAGTGATTGAAGGCCTGGGCAGTCCAGTTGATCTGTGATTCGTCATCCCACGACCACGGCACGGAGAATTGCCAATCGATTATCCACGAGCCGGCAAGTAATTGTGCACTACTCAAGTTCTCGTCGATAGACAACATCGTTTGACCAGAGGTCTGAGTGAAGGTTCCACCATTGGCAAGATCACTGACTATTACGGTGACATCATCGCTACTCCCTTCCCCGTTCAAGACAATTGAGCCGATTTCTCCATTATCCACCAGATGGTGATGTCCGGTAAGGAATCCCTGAGAAACGCCAGTCGGGTGAAACGTGGTTGGTACAGTGAATGGTTCGTTGGTAATCATCAATTCGTGAAGAACACCCCCCGCCAGGCTGAC
>DARQ01000046.1:0-545 GCA_002503395.1 Euryarchaeota archaeon UBA60 | reverse complement strand
TTCATCTCGTGATAATCTTTGACCTGCTGGCCGAGATTGGTAACGTTTTCATTCAGTTCATAGCCGAACTTGATGCCGGATAGGTCGAAACTCTGGTCATCTCCTGAGAATGAGAATTGAACTTCAGACCACTGTCTCCCGGTTGTATCTGAATGGGAGGCAGTAAGTGAATTGATGGTGGTGAAGAAAGATGAAGGAATGGTGAGGTCAACAACGCCTTGCCATGGGCCAGAAATTGAAGTTACCTGAGTTCCTGCAACCTCTACGGTAAGGTTTTCTCCGGCTGGGGAATACAGGCTGAATCTACCGGCGACCACGTTCGCATCACTAGGCAACAAGACGGTGGTGGTTGTGGTAGCGCTCGAAGTCCAACCAGAGAAATTGGTTGGGTTGCTGGTAGTACCGGTGGTCCCACTTTGACCATTTGCACCATTATTGCCAGAGCCATAAGCCGAGCCGCCGGAGCCGCCGAATCCAGGGGATACGGTGATTGCACCATTATTGGTCAAACCATTAGGTGTGGTGAGGAATTTGACGATTCCACC
>DARQ01000020.1:4854-5035 GCA_002503395.1 Euryarchaeota archaeon UBA60 | reverse complement strand
TCGGTCAATCTCGACGAGGTGCAGACGAATATGTGCTATATCCAGTGTGATGCCCCTGCCACCGAAGTCGTCGCCGCGTTGGCTGAGCGCGATGTGCAATTATTCGATACCGACCCTAATACCGTGCGCGCGGTGACTCACCTCGATGTCGATGATGCTGACATCGACCATGCAATCGCCG
>DARQ01000020.1:942-4743 GCA_002503395.1 Euryarchaeota archaeon UBA60 | reverse complement strand
CACATTAGTGGCTCGACGAGAATAACTCGTGATTCATATAGGGTGAACGAATTATGTGTATGCGGAAAGGTGAGAATAACCCCCGACCAACGATGTGTTAATAATGGCAAAATGCGCTCTATGCAAAGGAAATCAAATAACTTCAGGGAAAAAAAATCGGGATGGTCAGCCTCACCAAGACAATCTAGAAAATCAGGGCAACCCGGATAACCAAGGTAATTCGGCCGCCCAAGGGAAATCGGCAACCAAGTTGGCCCAAGGGAATAGGAGTAATTGGTGTGACCGCTGTAAAGTTGTGACCGAAGGAATACTCGGTGAGATTGTCTGGAAAATGCCGTCAAAATGGGCGAATACAAGAATGTGCAATCTATTACAGCCGATATTCGATAAACCAAAAAGCGTCAAAATAAATAGAATAATTGAAGAATTCTCCTCAACAAATGATGTGCGATGGGCGCTCCTCGATGAGGACGAGTCCGCCTCGCAGAAATCCGGCACAGGTAATTCCAGGGGGCTTATCTCAACTTTGGTCAGCCCAGCCCACGCCAGGAAATTACTTGCTGACTGGAAGCAATATTTTTCTCATCTACCACTTTCACGACAGGCCACAAAACACGAACTGCGGGTTCTACAGAGAGGGGTGGAATTGCACGATGGCACAATACTCTCAATCGCCGGCAAGATGATTTTTCTCGATGGTGAAGTGCTACCGGGAAATTTCTCGACGACAGCCCTCAGCCGAGCTATGACGCGCCGACCGAAAGGCGGCCTTGCTCCGACCAGATTTGACTGGCCGAAACTGATTCCAACGATGTCGGTATTGATCGACGATGAGAATCTGAAATTACCGGAACGGCAAGCGACTACGGTGGCGAGGTTGGTCAACGCCCGAGATACAGCATTTCGGAACATCGTTTTGACGAAATCCAGGGGCTCCGATTTATTGCTCAATCGAAATCCACTTTCCGGGGTGATGCGTTGGCTATCATGGCGCCTGCCGGGCCTGGCCGAAGAGAAGATAAGGCCGATTTATCGCCAACACAACTCTCATTACCACCGTTTCAATCATCATCACACCTACCTGCAAAGTCAAACACCAATCGAGGGCTTCCACATCCACGCTAATGATTGGGTTGAAGGATTGGATGGAAATGTACCGTGGGTTTATCGCTGGCGTAAAGTCGGTGAAGAGGGGGTTGAATCATTGGATGATTCACGCTCACCGCTATGTACCCGAAGAGGGGCAATCTTACTACGAATACTGAATCATGATGGCCGCTGGATTCGCACCACCTTGCCACACGACCCGCGCCTGTGGGCACTGCTGACAAGTTGGGCATTATCGCCTCCTGCAAGCCGCCATCACAACCTCTTCATGGCACTACGCTGGAACTGGAAGAACCCTCGGCCGGAACTGAGTCTGTCCGACCCAGAGGTTCGCGCCCTCGCCCTATTGCGCGATGTATGCCGAGACAATCATGACCGGGTGCGCATTCAGGATAGAAAAATCATGATACGCGGTCGAAGTGGTTGCGCCTATGCGGTCGATGCCAAAGAAGGCGCCCACAATGCTCCATTCTCTATACTGGGATGGTCACACCCAACCGACCAGAGTAATGGCGTCCGGGGTCGGAATCTATGTATCCACACCGGTCAAAGGAGACGAAAAATACCGCTTGGCGATGTGATTGCCTCTGTCGTCCTCAGTCTGTTGGACGATATTGGCAGTGCCCAGCGTATCGATTCATTGCAACAATTTCTGTTCGAAGCAGAAAATCCGGAATACGCACGCCGCCGCGACCGGCACCCTCTGCGCGGAAACCCTGAATGGCGCCAATACTATCGTCAACAGCGACAGAACCTCGGGCAAATCCGTGATTATTGGCGGGTCAATGCTGAACAGTGGCCCGATTTCCAATTACGTCTCGCCGGTGCTGACGATGACGACGATGACGACTTGATTCATAATATCGAGGCGCGAGCCCCGCAACCCCCCCAGGTCCCCCCAGTTCCAATGGTCAGAGGGCGGAGAGGGCCGGCGGAGGTGCCAGAAGCCGAATTTGCCCCTAATCCTAATGATGTAGGAAACGAGGGTGACGATGCTGAGGCTGAGGACGAAATCTATGTCGATATTGTTGCCAACCCTCCTTATGGAGCTGGAAATCCGGAAGTTGAATTGAGAGGGGAGTTCCTTGCAGGGGATATCAGGGATGATGCCGAGGAGGTCGACAGATTTGGAGAATTGGCTCGCAATGAGGAGGCGTTCCGAGAGTTGGAATTCGCCGGCAACCTACAGGTAGGGCCGGTTGGGATGAGGACACCGAGATGGACGACCCTCTTTCCTCTGCTGAGTCGAATATTACAAGCCTTGCCACCGATGGAGGAAATGACCATCCCCCGTAACGAGGGTGGCCTGTTACAATTTTCCGGTTGCGGCTTCCAGATGAATATCCGCAGTGATGCTGAAAAGGAATACATCCGCCAATTGGCGGCGGTTCTGGGCTGGGCGAGAATTAATGATGATGGCCAAGTCGATGTGGCCGCAGAGGTCGAAGTGAACCCTAGGGCTGACCAAGATGTCGAGCAAGTTGTGGAGGAGGCCGGAGGACTCGAGACCTGGCGCCGAGAAAGGGCGCCAGCCGAGGATTCCCTGGCACAGATTACCCGGCTATTACGACCATTGCAAGAGCGGTTCGGCCAGCGCGCCGAAGCGCCGTGGTGGTGGGCTTATCGGCGAATCCGGCTCGACCTGCCACAAGAATTACATTTGACTTGGGACATGGAATTATCATATGCCGATATCGGTGATGATCACGCTGATCTCATCGCCTAGAAAAGGCGGCGATGGCGACCACTGAGAGGGTTGCCATCAAGGTGATCGAGGGTAGGAAACCAGATTCATCCGACGAATCCCCGGGCTGTGCGGTTTCGCTGTCCGTGCCCGGTGGCAATGGAATCAATTCGTGAATCAACATCAAGGTGATGTCGTCATCATCCCAGGCACTTGGCAGGGTGAGGTTGTACAAGCCCTCGGATTCCGTGCCGAGGTCGATGACATCGATCACTACATTGGGATAATCCTCCAGCCCATTACCACCTTCGGGGAAGTAGGCACTATCCTCGAGTACGACTAGCCATGATTGCACCCCTGCCGAGTCGGCGAAAGTCGAGTGAGTTGAATTGTATTGCAATGACCAGGCGAAGGCGCCGGTGGTGTTGTTATTCTCCAATGCCCAGATGAACTGGCTGTCGCCGTTGCCGATATCGAAATTCCGCACCACCTTGGCGGTGAACTCATCATCGAGGCTCTCATCTCCCGGTAGGGAGCCAGATCTCAGTTCATCACCATTGAAAACCACCGTGGGAGGGATGCCGGGACCATAACGGCGTTGCCACCAAGAATCACCGCTATCACTGCCGAACGGGTCTTCGACGTCGTTATTACGATGGTAGTAGAGAACTTCAGTGCCGGTGTCCACGGAAACATTGTGTAATGCATGCTCGACATATACGCAGTTATCGCACCAGGTGGCGGTGAAATCCTCGGCGATGCCGGGCAGTTCGGAAAACGGCACTTCGACAGCCCCAGAAGCATTGGCGGAAATCTTGGCGCCACCGAAAATAACCCCACCAGTGATGGTATCGTCACCGTTCGTGTTGTGGCCAGCCGAAACTGCAGGCGAAGGGATGAATAGGAGCAAGGCGAGTGCCAAGCAGAATATCCTACGCATGACCCGGCGTCATGCCGTTCGCACTTGAAACCGTCGCCATCCAGTCTGGAACTCTCATCCTAGGGGTGAT
>DARQ01000020.1:0-842 GCA_002503395.1 Euryarchaeota archaeon UBA60 | reverse complement strand
TGACTGGCCATGGCGCGACGGATGAGAATCGCCACCAACATGTCGGCGCGGACATTGGCGAATACCGCATCGACCCCGGGCTCACCCAATTTACGAATCCAACCCGAGACCTGGCGCATCAAGGCGCGAATGGTCTTGTTGTCGAGGCCTTCGTTTGTCAGGGTCTCACGCAATTGGCAGACTTGTGCGCTCAACTCGTTGTCACGGTGCAGGTGGGTGCGGCGCTGTTGTTGTATCGCTTCGATACGGCGGGCCTCGTCCTCATCGCCGTACTCAGCCACAATCAAGCGCTTGATTCGGGAGCTGAATTTTTTGGTCATACGTTGGCAATCGCCAATCTCGAGGTCCCAGGTCTGGGCATATCTGGCCGAAAGAATGCCTTCACAAAGGCTGAATGCCGCGGCGGCTCGCAGGCCGGCGACGACACAGATTCGTTGGCGGTAGGCGGCATCACGGTCGGTCATGAAGCGCATTTCATTACGCGGTAGTGGCCCCACCTCAGCTTCGTCCTCAGCCTCGTTGAGGCAGGCACGGAAGATACCGATGAGGGTATTCTCAATCTCCTGTCCCAATCCCAGGTCCCTTACCTGGCCGATGCAATCGTCGGCAAAGGTAGGGCGGGTGCAATTCATGCGAACATGCTCGCGCAGGATACGGTACAGGAGGCCACTGTTCGCTCGGTTACCCTGACCGCGACGGATGTCGTTGCGGTCGATATAAGTTCCCGGCATGCGGTTGCGGGCGGTCACACGGTTATTTCCAGCCGCATGCATATGCGCATCCTCGCCCTGGGTATTTCCCGGATGCTGGGTATCGAGTTCTTCTCCATTTGGCTGTAGGCC
>DARQ01000022.1:6288-6518 GCA_002503395.1 Euryarchaeota archaeon UBA60 | reverse complement strand
CCTTCCCCGGGCCTGGATAACCAGACCTTCTGCAACCAGCAGTGCCCCCCGCTAATCGGGTCGGGCTGTACCGCGTGGGTGATATTCTGGTGCACTCCACCATCGCGCCACCAGATGCGGTTGGTGTCGCCATCATCGGATTTCCACGGCTCGATACCTCGCACCGTGCGCATCCTCATTTTACCTGCCCCCATGTCCTCAATTTTAACCTCATTGGTCATGAATCGGTT
>DARQ01000022.1:2929-6087 GCA_002503395.1 Euryarchaeota archaeon UBA60 | reverse complement strand
CTTGTCGACGAACCAGCCGATTTCGGTCTTTATCTTCAGTAATTCTCCTTCGCTGACACCGAGTTTTGCCGCATCTTTTGGGTGTATCCAAATCGGGTTCTTGTGAGCGATTTCGACCAACCACTTGGCATTGGCACTGCGTGAATGGATGTGCTGAGGGAGACGGAAAGTGGGCAGTAGGCAGAATTCATCATCACCCTTGAGATTATCTGGGTGCACTTGGCTATTGATGCGATAATGGGGAATCGCGTGCTCGGGATAGCCGAACTCGACCATGGTCTTGGAATAGAATTCCTGTTTGCCGCTCGGGGTTGGCCAGCCCTCTTTCTCGTGCTTGGAATAGGTCGACGGCTCGATTAGGAATGCGCCGTGCTTACGCATGTATTCCAGCGCCGTCAAACCTTCTTTCTCTGCCGTCTCACTCAGTCCCGGGACGCGCTCGAAGGTATACTGATAATATTCGTCTATGGTGATTTTCTCGCCTTCCCGATAAGGACTCATGAAGTGCTCGCGAATACCCATCGTCCCGTCGTCGATACGCCAGGACAACTCATTCCAGAACTCGTCTTCCTCCCACACCTCACCCGGGTTGACCTCGTGGGTGAATTCGACTTCCTTGCCATTACGACGAGCGTATTCTCGCAGCACCGGTTGCCTGAATGCGACCCATTTCCCGGCGCTGGTAGCATAGGAATTGATGTCGTGGCGCTCGGAGGCATGNNGATTTTTCATTCTGTAGCATCTCCATCCATGCAAAGCCATCGGGAAAAGTCCAGACCGGGTTGAAAACGCGGGTGAAATAGACATCCATCTCGCCGCGCCCCTCCTTGATCATATGCGGTAGAATATGACTCATCTCAAAATGCGAGAGGGTGTATTCGGGCGGGAAGTGCAACTCGTTCCAGCCATCCGGCGGCGGTGGCTCATCGAATAATTCGGGCTTGAACTTGGCCCATGAGTTGGGCGCAGTTCCTCCTTCGGTGCCGACACTTCCTGTCAGGACGTTGAGAAAATGCAGGGCTCTGGAGACCTGCCATCCACCGAGGTTGCCGATTGCCGCGGCGCGCCAGACGTGCGCCGAGAGAGCCGAGCCGGCATGGGCGACGATATTGCCGACCTCGATGACCTGTTCAACCGGGATGCGGCATTCTTCGGCGGCGAATTCTGGAGTGTATTCGGAGTATTCCTGCTTCAGTAACTCGATGAAGCGCTCGAAGGTTTGCGGCTCTTCAGGGTGGTCGGCTGAGAGCCAGTCAGCCCAGTTGACCCAATCGTGCAGAAAGTCTCGGTCATAGGTTCCCTGATCGAGAATCATCTTCGCCCAGGCGAGGAATAGTGCGGTTTCCGAGCCGGGCCAGGTCGGCACCCAGTGGTCGGCCATCGCCGCGGTATTGGACAGGCGTGGGTCGATGACAATCAACTTCGCACCACTCATCATCCCTTCGAGAATTCGTTGTGCGTGGGGATTGAAGTAGTGGCCGGTCTCAAGGTGCGAGGAAGTCAGCAGGATGACCTTGGCATTGGCATGGTCGGGGCTGGGACGGTCGTGCTTGTGCCACAGTGCATACCCTGTCCTTGCCCCGGACGAGCAGATATTGGTGTGGCTGTTGTGGCCGTCGACCCCCCAGGCCTTGAGCACTCGATTCATGTATCCCTCGTGACCGGGGCGACCGACGTGGTAGACGACGCGGTCGACCGCACCGGTCTTCAATGAGGCGCGAATCTTTGCTGAGATCTCGTCGAGCGCCTCATCCCAGGTTATCCTCTCCCACCCGCCTCCACCGCGCTTGCCCTTGCGGCGCATGGGGTAGAGAATCCGCTCAGTATCCTGAATCTGGTTAATCGTCGCCGGGCCTTTGGCACAGTTTCGCCCGCGGCTGCCCGGATGGCGGGGATTGCCTTCGAACTTGGTGACCTGCCCGCTCTCCTTATCGACATAAGCCAGAAGACCGCAGGCGGATTCACAATTGAAACAGGTGGTCGGCACCAGTGAATAGTTGCGCTCGACCCGCTTCGGCCAGGCCTGTGCATCGAGTTCCATGTGGTCGGCCCAATCCTCGTGGTCGGGGAATTTGCGCAAGGGCAAATCCACTGCATCGACCTTTTCACGATCGAGATTGGGAATGATGTGCAGAGCTTGAGCGATGCGTTCAATAAATGTCCCAGCCATCATCAATCACCTCAGATAAGCGGCTCCATCTGTGCCTTGCGCAGTCCGTGCAAAATGTGGTTGTAGCCCTTCCAATAAACCACGCCGAGAATAATGGCCACCAGCAAAGGAATCGCGTACGAGGTCGCCAGCCCCCAATTATTCATCTCTAGGAGTATGAATGGCAGGCCACCGAAGAGGAGCATCTCACCCGTTCCGGTCAGCGCGATTTCCCAGTCACTACGATTTGCCCACATCTCGCGCCCCTTGGCCTGCTTGAACAGCCAACCGGTGTAAGTCGCGGTCAGCCATGCCAAAGGTATTGCCGCAAAGGCCAGCCAGATGTGCCATTGGCTTGGCAAACCAAGGAAATATATTGCGAGATGTGCGGTCATGGCGGCGCCGAATGCACCGAGGGTATAGCCGCCGCGCACCAGCCAAGATGACCAGTTCGGGCGCAACATGACGTAGATGAAACGCATGGGTTTGTCGAGGTCTTTGACCAATAGCAATCCGGTCAGTCCGAGCAGAGCGATGCTCGCCAGCAGACCGATGACAATCATTTCGTCGAAGGGGAGATAACCGGAAATCACCCCCAACATCATCAGGATGTAAAGCCCTGCTGCGGCCGATTTTGTGACCAGATATCCCGCCACCTCCCGGTCCCACAGGATTCCCTTTGAGGGGGCATCGTAGACCCGCTTTGGCTTACCGGCCTCCTGGTCGAGTTTGGCCATAACATCGTGAATTATCGCTCGGTCGCGCGGATTCGCCTCCTTGGCCTTCATCTCCAAAGCCAATTGCACCACCATCGATGGGGTGTCGGCGGCGTCGAGACGCTTGTCGGCATATTTGGCGAAATGTCCGACTCCACCGGCTTGGGTGGTCATGACTCCAGAATCGCTTCGCTCGGTTGCTCCGGGTTCCAGCATCGCTGAACTTCCCTGAATGTAGTACAGATTCGGCTTTGCCCCCGATTCGGGTTTACGCACCCGCACTTCCTGCTCAG
>DARQ01000022.1:0-2850 GCA_002503395.1 Euryarchaeota archaeon UBA60 | reverse complement strand
CAGGCCGGCTCGTAAGCCTGCTCGATACGGTGGGCGCAATAGTTACACTTTGCCGCAGTACCCTTGTTAGGGTCGATATAGATAGCGTCATAAGGGCATGCTTGCATGCACGCCTTACAGCCGATACAGCGCGCATCATCGAAATCGACGATACCATCCTTGCGGGTGAAAAGAGCGCTGGTCGGACAGATATCGGTACACGGTGCATCTTCACAGTGGTTACAGCGATGGACGCTGAATTCTCGAGTCGAGTTGGGGTAGGTGCCGCTCTCGATATATTTGACGTGGGTTCGGTTGACGCCGATCGGTACATCGTGCTCGGATTTACACGCTACAGTGCAAGCATGGCAACCAATACAGGTGCGATTGTCGATGACAAAGCCGTAGTTCACCACGTGTTCACCTCAAGACTCCCGATTTCAGGATGTGGGCAGGCACGCATTCATTCTTGCCCAAGTGAACTATGCTCTGCCTCCCTCATATTTGGGGGGTGGAGGTAGATGGAAAGAGCGGAGATGGTTGCGGGCGATTGCTTCAATATGTCTATCCCGTTGTGGTATCATGGGCAAGTGGTACCACTGGTGGGTGGGCTGGTTGGCTGCGGCTGTGGCAATTGCATGGTTGAGCAACGATTACCTGAGTGTGACTTTCGGCGCCGGTTCGGTTTTACACATTTTCGCCGTCGCCGGGGGGGCTATCCTGCTCGGCATCTCGATTCTCTTCTGCCACGACCGTTTCCAGATCGTCAATCCGATTCAGCGCCGTTTTCCAGTGCTCTATTGGGGGCGTTGGGTAGCGGTTCATCTCGGCCCGCTGCTCCGGCAGTATTGGTTCGCCAATGACCTCGAGGAGAAACCCTTTGACCGGGTGACGAGGAATTGGATTTACGCCACCTCAAAAGGCAAGAAGAACACCATCGGATTCGGTAGTCAAGTCGATTATGACGCGGTCGGTACCTATACAGTGATGCCGGCGATGTTCAAGCGCGAAAAGGGCGAACACAAGGGCTATCATCGCCTCATTGGTGCCGCCACAGGGGTTGGGAACCCGATGACCTTGAAGCATTTTGTCAACATCTCGGCGATGTCTTATGGTTCGCTTTCGGCCAATGCCGTGAGCGCCCTCAACCAAGGTGCCGGGGAGGCCGGAATCCTGCACAATACCGGCGAGGGCGGTTTTGCCCCCTATCATCAGAGGGGTGGTGACGTCATCTTCCAATTGGGCACCGGTAAGTTCGGCTGTCGTGATGATAATGGAGATTTCTCCGATGCCGCCTTCGCTGAAATCGCCGCCCATGACAATGTCCGCATGATCGAGTTGAAGTTGATGCAGGGCGCCAAGCCGGGTAAGGGCGGAATCCTGCCGAAGGAGAAGATCACCGCCGAGATTGCCGCCATTCGCAAGGTGCCGATGGGTCAGGACGTGCTCTCACCACCCCGGCATGCTGAGTTCGATGATCTTGCCGGGATGTTCGATTTTCTCGACCGCCTGCGCGGCATGGCCGACAAGCCTGTCGGCATCAAGATTGTCGCCGGTCATATCGAGGAGATCGAGGCCATCGCCGAGGCGATGGCAGCCGAGCCTAACCGCGGCCCAGATTTCATCTCCATCGACGGTGGTGAAGGCGGCACCGGCGCCGCACCATTGGTGCTGGCCAGCCATGCTGGGGTGCCGATGAAACAAGGTCTGGCGATGGTTGACTGGGCGCTGCGAAAGTATGGGGTCAGAGACCGCATCCATCTATTCGCATCGGGGCAGATTTCGACGCCGATAGATGTCGTGGTGGCAATGGCGCTGGGTGCTGACGGCGTCAATATCGCCCGCGGCTTCATGCTCTCACTCGGTTGTATCCAAGCCTTGGATTGCAATTCCAACCGCTGCCCGACCGGTATTACGACACAGGACAAGAGACTTCAGCGCGCCCTCGAAGTGGAGGGGGCGGCAATCAGGGTGGCTAATTATGTGAAAACCTTGGAAAAGGAGGTCTACATGCTATGCCATTCCTGCGGCTATTCCTCGCCCGACCAATTCACCGCTGACGACATCATGGTCGTCACCTCCCCCGGCCATCTCGATTACCTGTCAGAACTCTACATGGTCTCGGCCTCAGAGGCTTCCATGGAGCGCGGCGCGGCACGGCTCGCCGGAATGACCGTTGGTGAAATGAAGACTGCGAGTTAATCTTCGTGACGCTGGCGCAGAGCTTCGATTGCCAGACTGGAAATCGCCACCTGCAAGTTGTAACTGGGAACGAACCCCGCCATCGGTAGTCGAACAATCTGGTCGGCCGCCGCCAGCGCCGCTTCACTCACCCCTTCGCGCTCGGCACCGACGACCACCAACACATCGCCGGAAAGGTCGGCCTTCCAGGGCGGAATCGTACCGACATCTTCAGCCACGACGATGCGCACGCGGTGTTTCTTGGCCAGTTCCAAGACCTCCTCAGTGGCGCGGTAAATCACCGGCAGGAAACGGTTGGCGCGCATGCTCGAGCCGCGTACCGTGCGTCGCTCAGCATGGTTGATTGTAGTGGCTATTATGACCGCGGCGGCACCCGAAACCTCAGCGGTTCGGATGCAGAAACCCAGATTGGTAGCATATTCAACGCCATCGAGTAACCAGATGATGCCGCCATTTTCGAATACCTCGTCGATGTCGAGACTGGGATTCCTCCCGACCAGCGCCAAGGCTACCGGGTGTTCATCTTCATCATCACGCCGGGGAATACTCATCCGCCAAACATCGCTCTGGCTACCCTCTTCGACCGGGATACCCTGCTCGGTGCAGAGTTGGCGGATACGCTTGAGTTGTTCATCGGGATGGTCCTTCTCCAACAGCACCAGAGTGGCC
>DARQ01000028.1 GCA_002503395.1 Euryarchaeota archaeon UBA60 | reverse complement strand
GTCTTTTCCATTCTCTATTACGTGGATTATCTCTGACACCTCCCAGGTTAGTGGGTCGCTTCCGTACTGAATCAACTTACAGTTACCCTCACCAGCATTAATGCTACAGGTGGTCGGGGTTCCGTCTTCACCAATAATCTGGATGTTTAGGTATGCCCAGTTGAAGTCCTCAGGAGCCTGTTGGAATTGGAGCACAAACAAACTATCATCTGTGCCGCTGTCAGGCACGTCGCTGTGGTCGGTGGCCGAGTACTGGTACAGGTCCGGACCTGATGGTTCATATGCGCTACAAGGGCCTATACCTGCGGTATCGTTAACCCAGTCATAGTCGGTTTGAGAAATGAATCCGGGGTGATTTTCTTCAGTATATTGCGCGTTTTGTGAATCGTATGCACCTAGGTATGAAAAGGAACGCTCAGTGGTAGTTGCCCCATCATCATCAACTGCGATGACGTTTATAGAAAGGAACAATCGAAGAGTGCAATAAATTACTGTACTGCCATCAATTTGGACTGGTGCTGATTCAGACTGTACCCATGTGAAGTCTGGCTGAATCTGGAACTCCCCATACCCTACCGGTGAAGTGAGTTGTGTATCGGTAACACCATCGGAATCATAATCCAACCCCATGCTCTGAATCGTGCCATCGACATCTGCTATCGACCACCCTACGGTCACATTGTAGATTGGGGTGCTACCAGAGTCCCAATCGATTTCCAAATCTGAAACCGATAAGCCAATTGCCGGTGGTTGATTCATCGACACATTGGCACTGGTACTGGTACCGCCGATGTCAATGGTCGTCCAACCGGCACTGGTACAGGCTTGGAACTCGGCAACATCCTCGACGTAGTACAGTTTTCCACTATTGGCAGCATCGGGACAGGTGGGTAGGTCACTGGCAGTGGCCACGTAATAGGTTGGCCAGTCATCGGTATTCTCGAGTATCACATCGTCCCCTTCATCGGTTTCGACATCAGCCCCGTCGAGACATCCGGCGAGGGTGGTTGTAATCATCAGCAGGCTCATCAAAATGCAAATGCTATAGCGTCGCATGGCGAAGTTAGGCAAATGAATCGAACATTATCGTTTCCACGACGCTTTCACGCCAGCTATGGCCAAGAGAAGCGTCACCCCAGATGGGGTTCTGGGATAACTGTGCGGTTTGGGTTTGGCGACCTAGATCTTGAGGTCGTCATCACCGTCGCTCTGACCTTGGATGATGATATTGCCATCTCGGTCGGTGAATGAACCGGCCTTGATTCCGCCACCATACAGTTTCGCAGAGTGCGCATCGGTACGCTCGACCATCATCTCTTGTCCCAGCGCCATATCGATGCTGGTGGTAATGGCCTGCAAGGTCTCAATGGCCCGGTCACGGTGGGTCGGACCGATGCTGTGGTCGGAATATCGGGCTTCTTCAAAGATTGCCAGGAAGCCGTCCAACTGGTCGCTTGGCACCATGCTGAAAGCCATACGCACCGCGTTCTCGAATTCGCGGGTGGTCTCATACACCTTCTTCATGAAGCCGTGCTTTCTGAAGAAAGTCACCAAGTCCTTGTAGCAGTTGAAAATCACAGCAATGTATTCGTTGGCAACCTTCAATTCCATCATTGCGTCGGTCAGGATACCACGTAGCAGGTCGATTCGTTTCCTGTCGAGAGCGCGCTTGTACCACAGTACACCGACGATTGATGCCGCGAGGATTAGAATCGCCAGAGCAAATCCGGTCTGCGGGGAGATCAGTCCTCCCTTGTCATCGACAATCGACAAGGTGTTGAGTTGCACCTCATGACTGATATTGCGATCGAGGGTGGCGAAATAGGCCGAACCGGGGAAGTGAGCAGTGATTCTCCATCTCCCTTCACAGGTCGCGCCCTCACAGATGGTACCGGGGAAGGTCCACTTGAACTGGGCGATTCCCTGCTCATTGGTGATGCTCGAGTTGGAGTCTACAAAATGCCATTCCCGAAGTTCGGCATTGGTGCAGTTGGTACAGTATTCGCGGATGAAGAGCACCTCTTCTCCCTCGACTGCCAGGTTCATTCGGTCGCGCAACACCGAGACTGAGCCACTGACGATATCGCCTTCACGGTAGCCGTTCTCGCCATATCCGGCCCAACTCTTCTCCGGTTGCATCTGCACGTTAGAGCGCACCATTACTATCTGCTCGGCAAAACTGCTGTTGTAGACCACATTGGTCTCCTTATCACAACCGCCTGGCACCCGGATGTCGGGCTCGTAAGAGACGCGGATGGTACGTAGACCTTCGAGTTTATCACCCGACCTCTCGATTCCCTTCAAGGTCGGATTCTGCGTCGGGTCGGCGCTGTACCACTGAACCGTACCATCGGCCTCACTGGTCAGGATGGTGGCGATTGGGTAACTGTTCTCTTCGGGGTCGATGTAAATGTTCAGACACTTGCCACCAATCGCTTGACCGTTGGCTTGCAAGAGGATGCCGTCGAGGTGGAAACTCTCCTTCAGGTAGAGAATCGGTACGGTTCCATAGCCCTCGACCTCGGTGGTCTCGAATGAATTCCGGTAGGGGCCGATCTCTGAGATTATCATCGTCGAGTTGGAGAATACGTCGAAGGTCACCTCGACTGTACGGTTGCGGTAGCGATAGGCGTCGTTATTGTCGTAGGCATTGTAGGTGACCGACACATATGCTTGGCCGGCACGAACATTGTCAAGCGGACAGTTGACCGAATAGAATCCATATTCATCGGTGAAAGCCAGATTACAGGAGATTGGGCCTTGGTTGCTGTTCTGCATCTCGTAGGAGACGCGAATCGCCCGGCTTGTGAGGTTCTGACCCAACTCGTCGGCGAGATGGCCGGTGACTATCATCGGCTTCTCGATGTTGAGCCCGGTCAGTTCATCGATCTCACTGGTGTAAACCACTTGGTCATCGACGTGAAGTGTGGTACTGCCGATGAGGCTGAATCCATGGTGCAACGGGTCGTTGCTGTTGTAGCGTAATTCGACCCGGAAGTGGTCACTGCCGAGAATGTCGACACAGGAATCCCACTTACCCGAATCGCCCAGGCGATCGAAATCAACCGGCCCGCAGCCCTCGTTTGGTAGTGCCTCTTCAAAGCGCAGAATCACATTCACTCCACCAAATCCATCGGGGAGGAAACTGTTGTCTGCCAAACTCTTCAGCAATTGTGGGTCGAGTGGGAATATGTCAATGCGCATACAGCCGATTGATTCATTGCGCGACAGCACCCCGTCGCCGTCGGCGTCGCGGTCCATATTACCATCGCCATCGGCATCATTCCAGCATAGATGGCTGCCATCAGCCTGTGACTTCGGCAGAATCACCGAACCGGCGTTCGGCTCCAGAGTGGCAATGAGGCGACGATGTTTGACATCGTTGAAAGACGTGCCTTCGAAGATGACGTCGACCAGTCCACCATATGGGGCGATGGCACCGGCCAGAGCGATACCGCCCTGGTCCTTTTCGATGGTCTGGTTATCGTCGAGAACCTGAACCGTCAAGTCCCAGTTATCACCGGTTCCGACCACCTTTTCTCCGGTTTTAGTAACGTCCAGATGAGTCCTGCTGACGACCCATACCGATTGCTGTTTGGTATTGCCGACCAGAAACTTCTCATCGGCGGGTGAATACTCACCACTATACTCGAACGAAAGCGTGTAGTTGCCGAGATAATCTTCGGCGCTGATGTTAAATTCAATCTGCACTATTCCGTTTGAATCGGTGAAGTTGGTGCCCGAGCGCCCATCGAAGGACCAGGTCCAGTTGACCGGCGCATCGCGCACAGGTTGTAGTGAATTATCTACCAGTCGGGCTTCGATGACCTTGCTCGTGCCGCGGTACAGGCGCGGGATGGTCTGCATCTGGAAGTCGGTGGTACCTACCACGGTGACGTTGATGTAAGCGCCGGTCTGCGCCAAGGTGCTGGAATTGCCGGTGAAGTAGAACGCCGGGTTGGTGAAATCGACTCGCAGACCGTAGGTGCCGTCCTGATACTGGCTGTACCAGGTCCAGTTGTAATCGAAACGGGCGGCTCCATCCAGCAGCTTCGGATTCTGGATGTAGGCAGTCTCCTGAGTGCCTTGGAAGACACCGTTGCTATCGATATCGACCTGCAGGGCAACAGGATCGGCAGTCCATGGGGAGTGGGTACGATTAGCCACCGTCCCGCGTACTCGCAAAGTATCGCCGGTACTCATCTCGGGGATGATCTCACAGCGAATCGGGCTTGATGAGTCGGCAGGGTCCGAATGTCCACACGGCGGTAGTTCAGAGTCACCACCATTGGTCAATGCGATAAACCAATGAGTTGTGTTGGATGAGACGAAAGGCGCCAACGGCGAGGTGATATTACGAAGAGGGTCGGCCCCGGGGAGGTGGGATATATTACCATCCCACAGCATCGGCCATGGTCGGAAATCATTGGCTGAACCATAGGAGATTCCGGCATCATCGAGAGCCGATTCCAAGAATAGGGTGGCCCAATTACCATAGGTTCCATCGCCATTATTGACGGTTGAATTCCAATAGAATATCGGCTTGATGCCAGCGACCTCAAGGGTTCCCTCGACATACATCCGGTGCATCACCCGAACTGCGAAGGTGTCAGTCCGTGAACCGTGCAACCACGGGAAGGGCCACTCGCCAGCCAGAGTTGGATTGGTGAATCCTGTGACTTCCAAATCCCCGGCAGGCATGCTGGTATTGGTGTAATTATAGCGAATCTCGTTACCTTGGGCATCGACTGCGACGGTATGCTTCATCAGGGTCGGGCTCCAGATAATCATCTCAAAACCACCGGGCAGTGTCAATGGGCCATTGTCCATGGTCGAATTCCAGCGCACCTGCTTCCAGACTCCCTGTCCGCCAGAAGACTGGACGAAGGTCAGGGAGGCGAAACCATTGCCGTCGGTGCGGTAGCCATTGCCATCGAAACCGGTGAAGTTGCTGGGGTTGGAGCGATTTCCGAATTGGCCGCCGACAACCTCGAAGGTGAACGGCATGTGCTTGATTCGGTTATCGTAGATGGCACGGTCCCAGTCAGCGGTATAATGCGATTTGAAGTCGATCCAGAATGGTTGCTCATCACTGCGGAAATATTCCCATGCACTGAAATCGGTTGTCACATTGGCTTCGATACCGCTGTAGTACTCGGTTGATTTTGCGCCGTTGTGAATGAACATCTCGGTCACTTCGGCCCATACCAGATAGGTCGTGTTATCACCGACATCGAGGGTCTCGGGATAGAGGAACTGGCCAACCGAGAAATTACCTGTCAAGTCGGTCAGGACATCGATTGTCTGTAGTCCGGTAGTATTGTTGTTGGCCCATTGGATTATCACCTGAACCGGTAGATTGGGTGCTGGCTCCGCTTGGCTGGTCGAGGGGTTGATCCAAGTCACATTGCCTTTGAAAATTGCCGGGGAGAAGGCATCCAACCATAGGCCATCGGGCATCTGCAGATTGATGCTGGTAGGAGCCTTGTCGTCTTCATCGAGAATGCAATTGTTATCGTGGTCCCAGTCGCTGGACAGGGCACCACTGCCACACGGGTCGGAATTATAGGTCTCCTCCAGATGGTCGAAATCAAGATCGTTGCGACTGTCGTTATCGTCATCATTATCGATTGCGTCAGGGCCAGTGCTGAGGTCGTTGGGGTTGGCGAGATTATCGGCGCCGCCGAAATCGTCATGGTCCCAGGGGTTGGTCGAACGGGAATTATAGCGCAGAGGCCACAGTAATACTTCGTCAACGTCCTCCATTCCATCAGCGTCGTCATCGAGGTCGACATCGTCGCGCAGGCCATCATTATCGTGGTCCCAGGCGGCGGTGAATGGATAGGGTTGAGATAATTCCACCGCATTGGTTAACCCGTCGCCATCCCAGTCATCATCGACCCAGTCAGCAATACCGTCGTTGTCGTGGTCCCACGGTTCCTGCTCCTCACCAGCAAAACAATTGGCCATCGTCTCTTGTACTACATCGAGGATACCGTTATTATCATCATCGGGGTCTTCAGCATCGGGAACCCCGTCATTATCATTGTCGACATCGTAATACCTGGGCACTGTCATGCCTTGGCTCATCTCACCGCGGTCCCACACCGCATTGTACCATCCGTCCTCGTCGACATCCTGGTCATTACCGTCGTCATCGTTATCGAAACAGTTGGTGCCGTTGAAGAAATTGCTGTTATTCTGGCCGGCGTCGTTGTCGAGGTCGTCGTCGGTATCGATTTCAAAGAAATCCCAGATACCGTCGTTATCATCGTCGACATCGTTCCAATCAAAGATTGCATCGTAGTCATCATCAATGTCGACCACGTTATTGGTGCCATCACCATCGATATCACCATCGACGTCATTTTTCTCCAGATCGGCACCGACTTCGTCGGGGAAGGAATTGGTGTTGGCATCGATGGCCCATGTCCATATTCCGGTTTCCAGACCCATCCAGGTGAGATAGGCGTCGGTATTGTCGACCATCTTACTATAGGTCAACGCCGATTCGGTGGCGCCGTTAATCTGGTAATGGTAGCAGTTAGAGGCACAGGAGAGATTGTTGTCGCTGGGGTGGGTGAAGGCCCCTTGGTTGAGATTAGCATCAGGGCGGGTTGAGTATGGTGAGCCGAACTGGGCACTGGCACCGTTCAATGGCATATGCCAGGATAAGGCCAGACTGTATCCACAGGTGAAACCTGAGCCGGTTGGGCCTGCAGTCCATCCGCATGGGCTATTATCAAAGGAGCCACCCATCTTGATGTCGTTAACATCGAGGATTCCGTCATTGCCCTCGTCCTGGTCCCACCAATCGGGCATGCCATCGCCATCTTGGTCGGTGTCGAGGCCATTGACCAGAGAATCACCGTCAGTGTCGATATCCCAATCATTGCCGCCGTTATAGGGTGACCAGCGAGCTAGGAAGTACCAGTAGAACTCGGGCACCGTCCCGCCGGTCGGAGGGTTGGTGGTGAAATCATTCCCGTTGTAGTCGAGCATGACATCGGCAAAGGGATTGAGGTCGAAGACCAGATTCCAGTGGTCGGTCGAGTTAGCTTGGTAATTTCCGCCGGCGGCACCGTCCAGACTTCCGTCGGTCACCGCACCATCCTCAATCGGATACCAAGGGACGTAATAATTGTCGGACTGGTCGTAATCGATAATACCACAATTACCGTCATCGGGGTCGTAGAGGTCGGGTATACCATCGTTGTCATCATCCCAATCGATATCATTCTCAAGCCCATCGCCATCGATATCTGAATCGACATCGTTCGGCCCGTCATCACGATACTTGCTGCCGTTCATATTGTGCAGGTCGGCATCATTGTCGAAATCACAATCCCAATCGATGTCGAGGAAATCGATAATTCCGTCGCCATCGTCATCGATATCTATCCAGTTGTGGATTCCGTCACCATCCCAGTCATTGAAGCCGGAGGTCGAGGCGCGCTCGGTTGTGCATCTCGGGTCGGGGTTGGCCGGGTTGGGGGTTAACATGGTCGGGCAATTCCAGGTCGCAACCTCACTGTTTTTTGTGAGTGGGTAGGCGTCGACGCTGTTGTTGACTCCATCATTATCCATATCGTTGGGAATGTCCGAGGCGTTGAATTGTGTCTGGAAGGCATCGTCGGGAGTGGTCGTGCCACCTAGCTCGCTGTCCAACCAATCCCAAATCCCGTTGTAATTCTTGTCGAATGGCCGCCAGCGGTCGTCGTCGGCATCCTTGTCATAATCCAACTCACAATCAATTCCCGCCACGCCATCGGTATCGCCACCGGGGGTTGCATATGGTGAGGTGTCGGTGCCGGTGTAATCGTTGAGCCCATCGCCATTGGTGTCGATATCCCAACAGACATCGCGAATGCCGTCATTATCGTCATCGGGGTCGAACATATCGAGAATGCCGTCGTTATCATCATCGGTATCCGAGGAGTCGGGCAGACCGTCATTATCGTTGTCCGGATCTATGAAATTGGGGATTCCGTCACCATCGAGGTCACCATCCCAAATGTCGGTGAAGGTCGCACTACCCGGGTGTTGCGCCGCCTCCATGGTCACATAATTGAGGCCGTGCGAGTAGGTGCGGTATTGGTCAAATGTCCACAAAGTTGCGGCATTGTACATGTTGCCGCTGGAGGCCATCGAGATGGTGACCGAGGCGTTGTAGGGATCGGCGTCGAGCCAATCCTTCAATCCGTCATCGTCATCATCATCGTCGAAGTAGTCCTGGTCACCGTCATTATCGGCATCGCACTGCCAGCGGAACTGGTCGATGCGCCCATCATTGTCATCGTCCTCGTCGTAGCGGCCAGCGCCCGAGCCGTCGTTGTCCTCATCGGGCACACCATCGTTGTCGTGGTCCCATGGGTTTTGGTCGGCAAGATAGCCAGGGCCGACCACGGTCATGGTCCAAGGGTGCACCGTCGACTGGTTGACGAAGCGGTCGGTCGAGACATTTCGGGGGTCGAGGCCAAGACCTTCAAGATACTCATAATCGATTGGCCCCTCAAGGATTCCGTCATTATCGTCATCCATGTCGAGTAAATCTAAGACACCGTCATTATCGTGGTCATAGGGGTCGGTCGACCAGCAACCGTCGAAGCGCTCGAGTAGGTCGTAAGCACCGTCGTTATCGTCGTCCAGATCGGTCAAGTCAGGGATGCCATCGTTGTCGTGATCATCGGCCATGGTCTCTTCCAGCAGAGATTGCCGCGAGCCGGCATAGAGAAGAGCGAGCATATCCAAATCGTTGATCTTGCCATTCATCACCCCGTAATCGGAGTATTGGGTATCGAGAAATACCGGGTGCATCTCGGTGCCTCTCTGCACCCCGTGCATCGCCCCGTTCCAATCACCTTGGCCACCTTGGTGGGTGCTCTGGGCACTTGACAGGGGGGTTGGGTTCCTCGAAACTTCGACCAAGCCGGTCTCTGGAACATGGCCGGCATCGATGAACGCGCCGGTCATCAATCCCAGGCTGGAGAGCAGGAACATCATGACGATGAAGAATGATTTTGAGTTCTGTCGGTTTTTATCTACAATGGATTGTATCAACTTATCTTCTATCATGGTGAGGCCCCGAAGTCGTGCGACCTCATCCTCATCATATATTAGCGGAAGGGGGCGATTCGGGGGTTCGGTATCACGTGGCCGTCGCGATATCATCTCCATTGAAGGCCACTACAAATCGCTTCTGCTTTCGGCCTTCGCAAACCGGCTGCTATTCTCCATGCCATCAAAAAGAAATGCGAACAGGCCATTATAGTGGCACTAAACGAAGATTTTCCGGTCATAGGCGATTTTGCAAAAACGGTAGTGGACAATAGGTCATTTTAGGATATACTGATAAATGGTCACTTCGAGGTCGGCACATGGGTTTCTTCGACACCATCGGGCGCGGCTGGAAAATGAGCAAATTGAGCATGTCGGTGGTACGCAAGGATGGCGAGTTGATGGTCTACGTGTTATTGAGCGGAATCCTCAGCGTCGGGGCGATGGTCGCGGTCGGCATTCCCCAAGCACTGGAACAGTCGTGGACGACGACCTCCAGCGGAGAGATGACCCCGGCCTACATGGCCTTTGTGTTCTCTGGCTACATGATGGTAAGCATCATAGTCACCTTCTGGAATAGCGCCCTGATCGCCAATGCTCACATCCGTCTATCAGGGGGAGACCCCTCCTTTGGTGATGGTTTCTCGGCGGCGTTCAAGCGCATTCACATCATCATCATCTGGGGAATAATCGCCGGCACCGTCGGCCTGTTGCTGAAGATGCTCTCCAATGCCGGGAAGAACAGTCGCAGTGGTGGTGGTGCGGCGTTGGCTATGGTAATCCAAATCATCGGCGCTGCCATCTGGTGGATGTTGACCTTCTTCATGATACCACACATGGTCATAGAGGGTAAGGGGATTGGAGACAGCATGAGGTCGAGCAAGAAGATGTTCTTCAAGACCTGGGGGGAAAATATCAGTTCGGGCTTGGGAATCGGCCTGATCACCTTCCTTTTCGGCGCCATCATCGTGGTCGCAACCATCGTGATGGTCACCGTTCTCGGCTCGATGGGCTACATCGGCTTGATTATCGGTGGGTTGGCGATAGCGGTACTCATCATGTGGAGCAGTGCCGCTGAGCAGGTTGCGGTCGCGGCACTTTACATCTATTCAAAGACCGGGAAGATGCCGCAACTCTATCAGGAGATGGGGGTCAAGGAATACACCTTCCCGACCAAAACCACAGCATGATGTTCGGGGTACAATTGTTAAGATTCTTGTTCATTGTTATCACTTTTTATTATTTTTATTCATTTCTTTTAACCTTTTAATCGTTAATTCATGTACACTGCCCCAGATTTTACAGAATGGACAAGCCTCGCTAGGTTCGGGATGGTGAGTGGCGCAGAGTGTTCGTCCACACCTGCATCGCTCTGTGATTGCCTGCGCCGCTGCATCGCACTTCTTCGACAACGACTCCATGCAGACGGTCACCGCTTCCGAGGCGTACTGGTCTGCCTGAGACAGGCTTTTGAAGGCCGCCATTCGAGGTGCGGTTGCAGGAACCCAATGCCAAATGAAATCGTCTGTGATGTTCTCCTTTATCCATTGCGTGCTGAGCAATGGCGGGGGTATCGGCGTCCAGACTCGGTAGGGGTACAGATGGGCGCTCTCCTCATCACCCTCGTAGTACTCGAATGCCGGTTCTACCTTCATTCTCTCCTCTCTTGAGTCGGACATCTCAGCCACCACCTTTTGCACAGCCGGGTAATCGAGTGGTTCCAATTCAGAAAACGTGGTGTGATGCCAAGGTTTGAACCTCAGGGTGCATTTCCAAACCCAACCCATCTTTGAGCCTGTTTCATCAGCTGTGACTCCACTTCTGAAGAACAACCTCAACGGTGTTTCACAGATGCTACAATCTGGGATTATGTCCTCTAAATTCATTCTTCCAACTCCTTTCTGTCCCATTTCTTCATCTCCTTTTTCCTTATTTTCTTTCTCTTGAGTTGGTGGATATCTGCGTCTTATTCCATCCAATGGTAGTTGAATTTCCCCCGTTTATTAATCCTGCGACAGATTGTGGTTTTCCCGGAGGCGATATCAACTAAGTCGTTATTTGCATTTGTGTATTTCTTGAAAACTTAATTTCCGTTTTCCCGTTATTACCAAATAACCATAATTTTCTCAGTGTTTATATAGGTCTATTGTTTCATCCACATATCGCTGAAATAATAGCCAAAAGTGAGATGATACAATGAGTGAGAATAATTTCGATTTTATATTTCTCGGTAACTCCAGCGATAGCGAGGAGAGTCTGATTACTCACCTCCCATTCACTTCCAATTCCAATTCCAGGGGGGGTCGACTTCGCTGTCGCACTACCCGTTAACGCAAGTGATAACTTCAATCTCCCTGTAGTCAGCGGCACCTTAGCCGTGGACCATTCGTTAGAAACCGCGGATTCGCATTTAGGTGCATCTGGCAAATCTGTCAGCACGCGACTACAGAGAGTGGTGAGAGACCCTGAATGGGCCCCCCGGTGGTGTAAATTGCACGTTCCCCTCGTGGGAGAAGACCTGGTTGAATTCCAGGACGGAGTAGGGCTATTCTCCCACAATTCATGGGCGTATGGTGTAGAAGGAAGCATTCGAGGCTGCGAAGTTCGAGATCCGGGTTCAAGTCCCGGTACGCTCTCCAACTCGACAATAAAAAAAGGAGAATGAGAATATGATGAAAAATGAAATGAATATGTTAGATGGAACCACAACCGAAGGAATACCGTACACCCCTAAAGGTGGACGACCAACAGTGATTTACCACCCTGCTGCTGGTGGACACTGGATTGCTAGTTGGCAAATTGCCGCATCCTTGGGAACACCCTTCGTGCTCGTAGCCAATGACATCTATCCGCATACTCCGGACGATGGTTTACAGGGCGTTGTGGATGCTGAAGGTAATTGTCCTTTCCAGAAGGTCGGTTACACCGATTACCACGGTTCAAAGCTCTACAACAATGTATCTCTCGATGTTGCACACTGGCTTGAGATGAATCAGGGAGATGGTGGCCAAAAGCTGGCTTCAATGCCGTTGGTCGACATTCTCTACGTCGATTGGCTGGACGACTGGATTCCGACGCCTGTGGCCGGGCTTGATGTAGACTTCTCAGACTACGCGAAGGCGTTCGCCCACAAGGTGCGGGATGGTGGCCTCATCCTACTCGACCTCAAGCACAGCGATGTGGATTTCGAGTTATCTTGGTTCGATATCCCCCCCGATTCTTTCGAAGTGCACTCTGGTGTCACGCTTGAGCACCTCGGCTTTATCATCCAGAGGAAAGAGAAGGGCTTCGCCCGCCTCAACGGGGCATCGAATCAACACAATATCATCGAGGTATTCAAGGTCCACAACGACCATCTCAGCGGTGAGATGAACGAAGACGTGCTCAAGCGGCTCGACCTGCTCAACTGGTTCGCCACCATCGACAGAGTCTTCTGCACCCAAGGCGCAATCAGCGAGGAGGTGAACGCATGAAGACACACGTCTCCTGTGTTCGATGGGTCCCTGCGAAGGGCAATCCACACGTCCTCATCCACATGCACCCCGCCCAGCAGCGGGCCTACTGGTCCTGGGAAATCGGCGGTGGTCATGATGCACCCCGACTCAGCCATGAGAATGTCGCACGACTGAGCCTCTTCGCCAAGGCCCTGCATGAGATCGTCGACCCCTTCTGCATGTCTGGTGGAGGTGAGTGGGGAGAATTCGACGGCCTCGTTCCATCCATATTCAACGCACTCGAAATCGACGAAGAAGCCGCCCGACACGAGCAACTCGTCGCCATCTGCCTGCAGGCCGGTGACAGCGTCGAAGACAGAGCCGCCTACGGCGCCTGGCTCGAATCCGTCTTCCTCGATGCCGAGACAGCAGAACTCGACCCCGAGGACTGGGAACCGATTAGCGGACCCTGGAAGTTGACCTTCACCTCGCATGGCATGCTTTCCATCGACGAGGTGAGCCCATGAACGGCTACGGGTTCTGCGGCACCGTACCGAGTGAGTAGGCGCCGATTTGTCCGACCTACTGGAAAGTATTCGATTGCCTTCCTGTGAAAAACAAGCCGGAAATTAATCTCAGTGGCTTTCGGTGGCCTTAGATTTAGTGATACTGAGTCCTATCAGGGTAAATCCCATCGCCATCAATATCACACTGACCCAGACCGGGAACAGGAATACAATATCCTTGGGTAGGAAGAAGACCAGCGTCTCACCGCGGGAATATTCACCACCGATTCCCGCTGTAAGCAGTACCATTCCGACGCTGACCATACCTATGGAAGGATGTAATCTTCCATCTTGACGACCACCGGTGATGCGGGTCCACAGCAGACCAAGTGCTAGGCCGACCGCGGACATCGAAAGCAGGAGTTTGTTAGCGAGCAATGGGTTATCCAATCCATCTCCAGGAGCGGAATTAACTCCGGTCAAGATTGCCAATGGGGTTGCCAGAAGACCCCCGGCGAGAGCCCAGTGCGCCACCGAATCCTTGACCTCGGGACCTTTTCCAATGAACATCAACAGGAAGCAGATGCCAGATAAGGCAAACATTCCCACCGTCAGTTCGGTAGTAATCACATGCAGGGTGGGGGCAGAAATCATCACTGCACACCTCCACCAAGGTTGTTTTCACGGTTCAGTTTGTCGAGATGCTCTTGACCAAAGTGGTGCCATTGGTCCATCGTCCACCCGACCGGAATACCCTCCAAGGGGATAGGAGGATAGGCAGGAGGGACTGGTACCATCTGCGGAATGGTTACCGCGGCTGGTGCGGGGGCATCGAGCGGGGGTGGCAGTGCCTGAGGGGTAGCCAGTGGGGCGGCCAGCGGGGCGGCCATCATCGGGGTCTGCTCAATCATAGATGTGGCATCG
>DARQ01000087.1:1139-2979 GCA_002503395.1 Euryarchaeota archaeon UBA60 | reverse complement strand
CTTACCTTCGCTCCGCTGATGGGTTGAAAGAAATTCAAGTATGGGAAACGCGGGTTGATGGTGGTGGTGAATTGTATTCCACTAATTTGGATATATGGGGTTTCTGGGCTTTTTTTGTACCCGCTAATGCTAGTGGGGGTGTAAATACGGCTGATGTTGAAGGTGTGGTCACGGTCGTTGTAGTGTGGGTGGTGGTCGAATTGGATATCGATGGTGATACGGTTGCTAATACCACTTTCCTCTCACCCAATATCACATTGGAATTGAGTGGGTTTGGCGAGGGGAGCACCGGTGGTGAAGGTGGTGCTATGGATAGTGGGTCCTCCGCCTTGCCGGGAAAAATCACTTGGCCTTTATTGGCACTTTTAATCCTGGTCATCGCCTACGCGATTGCGGCAATCTCGATACGGCGTAATGATATTCGCGGGATTGATGATGGAAGTTTGCAAGGACCCTATAGTGAAGCCGAGTGATGTTGCGTTTTACCACCCTTAGCACCACCATCACCTTCAAGCATAGAAGTTGTATGGCTCACTCTGCGCGAGAGTGTATAAAGAGGGATGAAAATGGGCGATAGATTGTATATAGGAATTGATTTGGGGACTTTCCAGTCTACCATCGCATCGAGTGCTGGTGGGTTGGATACAATGGAAACCGTAGTCGGAAAACCGAAGGACCCGGTAGCCCGTAATTTCCTCGGGCGTGATGTGCTGTTCGGGGCCGATGCGTTGAAGAATAAATTAGCGTGTAATTTATTCCGTCCAATGGCGGCTGGCGTCGCCCAGGATGATGAGGCGAATCTCGCCGCAGCAAAGGCCTTCGTCACCCATCTCATCGACACGGTCGATCCAGAGGAATATGACGAGGTCTTTGGGGTGATTTGTAGTCCTTCGCACATTACTTTCACCGATAAATCCAACCTCGTCGCTACACTGCGCGGTCAGGTTAATGCCATTATGGTGGTTTCCGTGCCTTTTGCGACCGCCTTTGGCTTGGATGAAATTGGCGGCAGCATTGTCGTCGACATCGGTGCCGGTACTACAGACATCGCCCGTATCTACGGCACTTTCCCATCCGAGGATGATGAGGATACTCTGAGTCATGCAGGTGATTGGATTGATGAGCAACTGATGGATCTTATCGAGAAGAAGTATACTGGGGCTCAGTTGACCAAGGATATGACCCGCGGGATGAAAGAAAAGTATTCCTATGTCGGTGACGAAGACCGAGAATGCATGGTCGAGTTATCAGTCGAAGGTAAGAAGCAGATCGTCGATATCGGCGATTTGGTGAGGGAATCCTGTGAGGCGGCAATGCCCTATATCGTATCTGGAATCAAGGCTGTGGTAGCAACTGCCGACCCTGAATATCAACCAATTTTGCGAAATAATATCATTATCAGTGGTGGAGGCTCCCTAATTGATGGGGTTGCCGGTCGAATCGCCGATGAATTATCCGATATCGGAGATGTCAATGTGTGGTGCTGTGATGACCCGATTACCCAAGTCGCCACCGGCGCTCTGAAATTGGCTGAAGTTATGCCTGATGAGCAGTATACCTCGATTAATTGAGGTTTCTCGACCATTTTGGTCGGGTCTGCAACCGAGCGAATTATGGCCGCTACACGGTAAAGGTTCAAGAATGGTACAAGGCCGATGCGTAGCGATAGCATGACGCTTGGTACCGCTGCGGCCCCGGGAGACGGTGGTGATTCCCTTGGTGGGAATGACCGTTCTGCCCTCGAAGGGATGTTGAAATCGTATAGTTCAGAGCAACTCGTTGACGAGGTTTTGGTTGCGTGGGATGAGTTGTCGGCACGCAACGATGACTTGGTTTCGAC
>DARQ01000087.1:0-1043 GCA_002503395.1 Euryarchaeota archaeon UBA60 | reverse complement strand
GATGCTCGGGTGGAAATTGAGGAGCACGATGCCTCTGCGAGTGTAGAGGAAATGGAAGGTCTCGAGGTTGAAAATAACCAGTTGAGAAATCTCACCGAAGACCAGAATAGTGTCATCTCTGAAATGGAGGGTAAGGTTGAGCAATTGGTCGAGGCTTTGGACCGAGCTGCTCAGGCTGGCTTGACCAGTGTGACTGCTGATGAAGTTCGCGCCTTGAAAGCACAACTCGACCAGAGGTCTGGAGAGTTGGAGGCGGAGTCGGCGGCAAATGCCGCACTTGAGGAAGAGCGACAACGGTTGCGGGATATTGCCGACCGTCTTCGTGGCCTGCTCGACCAGCGCGACAAGCGTTTGGGAGAATTGGAGGAACAGTTGGAGCGGGTGCTCCAAGGTCCTCGCAGTGTCAGCGCCGAGCACGATTACCTAGTCGAACAGATTGAGGAGTTGAAACGTCGATTGCTTGAAAGAAACCGTGAGTATGAAGCTCTGCGTCGGCGTGAGCGTCGGCTCCATAATGATGTCTTTGAGCGTGACGAGCGGGTCAGCCAGATGCAATTGACTATGACTGATCTTGAATCCGCCCTACAAGACCGCACATCTGAGTTGCGAGAATTGGAAAAGCAGTTTGAGCAGTCGAGTTATGAGTTGGATGCGGCCCGTCGCAGTGAGCGCACCCGTGAAGTTGTCGGCCGGGTCTTCGCTGATTCTCTGGAGTTGTCTCGCGACCATGAAAAACGCCAAGATAAGCGCGAGGAATATGCTGCTGCACCGGATGTTGAGCGGAAAATCACCAGCCCATCACTAGATGATATGACAACCTTGGCAAGTGGCGAGGAGATCGAGTTGGATGTTAAGGAAACTGAGATTGATACCTCGGATGCGGTCGATGTAGGTGATAGTCGTCCACACTCACCTGGTGGTCATGCCGACCCTGGTGTTTACGATGATGATTGAGTCATCGTCGTGATGAGAGTGCTGAGTTTGTCTCTCAAATCAGATAGGTCATGGCAATTCTCGGTTAAAGTCCCGGTTACAATCCAGTT
>DARQ01000126.1:10463-16199 GCA_002503395.1 Euryarchaeota archaeon UBA60 | reverse complement strand
GGGCTACGTATTCACCGATAACGGCCGAGACTGGGAGGGCGACCACCCCCCTGAAGAGGTCAACCTACTGACGGTTGGTGCCGATTACGGCTGGCCTGATGATGACCCCGAACATCCGGTCCCCGAAGGGACAATTGGCCCGATAGCGACCTGGACTCCCCACAGCAGTATCAACGGCATCGATGCCCGGCCGGCTATTTCGTCACTACCCGGCGGAGAGTACACGGTTTACGTGACCGTCTATGGCTCGTGGAATACCGTGATCCCCCAAGGTCATGAAATCATTAGAATCGATTTCACTCAGGATTCCAACGGTGACTGGAGCGGAGAATCCACAGTCATCGCCACCGACATCGGAACCCCATTGCCCCTAAGATTTCACCCGACTACCGGTGACTTATACTTCGCTAATTTCGGCGAAGGCGGCTCACTGTGGCGTATCTCAGCAGCGTAATCCTTCGGTATTGTTGTAAGCGTATTGTTGGAGCACAGGCCGAGATTTGAACTCGGGTATCAGGATCTGCAGTCCCGCACATAGCCGCTCTGTCACCCGTGCTTATCTTGTCGCACAGACAGGTTATATTTCAACGCGACTTTCTCGATTGCAAGTTGGTGGTACGATGGCCAAACAATTTCCCCCCTCGCAATCCCATTCTTTTTCTCCCCATACAGCGATTTATTGAGAGATGTAAGCCACCATATTGAAAGGCAGCACCCTTAAGCACACGCTATCCCATTAGTGGGAGTAGGTGGTAGTATGCCGGATATGAATCGACATTTGGACAGTGTTGGCAAGGGCTTTACCGATTTTCTCACCCCTCCTCCAGAAGGAGTCATCCGTTTCACCGTCGGTCAGCCCGACTTCACCACCCCTGAGGGTATCAGGGAGGTGGCCATCCAATCCCTGCGCGATGGAGAGACTTCTTACACCCGCCCCAGTGGAAGTGAAGAGTTGTGCAGAACCGTGGCACGCTTTCTTGACGAGAGATGTGGTATTGAGGTCGGCTGGGAAGATGTGGTCGTCACCCCCGGCTGTAAGCAAGCCCTGCTCTATGCGCTGATGGGATTGGGTAATCCCGGCGATGAGGTGTTGCTTCTTGCCCCAGCTTGGCCTACCTATGATGCCCAGATTCGCTTGATCGGAATGACCCCGGTGCACGTCCCGACCCACCGCCCATCGTTTCACCCCGACATGGAAGCGTTGGAGGCGGCGGTCACAAAGAAGACGAAATTCATCTTCATCAACTCACCCAATAACCCGACGGGGGCGGTCTATACCCCACAGGAGACCAAGGCTTTGGTTGATTTAGCGACACGCCACGACCTGTGGATAATCGATGACATGATCTATGCAACAATGGTGTGGTCAGACCATCCATACACCTCACCTTCGACCATTGAAGGGGGTTGGGAGAGGACCATCACCATCGGAGGTTGGTCAAAATCCTGGGCGATGACCGGGTGGAGGTTGGGCTTCTGTGCTGGTCCACCCGAGGCGATGCGCGCATTGCACCTGTGCCAGACCAGCGCCGCCACCCACGTGCCGACCTTCACGATGAAGGCGGCGGCCTTTGCCTTGTTCGATGATGCGGGGCGTTTGCCGATGCACAATGCCTTTGCCGAGCGGCGTGAGGTTGTATTTGAGGAATTGTCCAATATCCCACAACTATCGGTCAACAAACCCGAGGGGGCATTCTACATCATCATCGATATCACCGCTACCGGAATGGATGACAAGACCTTCGCCCGCCGGGCCCTATCCGAGGCGCAGGTACAACTGATCCCTGCCAGCCTGATGCAGGGTGGCGAGGGGTATTGCCGAATCTCCTATGCCACAAATATCGACAATATCCGCGAGGGCTGTCGACGTCTGCGCCAGTGGCTCGAAAATATCACCGAAGGCCAATAAAACGAGGGTCACTAAGATTCAAATTCAGGTACGGCCTTCGGTAAGGGGATGAACTCGGCACAACCTTTCCCTCCTAAGACTGAACGTCGTAACGACATGTAGTGACCTTCGGTTGCGGAAATGATGAAATGCTTACGGCTTGAATTACCGCCATGGAAGAGGAATCCGGCGATGGGTCGGTAGATCAGGAGGTACAAACCCCACCACCGAGCGTGGTGGTCGGTGCCTTTGCCTCACCCGGAGGCCAAGTCGCCCCATTGCTGAGCGGGCAGGTTGCAACTCCGGGTGGCGCCGGGGGGGTCGCAGCATCTCCCTATGGGGTGATGGCCGGAGTTCAGCCAAAGTTATCGTTCAGTGGTTGGTACAGACAACTGATCAGTACCAACAATGGCCGTTTCAAATTACTGCTGGTTGTTACAATAATCTCGCTGATGACAGTGGTGCCAATTTTCATGGATATCGCCTACGACAACAACTACCGAAACTATGACGATTACGATGGTAGTAAAATAATAGAAAAGGTCACTATCGATGGGGTTGAGATGAAGGTGACATCATACCCGGACAGTGCCGAAATTGACCAGATTACATGGATAGACGTGGAGATAAAAGATGGGAATTGCTGGGCCGAACAAGGTGATGTACAAGATTCGCAAACTACCCAAGCAGATGGAGAAACATGGTACAAATTAGAATGCCAATCATGGCGTAATAATGACTGGTCGGTTGCATGGTTGGCTGTTGACGATGATGCCAATCTCCTCCTCGCCCACGAGGACGAATATGCTCGTTGGATTGAGTATGAAACCTCAGGGGGTGAAGCGTTGGAGATCATAGCTGATTTTCTTCCCGTCGTAGGTTGTCTTCTGATTCCGATTTCAATCATCGGCATCTTCGTTACACGACATGAGAAGTCACCGGCACAACTTGTACATTGATACGTGCGGCCCGATTCCTTCTACCTCGTAGGTTGGCCCAAAGGCCGTCCACCCCATCCTTTCGTAGAACGTAATGGCCGGCAATCGCGCCTGAAGCCAACCGCTGGCACAACCCCACTGGGTGCGAGCCCCGGCCTCAAGAAGTTCCAGGATATCTCTGGCACAACCTTGACGACGCCATTTCTCGAGCGTGCCCATCTGGCGAATCTGGAAGGCTGGTCGCAAATCATCAGGGGGGGGAAAATCCTCCGCGCCATTGAGCGGGGCAAAGGCCGGGCAGGTCGCTGCATCCGCACCGGCATGGTCAGCCGCACTACCATCTTCGTCGGGCGGAATCAGATGCGCACGCCCGACCGCCACCACTTCGCCATCAACCCCTACCCATGCGTGTAGGGCTTGCCCATCATCGTCGATGTGTTCAGCTCCCGAAGGGAAACCCAACGGTTGGCGCAGGGTTTGGTAACGGGTGGTGAAATATCCCGCGGGCAAATCTTCACCCGGTTTTGCCATTCTCGAGCGCCGCACAACCATCCCTCAGTGAGCCGTTACAGTGCCGGGGGATGAGGCTTACGAAGGGCGATTTACCATCTCAGGGGGTGGCTCACTTGAGTTCGTGGTTTATATTGGGTGAGGAATCTGTGCTATTGCCATACGATGGCAGGAGAATAAAATGAGCAATAACATACGCACCACAGTAAAGATCGCCGACAATACCGGACACACGACCCTACAACTGACCAAGGAGGAGACCATCCAGCGTCTTACCTCCCAACCTAACACCTGGGTCTTTGCCGATAACCGTCTAGTCGACGGGGAATTTCTGGCCAAGGCAGATTGGGCCAAGGTCGGTACGATCTTGATGCCTAACGCACTAGTCGGTGGAATCTAAGCGAAGGGCACTGTGAGGTCGACCGGACAATATGTAGCATTACGTATGTCGACCGAGAGGAAGACGACGAATACGAGTGCAAGGCTGTTGCCAGTAGGCATCAGAATGCAGGTAAGAGACTTAGCCGAGCGTTCGGAGTATTTCGGCTCAGCAAGTCGAAGCTCGGCCTTCGCTAAAGGGGATACACCACAGACGACCCATACCCCGAAGGCCGAACTTCGTAACAATACATAGTAGCCTTCGCTTCCGGCACAGGGCAACGAAATGGATTTGAATAATGATGACCACAAGCCAACCGATGGCAGCCGAGAAACCGCTTTCCGATAGGCGAGATGAGCGGGCACGCAAGAAGCAGGTCAAGCGGCTGGTCGAAGCATTTGAGATTTTTTCCAAGCGCGACCCCGAGGGCTTTCGCAATATAGCCCCGAAATTACTCCGCAAGGGGATATATCAGACCAGAGGGAGTGACCCTTTCCTATTGACACAGGTCGATAATTGGCTTGAGCGTGAGTGGAAGTTTCATCACTTCTCCGAAGTTCTTCCCAAGGGCAACCAGTGCTATAACCTCAATCTAAGTTCGAGTAAGGGAATCAATCCACGCCAATTCAAAGGCGAGAAGAAAGATTGGTTACTGAATCTTGAGGAGAGATTCACCGAGAAATGGGAACGTTGGGATGCCTCGACCAAAGACCAATTTATTATCTTGGGGATGATTGCCAGCGCCCCTGAGGGAGCTTCTCAGGGCCAACTCATCGATCGCTTGGCGCTGGCCAGCGATAGTGCCGAGGAATTGAAGGAAGCCTCGAATACCATCAGGGCAGCAAAAATCGCCATTACCCGTCTCGCCATGAAGGCCGGTATAGAGGACGATGGCGGTGTATTCGCTGAGGCCGAAGGCCATGGTCGCCTGCGGCAGTATCGTTTTCGCGATGAGGGAATGCGCGAGCCGACCGCGCGATGGCTGAGTTTCCACCCCGCAAGTGTACTCTTACCGAGTTCATCATCTTCATCCTCAACTTCGCCCACACTATCTCCAGATGCATGAAAAAAGCGTTGATGCCGCCGCGCGCAGGCTTCATAAGCATCTAGTATCCAGCGAAGTTTAGAGGGAACGGCGGGTTCCCTACGAACGAAACGTGAAAATTAATGCAAGAGGATAACCAAGTAACAGCGCTGAATAATAGAGATAATCGCCACACTGCGATGATACTGCAGGGTGTCAACGACATCGGCGTAAGCACTGTTTCCTCATCCCAATCACCCCTTTACAGCGCCCGCTTTTCGGGTGTTTTCGGGGGAGAAGACGCCCGCACCATCCCATGCGACTTTTCGAGCCAGTCTCGAGTATCGATGGAAAGAGAGAACAGCGGGTTCTCTGATCAGTAAAATAAAAAAAAATAAAGGAGAGATCAAATATGAAGAATAGAATAATGAGTTTGCTTATTGCAGTACTTCTCGCAACCTCCACTCTAGCAGTGGTAAGTGGCGACGGTTCTGACCCACTTGACCCGTCTGATGGCGGTGCTGACTGGGACGGAGACGGACTAACTAATGCAGAAGAACAGCAACAAGGCACGAACATGAACAATGCAGATAGCGACGGAGACGGCCTACCAGATGGATGGGAAGTTGCCAACGGATTGGACCCGCTTAACGGCGGCGACGGCCAGGCAGACCCAGACGGTGACGGCTTGACCAACAGCCAAGAGTATGCTATGGGTACCAACCCAAACAACGCCGACACGGATGGCGACGGTAAGAACGACAATGTCGATCAATACCCGAACGACCCGAACGACGGTGAGTATAGCGACTCTGACGGCGATGGAATCCCCGACGCCTACGACCCAGACTTCCAGCAGTCTCAAGCCGGTAGCGGAGACGGCGGCACCCAAGGTGGCGGCGAATCCGAAGACCAAGGCCAAGGCGAAGGCCAAGGCCAAGGTTCCGGTCAAGGACAGGGACAAGGTCAAGGGCAAGGTCAGGGACAAGGTCAAGGA
>DARQ01000126.1:5457-10281 GCA_002503395.1 Euryarchaeota archaeon UBA60 | reverse complement strand
GGGCCAAGGTCAAGGTCAAGGTCAGTCTCAAGGCTCCCAGCAAGGCCAGCAAGGCCAGCAGGGACAGCAAGGTCAGCAAGGACAGCAAGGTCAGCAGGGCCAACAAGGCCAGCAAGGCCAGGGCTCACAACAGGGCCAGCAGTCCGGGCAAGGTCAGCAAGGTCAGCAGGGTCAGCAGGGACAGCAAGGTCAACAGCAGGACAACGGACAGGGTCAACAGAACCAAGGCGGCGAACAAGGCGGCCAGCAAGACTCTGGACAACAGCAAGACCAGAACGGCCAGAACCAGAATGGGCAGAACCAGCAACAGCAGGGACAGACCCAGAACGGTCAACAAGGTCAGCAAGGTCAGCAGTCCGACCAACAACAAGGTCAGCAACTTGACAATCAGGACCAAAATGGCGACAACGACAACGATGGCGACGGTATACCTAACGACCTCGACAACGATGACGATAACGACGGCATTCCTGATGATGTCGATGACAACCCAATGGACCACGACAACGACGGTATTGTAGACTCTGAAGACGACGATGACGACGGTGACGGCTTGAACGACACCGACGAGGTCAACGATGGTGATCCTAACACCAACATCTACGACCACGACAACGATGGCATCCACGATGCTATCGACCTCGACATCGACAACGACGGAATCGACAACTGGAATGACGTTGGACCAAATGGCGAAGACTACAGTCGCGATCATGATAACGATGGAATGAACGATGGGGTCGACCCCGACGACGACAACGACGACATCCTAGATGTCGACGAACTCGACGGTGCTTGGGGCACCTATCGCTATGACCACGACAACGATGGCATGTGGGACCTCAGTGACACGGATGATGACAACGATGGCTTGACCGATTGGTTTGAGGCTAACGATGGCAATCCGCTAACCGGGCAGTTCGACCACGACAATGACGGCCTAGACGACCACGAAGATGATGACGACGATAACGACGGCATCCTCGACGTACTCGAAGCCTGAAATCGTAAAATCGTAATCGGTTGAAGTTCAAAACACCCTGCTCGACAGGGGAGCAACAGCTCCTTCGGCGGTGCGCCGCCGAAGGGGCAACCTTTCTCTTCCTACTGGTAATTTACCGAATTCTAGTTAATATTGCTGGGAAAACCCCTAAAAAAAATAAATGTCGGGGAAAATACGTTAAAGATAAGCCCCCTTCGCAACTTCGATGAAGCAGGTTGCCTACTGTGCGGATTGCGGTTCAGCATTCGATTCAGAGATGGGTTTCTGCCCGAAATGTGACTATGAGGGCGATATCGGGGAAGAGGGGATTCCTCCCTTGGCCGATTTATGGGATATGAGTATGGAACAACTCGGTGAGATTGCCGAGAAGAGTAATATCAGAGGTTGGCGCCGTCTGGAACAGAAAGGCCTGATCTATCAGTTGAATCAATTACGGCTGACCCAGGTTGAGACATTCACCGTTAATTCCCTCTATGAGGAATTCGCCCAGTTTGCGCAAGAGCGCAATGTCGAGGCGGCGAAAAAGAAGTATGAGGAGATATGCGAGGCAACCGAAGAAGTCGATGAGCAAATTGTCATGACCATGGATTGGGTCCTCCTTCCCGAGCAGATTGCCGCAGCACTGAGTGAAGCGGATATTCCCGAATTAGCCTTCCAAATCGATGACCCGGAAATTCATCAGGCTGCCAACGACATGATTCAGATGTTCGCATTCCGTTCCGAGGTTGAGAAACAATTGGTCGGCATGGAATCGGTTTCCGATATTCCCGAACACCTGCTCAATCACGATGACCCTGTAGTGAATAGTCTAGCGCAGGGTAAGCGCAGTGAACTGAAAAGCATCGCACGAGAAAAGGCGCAGGGAAAGATGCGTGCCCGCAGGATGGGACAGGAGCGCAAGAAGGGTATTGTCGAACTGGCCGAGGTACTGAATCTCGCCGACTTCCCTTCGGAATTACTTGAACACGAGGATGATGAACTCCGTCAACAGGCGCAAAAACGCCTTAGTGAACTAGAGCGCAAAGAGGAACTATTGGCAATCATCAGGTCGGTCGACGATGCTGACGACATCCCTCAAGAAGCACTCAAACACGAGGATGATGAGGTGCGCCGAGCGGCGCGCCGCAAGCGCCGAAAACTGCTCGGCTCGGAGAAGGAAGACTTAATGCACCGGATTCGTAATAGTCTGGCGCTTGAGGATATTCCTGCCATAGCCTTTGGTTATCAGGACCAGGATGTTGACGTTGCGGCTAAGAAGCGAAAGCGCTTCCTAGTGCAGGCGCAAGAGACCATCGAGTCGATAGCATCGATATATACGGCTGACCCACTGAATGAATTGCTTGAACACGAGCATGGCAAGGTGTGTGAGGCGGCACGTCTGCGACTGCGGGTGCTCGATGAGATTCCAGAGAAACTGCGCAACCGCAGTAAGACCGCTCGGATGCGCTCGATGGTCGATGAGTTGGCGGCACAATGGGCGGCCGAAGCCGAGGCCGCTGAGCGCCACCAGGCCGATGTAATGGGTAAGGCCGATGTGGTCGGATTTGCCCTTGGTGATGAGGTCGATGTCAGTTATATCGGTCAATCATTCAGTGGTACTGTACAGGGCTTTACCCCGGATGGTGAATTCGTCGAGATAATGAATACCGATACCGCCACGGTATGGCCGATTCCTTTCAATTGCGTCACCCCGCGCTGAACCCCTTCCGGAAGGCAACCTCGTAACAATAAGTCGTGTCCTTCGGTAAAGACCAAACGACTTTACCCATGCCACTAAATTGATGGCGGAACTTACCAGATGTCCTTGGTCGACAAAAGACCCCCTATACATTGCCTACCACGATGAAGAGTGGGGCCGACCAAACCGCGATGGACGGCGATTGTTCGAGAAGATAATCCTCGAAGGGGCGCAAGCAGGCCTATCATGGATCACCATCCTCAAGAAACGCGAAAACTACCGGCGACTATTCGAGGGGTTCGACCCGGCCAAGGTCGCTGCCTTCGACGATGATGATGTGGTGCGTCTGCTCGGTGATGCTGGTATCATTCGCAACCAAGCCAAGATAAGGTCGGCCATCAACAATGCCAAAGTCTTCGTTGATAATTTCGGTACGGATGAAGATGCTTTCGCCACCTTCCTTTGGGGTTTTGTCGACGGTCAACCTATCATCAATCAACGAAAGAGCATGGCAGAACTCCCCCCGGTCATCGAGGCCAGCACCGAGATGAGCAAGGCGCTGAAGAAGATGGGTTTCAGTTTCGTCGGACCCACAACCTGCTATGCGTTGATGCAGGCCGCCGGAATGGTTGACGATCATCTAGTCACCTGTTTCGCCCATACTTCAAATCGTTAACATCTACCTCCCTCATGTATGATCATCACCAATCCAGACATATCAGATTGAGAAGAGGAATTTTCTTCTTCACTTGCGCTTGCGGCGCACCGCCTGGCGCTTACCACCTTCTCCACTTCCCTTTCGTCTAACCACTCGCCGCCCTTTTCCTCTACCGCCTGAGCCACCTTTGCCGCCACCACCACCGCCCTTACCACCACTTCCGGTAAGGCTGGGTTTAGCCTCGCTGGGACAGATTGCGCTTGCGATATCTGCGCCGAGCAGGCGCGCCAGCGCCCCCTCTGAATCGGACATCCGCTCGCGCTTTTCCCACCATTTCTTCTCTAGGATTCTACTGCGGGCCGGTTTGGCGGTGCGGTATCCCCTTCGCCTTTCGGCGACATGCTCGATGAAGTCCTTCTGTTTGGTGGATGGAATGTTCTCCACCATCCACCCCGGCAGGCCGATATCATAGGTTACTCCCTGGACTGAGATAAGCAGGCCACTGAGGAGCAGGTGGGTGCCGACAGGAAGCGAGCTGGGATTGAAGTTGACCTTATTTCTGCGCATTCTCTTGGCCAGATTGACCATCGCCATCTGGTCGCGATGGGTGATGTTCTTTTCCTGACTTCTCTGGATGCGCATTATCAGGATATGGCCCAGTATCAACAGCAATCCCATTGCCACCCCGATAGTGATTTTGTCGATGGCAAATCCCAAGCCGATTCCCAGCGCCGCCCATAGTGGCATCAGGATGTAATAGTGAATCAAGTATTCTCGGTCGGTACGACGAAGGGTCGGAGGCAAGCCACGGTCCATAGCCTGATGGCCGATTATCAACAGGTTGGCCGCCAAGGCCTCATCACTCCCCCCACCTCCGGCACACAGTGCCGCGACCGGGTTGACAGGCGCTTCATCCATCCACTCCAAGTCATCACTCACACCATCTCCAACCGCCTTTGCAGACTCCGATTTCTTCTTGCTCTTCCCCGACCCACTCATCTCGCTTGAGGATTGCACCAGCGCCGCTTCCAGGTCCTTTATCGAGGCCTCTTCACCGATGATTACCCCGAGCGCATGGACGCGCGGGTCGGCCTGTGCATCACGGTCCAAGCCGCGATAGAGGTCGAGCGCACTGAAGCGGTCTTCGGGCATGGCGATGCCGTCGAGCAGACACAGGGCGAGGGCGATTCTTCCCCCTACGTGGTTCGGATTATCCTTAACCGCACCGATCGCCAACTCCAACGCTTCGATACCGCGGCGTTGCAATCTCAGCATCGCTATCGCCGATAAGCGGCTTCTCAGGTCCATTATCTCGGCTTCGGTATCCTTGCCCGAATCCCCCGCTTCCCACACCGCCAAGCGCTTCATCAATAATCCGAGGTGGACGACGGTGGGATTCTTGAGATGCTTCTTGCGCAGATCGAGGTCGACCTCGCCGCGCCAAGGGTCGAGGAATTCCGTTATCATCATCAGCACCTCGGTATC
>DARQ01000126.1:1605-5307 GCA_002503395.1 Euryarchaeota archaeon UBA60 | reverse complement strand
TGTGCCAATAATGAGCGACTTTCACTCATCGCCTGCGGCCATAAGCCGCGCATTGCACGCTCGATCATCCGGGCGCGGGTCTTCTCCATCCGCACCACTGCTTGGTCACCGGCCAGACTCTCGGTTTGGAATAACCGCAGGCCATTGATATCCTCGCGCCGCGCCGCCTCGTGGATGAGATTCTTCATCCAATCTCCAGCACCCGAATCTATCACCTCACCACGGCGCTCCTCCGGTGAGAGGTCGAACTCCAACTCCCGCAGTACCTTCAATCGTGGCATGCTCAAGAGCCAGGTGACTAGGAAAACCGCCTGGCCGACGGCTATGAAGGACCAGGTGGCGAGCAGAATCACCGGTTCGGTGAACCCCCTACCCTCCAATTCCCCGGCATAGGGCATCAGCGAGGAGAATTCCTTGTAGCAGACCAACACCAACAATAACACGGTATAGCCACTGAATCCGGCGAAAGAGAAGTACAGTAGGCGGGCTTGCACGGTCTTTTCGGCGCGAATCTCGTGCGGAGTGGCCAATGTCACTCCACCGACCCCGGAGAAGGTCTGACCGCCGATGAACAGGTTGCGAATCAACTCAAAGATGAAGGCCAGCCCGACGATGGCGATATTCATGGTCAGGAAGGTGGCCAGAATCACCGGAAGTCCCTTCAACCACTGGAAGCGGTCAATCAATTCCTGCATGTGGATCCCCTCGGTAATCCCCCAGCCAAGCAGACCTCCGTAATTGAGAATGTTCTGCTGAGTGGTAGGGGAGGCATCTCCCAAAGCGACGTATAAAACAGTGAAAATACCATTTATCGCGGTAATCGGCATGGTGACTAGGAAGACTACCAGCACCATCGAGTTGAGACGGGCCAGCCGCCCCGGCTCGTCGGGGTTTACCGGAGTCTTCTCACCTTTGTAGGAGCGCCATTTGTTGACCAGCAACATATTCCACGAAGCCCCAAGAATTCTCCCATAGGCCAGAATGGTCGGCGACATGAAGACCAGTGCCGCATAGACCACCCACGTGGCACGGTCATTGGGGTGGGCATTCCAGCCATACAGAAGGATGGCCAAGGTCACAGTGAAAAGAAGAATTAGTAGGATGAAACGTTTGATGAAACGCATCAACCACGAGCCACCGGCCTCCTGCACCGAGGATTTCTTCGACAATTGCGCCGCCAAGGTCTCCAACGGCGAATAGAGCACCGGCAAGGCGATAAAAATCACCATCATCACCACCGAGGCGGCATGGAAGGTACTCGGGATGATGAGCAACTCGGTGATGAGAATCAAGATTCCCGCCATCGCCATCAGGTAGGCGGCGATTCCCAGCCCGACCCGCGGCAGGCCGAGCAAGTCCTTGGAATCGGCGCGGGTCTTGGTCAGACGATGTACTTCGTACAAGCCATCATCGACCTCAAATGCTACCTGCAGTGAGGACAGTGATGTCGGAAGTAGCAATTTCCACAACATCAGGGTGATTATCAATGCCAAGATAATCGGTAAAAATAACACAAATTCGCTACTGGTGGTGATGGTCGAACCAGCTGCTGAAGCGGCCGGGGCAAGCACGATTGCCGAGAGCAGAAACAGCAGAATAGCCGACATTGGTCGGATTGGATATCTCAGCATCACGGACTCTCCACGTCATCGCGATGGGGGTGGAGGCAATAAGTAGCAATCCGAAGGCTACTACGTTTTGCTACGACTTTCGGCCTTCGTTGGAATTGAGGGTTATCTTCAAACCCCATTAATTCATAGGAAGTGACATGAGGAAATCAGTTCTTGCCGTCCTGCTGCTTTTTCTATTAGCGACGGTCTCTTCGGGAACTGAAGCCAAAATCAACGGAATCTACAATGTCTCAGGCGGTTGTTCGTGCCACGGTAGTGTCACGGTCACCTATTCACTATCAGGAAATCCAACCACTTATTCCCCCGGCACAACCTATTCCCTAAGCGTCGACATGACCTCATCCTATTATTCCGTAGGCGGTTTTTCCATCGAGGTCACCAAGGGCACACTCTCCAACCCAGGAACCAATGTGAAGATAAACTCCCAAGGTGATTCCGCCACCCACACCACCCGCAGTACCCCTCCATGGACGGTAGATTGGACTGCCCCGTCTCAAGGGTCAGGGACTATGACCCTTAACCTCGATGTGGTCGGCGCCAATGCCAATGGTCAAAACAGCGGTGATGCGACCTCTACATACAGTGTGCAAATCCCCGAAGATAATCAGCCGCCGAGTGTATCAGCGGTCTCAATCACCCCCAGCCTCGCCACCACCACCGACACCTTGCAGTTGAACTACTCTTATTCCGACCCAGACAGCGATGCCGAGAGCGGCACACAGATTCGTTGGTATCGCGAAGGGTTACCGGTTTCATATCTCAACGACCAGAAAACCGTCGGTGCCGGCTTCACTACCAAGGGGCAGTTCTGGAATGCCAGCATCACCCCCTCCGATGGCACCGATTCGGGGACATTGGTCGAATCGAGCACGGTTGAGATAGTCAACTCGGCGCCGGTGGTTGATTCGGCGGCGATTTCACCGGCAATACCTTTTGAAGGTGATGAACTTACCCTCAGTTACTCATTCAGCGATGCCGATTCAGGCGATACCCCGGCACTGAACGACACTCGGTGGTATGCCGATGGGGCCAGGATTGCCGCCTTTGATGGCGAGGTCAGCGTTCCTTCAATCGCAGTTCACTCCGGCGATGTCTGGCATGCCGAGATTACCGCCAGCGATGGATTCGATACCAGTACATGGTTCACTACCGCCACAGTCACTGTCGGTTCATTGAATACCCCCCCAACCATGACCTTGGTCAGCATCAGTCCGGCCACCGCTAATACCACCACCGACCTGGCGGTATCTTGGCTGAGCAGTGATACTGATGCCGGAGACAGTGAAGAGGCGGTCGAAATCAAGTGGTCGCTCGGCGGTGTCGAATACCCTGCAGTCACTACCTCCACCCTAGCGTCATCACACACCGAGAAGGGACAGACCTGGGACGCTTCGGTCAGGGTCAACGATGGGCAGGCATGGTCTGATTGGCTGGATTCAAATGATATTGCAATTATCAATTCACCACCGGTGCTGGAGAGTTTCACCACCGATAGCAATACCTCTACCATCACCCACGAGTTCACTTTGAATCATTCCTCTTATGATGATGACCCGAACGATATCATCGAGGTCGACTTTGAGTATTTTGTCAACGGCCAACCACAGACTGGTGCGCTTCAGACCGTGGCCGGCGATATTGTTCGTATCGATGCCAGAGCACACGACGGTAGCGATTTCTCAAACTTACTGTCGGTCACTATCGCCATCGTCAGTACCCCACCGACGATTTCCTTCAATGGCTCAACCACTCCCGACTCATTATCGGATATTGTTCCCGAACTGACCACCGCCGATATTGATGGCGATGCGGTCAGTATCACCCATGTGTGGTTGAAGAATGGCTTTGCCACCAATCTGGGAAACGCCACTTCGGTGCCGGCCAATCGCCTCGCCCCCGGTGATATTTGGACGCTGATGGCGACGCCAAATGATGGCACCGATTATGGTGAGACGATTTCGATTTCCTTCACCATCGATAATATCGCCCCTATCGCTGACATAACCAGCGAATCCTCAGTCTGGGTCGGCCTACCTACACTGTTGTCGGCATCAACCTCGTCCGATGTCGA
>DARQ01000126.1:376-1461 GCA_002503395.1 Euryarchaeota archaeon UBA60 | reverse complement strand
TCCTGACCGTTTATGATGATCAAGGAACTTCTGCCAACACCTCGTCGATGCTGACCGCGGCGATTCCCCCATCGGCGCAGAACCTGAAGAGCGTACGCGCAGGCAGTAGCATCACCATCACTTGGGAAGGTAGCGCCGAGAACTGGAGCGTTTATCGCGACGGAGTAGTGCTAGGAATGACCTCGGAGAATACCTGGTCGGATTCACCGACCGTGGTCGGTCTCCACCACTACAATGTCTACGCGGTGATAGGCGAGGTCGAAGTGATGTCAGGAGATACGATTACGGCCGAATTGACCATCGATGATGCCCGCCAGGCCGAAGGTCCTGAGAGCGGATTGGGCATGGTGTTGGGCATCATCATGATTCTTGTTGGTGGGGCGGGAATCGCCTCGACCTTCATACCGAGGAGGGATTGAATGCGCCTACGGCTGCTCATCGTCCTTGCGGTGCTGATACTCTCGGCCACCTTGTCGGCAGCCAATCCCGGCGGTGAGGGTGATAGCCTGCAGTCGATGCAGTGCGGCGGCTCCTGTCATGGTGATGCCGGGCAAAATACCACCAGCACTGCCGAAGTCGCGGTGATGGCCCAAGAACAGGTATGGGCCGGTCTACTGACAACTGTGGAGGTGACCATCACCAACCCGGTTGTCTCCAATACTCGGATGCTCGGGGTCTTTTTGCTCATCAATGACCAAGCGGCCAAGGACACCCCGGCCCACGATGGCTGGGAAATCGTCGCTGACCCCAACGGCGGGATGAATAATTATGTCGAGAAACGGCTTGCCCGCGCCACGGATAATGCCACTTTCACATGGACCCTGCGTGCCCCCCCGGCCGGAGACTACAGCCTCTTGGCAACCATCCACCACGGCGGTGTCTCGAGCAGTAAGCCGGCGCACCGGACCTCTGAGACCATCTCACTGAACATCGCCGAGCCACCGGAGAACCTACCACAATTGGCGGCTGATTTCATCCCACCTGCAACCCGTGGCCTAGGTGAAGAGACGACCATCAAACTCAGTACCGTCAACGTCGATTCCTTCACAGTCGAATGGCGCACAGATGGCGGAACTCCAACCGCG
>DARQ01000126.1:0-251 GCA_002503395.1 Euryarchaeota archaeon UBA60 | reverse complement strand
GGCCCTGACCAGACCACCCCTTGGTTTGCACTCATTGCCGAGGAGCCAGGGTGGCAGATAGAGGAATTTGCGCTGTACATGCAGGCCTTTGCCCTGTTATTCCTGTTTGCCGGATTGGTGATGAGTCAGCGCCCGGGGTCAGGTGACGGAGATGTCGACAAGATACCCCTCGCCCTCGATGCCACATCTATGATTGAGCAGACCCCGATGATGGCCGCCCCGCTGGCCGCCCCGCTGGCCGCCCCGCTGGC
>DARQ01000129.1:5170-6086 GCA_002503395.1 Euryarchaeota archaeon UBA60 | reverse complement strand
ACGAAGATGGTCAGGCCACTGACCGCAGCCGCGCTGGATATCAATTCCGGAGAAACCGGGACATCGGCACCGCTCCCGGCTTCGAGATATAATAATTTAAAACCGAACATCGCCGCACAGTGTGCCCATCCCGTAACCCCTTTAGTGTCATTTGCTTGAATGAGGTTGGCCTTTCCGACCTGCCCGACCTCACCCCCTGGGGCACAGACCAGGTAGCCGGTAGGAAGGGTTTCGATAGCAAATTCTGCAATCTTGGTGGCGCCTTGCTGCTGCTCGCCGACTAGAAATTCGGGGCTTTCACTATTCATCAACATCATGAAAATTATCGCGTCAGCTACTGGAGATAATGCATGTGCCCCACTAGGAAATAGCACCACTGGAATATTCCAATCGACCTCGCTCTCCACATTAGCATCTTGGCTCTCGGCCCATATTCGTAACTCGAGCGCTTCTTGAATTGCTTGAACGGTAGTGTGTACCTGCTCATCGGGGGTCTCGGTCGAGCCGCCGACCATGATCAGTTTACTTCCAGCCTCTATGGCGATTTGCGCACGATTTGCGGCAACTTCGGGGGATTGGTTGGCCGGGTCGATCAGGGTGGCATGGCGCGGGCCTGTGGATTGGGAGGTGATGTAATCGATAACTGTCGCATGGGTTTGTGGTCGCATTTGTCTTCACCCGGCGCTCTATTCAGTGGTTTATCAAAGAATAGGGAAGATAATCATAATTGTTTTTTGAATTTTATGGCTTTCTCGATACCACGAGATATCGCCGTATCAATGGATATAATTCGGTGGTCAGCGCTCCGGTTGGCTGAAATGATTTCAAGCCACCCGTTAGGATGTTGTGGTTCGCATGTTGCTCCCCTCATCCAACATTCAATAGTCCCATCGGCTCTTGGGAAAGCCAACCTCTC
>DARQ01000129.1:4608-4963 GCA_002503395.1 Euryarchaeota archaeon UBA60 | reverse complement strand
ATATTTGGCTGAAATGAACTGTGGATTCCCATGACCAGCACCCTTCATTTCGATGGTTTTACCTTGTTGGCCGTCTCGCCAACCGACGATTCTAGTTTTCACGCGGATATCAACTCCAGCTTCACCAGCCCTTTGGCCGAGTAATTTCTCTAACCATTCCAAGCGTAAACCCCAACCTCCAGGGTGTTCTTGTAATTGGAGTTGGTCAGGTGGATTCATCTCGATAATCCAATCATATGTTGATTGATGATTTGTATAACCAATTCCATTTACTGGGTCGCCGATCTCTTGCCGTGCGTCGATTAGAATCACCTTCTCTCCTGTGTTCGACAAGGTTAGTGCACAGGCCAGACCC
>DARQ01000129.1:4185-4500 GCA_002503395.1 Euryarchaeota archaeon UBA60 | reverse complement strand
TTGGGTGGAATTGGTTTAATTGATAATGCAAATACCGGGCAAGCAGGAATACAATAATTACAATGAGTGCATTTTTTTTCTTCGACAATCGCTAATCTGTCGATTAAGGTCAGGGCATCAACCGGACACATCGCGATACAAGCTGCACACCCGAAGCATCGGTCATCGTCGACCAGAAAGATATGATCCTCCTTGCGTGCCATGTCTATCCGAAGAGGTTGGTTTTTGAATGGTTATCCCTCTCCATGAGAAATTGATTTTGGTGTAAATAGTGTGTTTTATTTTTCCGATGGGTGAAAATTCGGTTTTTATGTG
>DARQ01000129.1:3990-4173 GCA_002503395.1 Euryarchaeota archaeon UBA60 | reverse complement strand
TGCAGTGGAAATGATATTGGTTATTTTTTTATTATTTTAGGTGATGGGTTGAAGACCCGTTGATTTCCGATGGAATTATTTTTTATTGGTAAAAAATATTGTTGATTGATTATATTGGCTAAAAAATATAACACCTGTATGATATGTGTGAAGGTAGTCTATTTACTTTATTCAATATAATCA
>DARQ01000129.1:600-3916 GCA_002503395.1 Euryarchaeota archaeon UBA60 | reverse complement strand
TTATTACTATCATAGTCAATGTTATTTTCTCCAGTGGAAATAAGGGGGAGTCATCAATTTAAAACAAGAATAAACCTACCTAGTCATTAATTGCAAAGGTTCATCCAATGAACTTATACCGTTCACTTCGATAAGGATGGTGTTGTATTCCCCGGGCCGAACTTCTTCATATCCAAAAGAAGTGGTTAAAGAGGGCCTTCGTTTTCATTACCTGGGTGGTGGAAATGAGGTTGGAAATGTCGGTTGCATCCTTGAAGATGCAACTGGAACGAGACTTCTCTTGGATTATGGACTAGCACCGACCGATCCACCACGTTATCCAAATGAAGCACCTAAAGTCACAGATTGCATCATCACCCATTCCCATATCGATCATCTTGGTATGGCACCTTGGTTGGCATCGCATCACTCGACTCGATTACATGGTACTGCATTGACTGGGGAAATTGCCCGCCCAATGTGGAATGATTGCTACAAGGTCAGCAGAATTGAAGGCTATCCCTTATCATGGGATAAAAGGGATATTGACGAAGCTGTAGATCTCTGGCAATCGCATGGTTTCGATGAGAAGATTACTTTCCATAATTGGAAATGGCGATTACTTCCCGCTGGCCACATCCCTGGTGCGGCGATGGTTAATATCGAAACTCCAACACACAGAATTCTCTTTACAGGAGATTTTGATACTCGAGACAGTGGGTTGGTGAACGGCGCCGAACCGGTAAAATGCGACATCTTATTCATCGAAGGAACTTATGGTGGTCGTAGTCACCCTCCGAAACAGCATGAACAACAAAGATTCCTTGACAGGGTCTCTGAAGTGGTTGGACGCGGTGGGACTTGTTTGGTGCCTGCTTTTGCCAATGGTCGCACTCAAGATGTGTTGATTCTCTTACACCAATCTGGTTTGAACCTTAATGTTCATATCGATGGGATGGGAAAGTTTCTCGCAAAATTATATCTTGAGCACCCCGAATATCTTCGCTCCAGCGATGATCTTGAAGCGGCGCTTGCTTGGGCCAAAAAAGTCAGCAGCAAATCAGATCGTAAGAAAGCATTAGATGCAGACGTGATAATCACCACCTCAGGTATGCTCGATGGCGGCCCTTCGATATGGTATGTGAATCGCCTTCGAGATAATCCAGAAAATGCGATATTATTGACTGGTTATCAAGCGCGTGGCTCAGGTGGAAGAAAACTTCTCGACCAAGGCAAGTTGCCGATATTTGGTACCGATACGCAGATTGATCTTGAAGTCGATCAATTCACTTTCTCGACCCATTCCGGTCACGATGAGATCCTTAACTTTGCTCAGCAATGTGAGGCCAAACATGTCGTCATCTACCATGCCGACCCTGTCCAAGCACGCCCCCACCTAGTCGTTGCCCTCGAGGCGCAGGGGCATACTGTTCATTGCCCGATAAATGGCGAATCATATACTATTGTCGATTAATACCCACGCTGTGGAATGAATGAAATAGAAGGCTTCCCACCGACGGCGCATGGCCACAAAGCGTCCGCGCGGTAAATCATCCACAGGGAAGAAAAAGCGCCGACGCAAGAAGTTACGACTGACACTCAAGAGTCGCAATATCAAGGAAACCGATACCTATACCGACCGAGTCGGTTGGGAGACCTCACGTACCCTCGATGATCCCAATGCGGGCGCGCAACCCGCAGAGCCAGAATTTCTTCGCCATCAATGTTCACTCTGTGGTTCGATAATGCAAGCACCAAAACCTAAACGTGCCAGATATACCATCACCTGCCCCAACTGCGAGCACGAAGATTCGTTTTAATGAAGGAATCACGAAAGATCCTGTGGCATCACTTCACTCAACCGCTTCCGGCGGCGAAGGCCGAATATCGTAGCGGATTCGTAACCTCCTTCTCTTCGTTTGGCTTAACTGATAAAATTAGCCATCTCAAAGAGGCGCTTTACAGCGGCGATTACTAAAACCACCACCAGGATCTTTCTTACTACATTTTGCGAGGCGAAATAGGCACCGTATCGAGAGCCGAAGATTCCACCGACTAGCACCGCGCCGAGAAACCACACCAAGGTATTCAGTTCTAAAACCAACTGTCCTGATAATGCACTTCCCACCAGGCCGGCGGCGGAATTAACCCATATGAACAGCGCTGCAGTTGCCGCCGCCGCCTTCGGTGTCGCCCATTTTTTCAACAACACAAGAGGCGAGAGAAAGATACCCCCACCAACACCGATAATCCCACTGAGAAAACCGATAACCCCCCCCACTGGGACAGCTATCTTCAGCTCTGGGATTGATGATTCACAATCACTTTCAGCGCTTTCGGAAACCGAAAATAAACGCCACGCTGCCCACACCAAAGTAATCGAGAGTAGAATATCATAAATCTCTCCACTGACATTCATGTATCCGCCAACTACTGCCAAAGGAATACTGGCTACGATGAATGGGATGGTCAGTTTTGGAATATGATGGCCACTACGCCGATAGTGGTAGAATGCGAGCGCCGCCACCAAGAGGTTCAAACACCACGCTTGCTGCTTCAACCAAGCAGAATCTCGGGTCGCGAAAGCCGTCAGGGAGAGGATGGCCAGATATCCCGAAGCACCACCATGACCGACCGAGGAGTACAGCGCGGCGATGACCATCAACCCGACCAAAATCAGGATGAACCACAACTCCATGACCACCCATCATCCCCCAAGCCATGAAATCTCGCTTCGCACAATATCAAACAAGAGAGCAGTGGTGGGTGGGAATATGGGAGAGCAGACCCCCTACTTCATCAGCGTCGATGAAGCTCTTGAAATCGCCGACCAAACCCCCTTACCAATCACCTCCGAGGTAGTGGAATTGGCGCAGGCTGACAATAGATTGCTCGCCACCGACCTCATCTCACCGATTGACGACCCACCCTTCGATAACTCAGCGATGGATGGATGGGCAGTGCAATATCAAGATACTACCTCAGCGAACGAGGAGGCGCCGGTTATATTGGAAATCATTGGCACTGTGCAAGCGGCAGAAACCAGCACCCCTCCTCCGGTTATGGGCGCTGGGCAGGCGATGCGGATAATGACCGGGGCACCTATTCCTGAAGGTGCTGACTCGATTATCCAAGTCGAGCATACCACAGTTTCAGAAGATGGAAAACAGGTTGCACTTCACTTCCCATCCAAACCGAATTTCATCCGCCGGTGTGGTGAAAACCTTGTCGCAGGTCAGATTGTTTTCCCATCCGGAACCTTACTCACTCCGGAGCGCCTTGGGTTATGCGCGACGATGGGATTTGGCGAACTGAAGGTGCAGAGCAAACTTAAGAT
>DARQ01000129.1:0-533 GCA_002503395.1 Euryarchaeota archaeon UBA60 | reverse complement strand
AATAGCCACGGCCTAGCCGCTCTAGTGAAATGGTTGGGGCATGAGCCGACCATCCACCCCAACGTCGCCGACGACCTCAACTCCCTGCGCAAGGCATTGAACCAGGCCGCCAAATCCGCAGACATCATCATCACCAGCGGTGGGGTTTCGATGGGAGAATTTGATTTTGTACGAAAAATCATGGAAGAAGAGGGTGACGTTCATTTCTGGCGAGTCAAGTTACGTCCTGGCTCACCACCATTATTCGGCACTTGGAAGGGCATTCCATTATGGGGATTACCCGGTAACCCGGTATCAAGTCACGTGGTTTTCAGAGTCTTGACCGCGCCATGGATCCGCAGTCAGAGCAAGGCAAGCGGACCGAGCGAAGTCAAAGTCAGGGTGCGATTGGCCGACCCGGTAAAGGCCATGGCTGATGGCCTTACATTACGGCGAATCGACCTTGAATTCACCCCTGAGGGGCTTATCGGAAGGGTCACAACCCACCAAGGATCAAGCAATCTCCATGGACTGGCCACCGCCGCCGCCCTCAC
>DARQ01000097.1:8520-8657 GCA_002503395.1 Euryarchaeota archaeon UBA60 | reverse complement strand
CCGGTGGCAAATACCTTGCCACCTGATGCATGCGAGGGAGTCACCAAGGCCTCAACTGGCAACATGATTCCCGAGTAATCGGAAAGGCCGCTGTCGGCACCGAGAACCGCGAGGCCATTGACGCGTCCGATTCGCTC
>DARQ01000097.1:0-8396 GCA_002503395.1 Euryarchaeota archaeon UBA60 | reverse complement strand
GAGCGTTCAACACGTGCGCTGCAGAGGTATATTCGGCGCCGTCCTCGACCGCCAAATCACCAGCGATGCGTACCAGCCCACCGAGTTCACGCAATCGTAGTGACAACTTACCGCGCCGCCCAGCGCGGCGTTGCGCCTCACGCAGAATCACTTCTACAGCAGTGCGATCAAAGTGCGGGATACTGCGGACAGTAGTTGAATCACGCAGTACTTCTTGGGCGATGAAACGTATCAGACGACGGCGATTACGGGCGGTATCAGGCATTTCCGAATGCATGTAGACCTCATATCCATAGCCGCGTATTCGACTGCGCAGGGCTGGGTGCATCCCTTGAATCGCATCGAGGTTACCTGCCGCCACCAGTACGAAGTCGCAGGGTACCGGTTCGGTCTTGGTGATTGCACCGCTACTGCGCTCACTACGACCACTGATGGGGAATTCACGCTCCTGCATCGCGGTCAGTAATGCCTGCTGGTCTTTGAGGCGCAGGAGATTCATCTCATCAATGAAGAGAACTCCGCCGTGCGCCTTGTGAATCGCCCCCGCTTCGACCCTCTCATGCGCTGGAGTTTCCATTCCTCCGGACTGGAAAGGGTCGTGGCGTACATCACCCAGAAGACTACCTTCCAGCGTACCAGTGGCATCGATGAATGACGGTGGGTCATCGGACTCACGTTTGACGATGACTTTCGGCAAACCATCCTCTTCACCCGAGCGCAAGCGGTTGGAGATGAACATGTAGGCGATTGCGATTAACAGGAATCCCCATATCAAGGTGAGAATATCTCGGGTCTGAATCGCCGCTACAGCGAGAATAAATGCCACTGCAACCGTGCCAATGAGTAATGTGCGCTGCTGTTTTTCCCGCGCCGCACGCAGTTGGTCGCGCTGAGTTTTGATGATTCTACTACCACGCCCCGCAGGGACTGAGCGAACCCTCGGCTCGTTTTCGTCATCCTCATTGCGATAGGTCATGATATCCTCCATCTCATCGGCCGGCAACAACTCGGTCATCGATTTGGCGAGCATCGACTTACCGGTTCCAGGGTCACCTATCATCATCACATGGCGGCGCTGCTCGGAGGCTTTCCGAATGACGATACTGGCATCCTCTTGGCCGATTACCTGGTCGACGAGACGCTCAGGAATCGGAATATCCTCAGTGGTATCAAACTCGACGTCTTCCAACCATGTTGAAATCGGGGTGGAAATCACATCAGCCCGGCGGTCGAGTGAAGCGATTTGATCAGCGATTGAAACCGATTCGTCAGTGGTGACCGAATCCTCTGCCTCCCCTTCGGGGAGTCCGCCAGCATCATCGCTCATGGTAGGTCCTCGTAAACGCTCCTTTGTCTACGTTTGCATTTGAGAAATAATCTCAAAATGCTCGTCTCATCATCTTGATGTGGCCTCACAACAGACCCATCTGCTGTAGATACTGGTGGCCGTAATATTGCCACTGCTCCATCGTCCACCCTTCGGGCAGACCAGTCTCAGGAACTGGTGGTACTCCGGGCGGCATCGTTGCTACAGGTGGGGCGACCTGTTGCTGGAATATTTGTGCGGCACCGCCATACATCGAGTTGGCAATCAGGTCATCGGCTGGTAGGTTATTGCTGAAGTCCTTGAATTCGGTCTCACTGCCACGGCGCAGGACCAGCATGCTGAGCAATGTAATGATGATCAGTGTGAATGCGCCCGCACCCAGATAAACCATCATATTGGAATCCAGGCCGCCGGTTGGCTCACCAGATGAGCCAACATCTTCGCCGGCACAAACCACGCCTGGTGTATCGCAGGCCATTGAGTATGAGGTCTTGGCCTGCTCGAGTTGAGCTTCCTTGCTGGTACGGGTGCTGCTTCCTTCGGGTAATGCCTTGATTTCTTGTTCAAGTTTGGCGATTGTCGCCTCGGTATCGGAAAGGAAGGTCTCCAATTCCTCACTGCCCATCTCGGCAAATGCCGGGTACTCAGTGATATTCCAGTAGAGCGTCTTTCCTTCCATCTTTAGGTCGATTCCGTTCGCATTGATGCCGGTGACATCGACCAACTTAATCTGGTCGCCATAGACCAAACCACCATTGCTGGTGACGCGGTCAAATGTGACTTCATAATTCCACCCAATACTGGATTCGGTATTAGGGTGCTCGAGTTCAATGATGTCATAGCAGAGTCCGGTTTCCATGTTGCATATCTGCCAAGTGGTCTTAATGTTGCTCAAGCCCACATCCTCGCCAAGGGTCATCATGTAATTAGCAACTCGACCAATACGGTCATCGATTGCGACGAGATAGACGTTGGCGTCACTATCTTCCTTGCTCACAGTAAGTGGCAGGTGTGAAATAACTTCAACAGTGAAAGTGTAAGTCGAAGACTCGTCTTCATCGTCGACGATGGTTACGGTTACGTCGTGACTACCTGGCTCTTCCCACTGCAGGGTGAGGATTCCACTCTGCATCGAATACAAAGCGGCAATCTGTGGTGAGGCGGCTATATTCACATAGATGTCTACGATTTCCTGATCGGCATCGGCATCGGAAAGATGGCTGCGAAGGTCGATGACCTTCTGTTCTCCCTTGTATAACGAGATACCCTCAAAAGCGCTGATATCCAATACCGGTGCATCGTTGACATTCTGCACGTACACCTTCAACGTCGTCTCACTGAATTGGATACCGTCACTGGCACGCAGAGTCAAGGTAGCCTCGCCGGTGGCGTCGTCATCAATGGTTTCGATGACCAAATTGAAACCCGTGACAGAGGCGCTCAGCAATTCGCTATTGTCGATACCGACAATGGCAATGCTCAGGTGGTCGACGCCATTGGCGGGTGTTCCATCCTGATTACTGTCGGAAAGCATGTTCTTCAAGAAAACGGTGCTTGAGCCACCTTCATCGATGCTCACGGGAGAGAGAGGTGACCAACGTGGCATGCCATTTTCGATGACGTTGAACAAAAGGGTTCCACCAGTGGTATCACCCTCTTCATCGGTGACCGAGAGATAAATACTGCTCTGAGTCGGACTGCCATCGCTGTCTCGCTGAATCTTGGAGAAATAAACCGTCATCATCCCGGTAACCGGGTCCCAACCCAAGAAAGAGTCTGAGGTGCTGGTAATTATCAAGTCCTCTAAGTCGGTCTCTTCATCATATACATGGCCGACTAACGAGACTTGGGTCTCAACATCGACCTTGACGGACGGTACCGGGTCGACAGTGATCATCGGTTTGGTATTCAGCAACTCAAAGGCACCCTCGCCACTAGTTCCATCGTTAACCACCCAAGCACTCTCTTGGCCACGGGCATCGGTGAACTTGACTCTAACATCGTACATTCCCGAGCTCATGGTATCATCGGGCTCGATGAAGAACTCATAGCGTGGATTTCCTGCCGCAACACCGAGAATTATTTCGCCACCGGTTACACCGCTTGTCGTCCAAGCATCCTGACCATTAGCACTGAATTCAACCGCAGGGGTCATCGATGACATGTTGTCGACACCGTCCATTGATTGCGCCTTCACTTCAATCTGAGCAACACTGCTACGGTCGATTGAGTTTGAGCCGATCATGGTTGGGGTATATGCAATTGGCACCATATCATGGTCGAGGGTTTCAGTGGCGACGTTGTTGCCGCTGTTTTTGTCGGCGACCAGATTAGTGATACGAACACGGAATTTAGCGTCGTATGCGTTGGCGGTGAAATCCGTGGTGTCGACTGTAGCCTGAATCGTCTGTCCAGACCCTGAAGCCAAAGTGTTCAACTGGGTAGGTGTGCCGATTTGGTGCTCTTGAGTGCCATCCACCCGATATAGGGTTATCACTCCATCATCGCTATATCCTTCGTCGCCGAAGTTTGAGATAAGAGCACTGACCGATAGAAGGTCACCGTTGACGTAGCCAGCAAAACCACCCGCATTGGTGACACTGAGGTCCTCGACGCCGATGTCGACCAGTGGCCCCATTGTCGAGTCGGTTGCGTGGTAGACGTTCTCATCTGCGGCTGAAGTACTCCAGCCGCTGTAAATTGCCGCGATGGTATTCATGTTCGAAAAACCGCCATTTACCAGACTGTTAGATACCGTCCAGGTGTAGTTAGTCCACTGATTAGCGTACAAGATGAGGGACTGGAAACCAGTTCCTCCACCGACATTGCCACTATTGCTGGTGTAACCACCACCGTCGAGCAGCCATGCTTCCCAACAATTTCCGCCCCTGGTACCATCGGTGTAGGCGTGTGAATTACAGGTCTCTTCGGCGACAGCCGCATAGAGTTTGAGTCCGGTGGAAGCAGTGCCTGAGCCGATGTACTTGGAAGAAATTGTGACATCGGTGGTGCCGTCGCCATTATCGGACTGAATCACCCGCATGGAATAATCGTTGACTGTGCTGTGCATATTGCCACCAGCGCCAAAATCCGAATCCCAGCATGTATTGGAGCCGCAACCGACCGATAGTGGGAGTGAATCGCCGAAACTTGACTTCGGTGCCCCACCGGTCTCCATCAGGTGGCTGACGCCATAAATCGGGTTGATATTACCCGATTCCGCGTCTGCAGTGTTACCAAACGATGCGCTGTGATATGAGAGATAGACGTAATCATCAGGGAAGTTGGACTTCAACTGTTTATGGGCCGGACTTCCATACTGCATACAGTAACCACAGTCATCCGAGGTGATGTATTGGGCGAAAACCACATACCCTGGGGAGGTAACTTCCATCACTGGTTGCTCTTCCTCGAGGAAGGTGGGGGTGTTTTCGATCTTTTCAATTTCTATCCATCCATTTCCCATAACCTGTAATAGCATGGTCAGAGATAGGATGAGGACGGTCATACGTGCGTGCTTCATGAGTCCTCGCTGCCCTACTGGCATGATAAACCTGCCTCATGGAAGTGATTCCTTTAGTATCAATTTCAAATATCAATATTCCCTTATAATATCATAAGTGGTATCATTAGAGTGTCAATAATGGGGGTTTTAGTATCATCATGCAAGCGAAATCTTGACCTATGGCTCTCCTTCGCCGATACATGCACGAAGGTACCGATTTCGGCTTTGTTGCCCTGCGCGAGCCGGAAGGGCGCATTCATATCGTCGAATTATGCGAAGAGACTCGAAAAGTCAAGGGTCTTGGTGTTCTCAATCCTACAACTTTACTCGGTGGGGTGAATATTGGCCAAACGGTACAAATCGGCAGTAAGGAATTGGTGGTTTTACCCTTGAGATTACCTGAGTTGGTGCAGGGGATGAAACGTCGGGCACAGACAATTTCTGCCAAAGATGCTGGGCTCTTCATCACCAAACTCGGAATCGGTGGCGCTGATACGGTGCTTGAAGCTGGTCTCGGCTCGGGTGGTTTGGCACTTCACCTGGCTAGAGTCCTCGGTAGGGCAGGCTGCCTGATCAGCGTCGAAACACGCGAAGAACACGCTGAAGTCGGGATGGAAAACCTGCAACGCGCCCACATCGCCTGGGGCGAGGACTTTCCCGAGCACCATCTGCTGATCGGTGATGTGTGTGAGCAAATCGAAATCGCGGCTACGGAATTCGGTGGCTATGATGCGATAATTCTCGATCTGCCAGAACATTCACCAGCAATCGAGGCCGCCTCGCCGCATCTCAATATCGGCGGTCGTATCGCCTGCTACTGTCCTGTCAGCAGTCAACTCGAGGCGGCATGGGAAAGTTGCGAATCTGCGGGCCTGACGGTCGAATGGGCTGGTGAGTTGATGATACGAGAATGGGGTAAAGCGACCAGGGGCGGGATGCGCCCGGTCAACGGGCCCTTCGGTCATACCGCATTTCTTCTGGTCGCACAGAAAATCCAGTGATTCCAGTGATTCAGCCAGTCACCCGAATCTTCTCTTCGCACGAAGGGCAGGTGAATTTGAATGGCGGTAGGCTTCCACGGGGAACTGTGCATCTGGTCGAGCAGGCCGGACATACCACCTTGCGGCCATCGAGCATCATCGTCTCGTTAGGGTCGTCAAAGGAATCCCCTTCTACCTCGTCGGTGGAATCCATCGCATCGTCATGATAATCGCTGACTTTCTTGCGGCCATAGCGAAGGTAGAGGAGGAAAAGTAGGGCAATGGCCCATCCCGCAGCCATGATGTTGAGACCGGTATCGTTGGCAACCTCAAAGCCGAATGGTAAAATTAGTCCATCTGGTGGCATATGCTTGCCCTCGATATCAATCATCAGGATTGACGATTCATCAACGATTATCTGGCCGTCGACATCGCTTACCGAGGTAATCAGTAGGTCGACTTTACCACCCTGCTCACTCAGTGAGGTCAGCTTCAGAACAAAACCGGCCGACTGCCCGGGGGAGAGTGAATAGAGGCTATCGTTGAGACCGGACTGTGAAGACCAAGTCTCCGAGACCAGATCGACATTGGTCCCACCGACCGAGAGGGAACCAGAAATCATATCGTTGACAAGATTGGTCACGGTGACTGTGATTGAACTGCCGCCATCATAATTCATCTCCAAGGTATCCGATTGCAAGATGATTGAAACCGCATCATCAACTCTGGTCGAAGGAACATTGTAGGTCACCTGAACACTCGCGCTCTTACCGGTATCGGCTTGGCTGGTAGCCAATAATTCAAAAGCGTGCGGCCCTGAGAGAATTATCGAGGTTATCGGGCAGGAGTAAGTCACTCCAGCATCGGTCTGGCCAGCGGACAAACTAACCGAGTAGGCAGAAAAATTGCAATCCAATCCATACGAGGACAGCAGAAATGTATCCCCACTATTGCCCTTGTTGGTAACATAGAGCGTCCCCTCCAGAGAGGAGCCGACAGCAACCGTATCAGAAATGGTGATGGCGGTGAGGTTGAGGCCGGCACTATGCGGGAATATTGTAATCGTCATTTTATCGGTGACGGTATTGTCAAGACTGCTTGTAGCAATTATCGATAGCGGTGATTCCTGATTGGTGAAGTCGATTTTTGTGATTGTCATATTCACCGTAGCCAACTCACCTCCATCCAGAGTGAAGGTTTGCGATTCCAGAGCTACCCCGAATGCGCTACTGAGATTTGAGTCGTCGATCTGCAGTGAAATCGTATCCTGTAAATCACCGAGGTTGGCAACCTCGATGCTCACCACAGCCGGCTCGGACGCTCCGACCACAGCCCAATTGGCAGATGAGGTGACGGAAATGGCAATTCTCGACAGGACCTGTAATGTAAGGGGATATGAAACACTCGACCCGCCCCCTTGGAAGACTATTGAAACGGCATAATTTCCCGACAGAGTGGTCGAGTCAGTCGTGACTTCAATACTGAGTATCTTCACTTCACCGGCGGTGATTGTGCGGTTCTCAGTGCTCACATTAAGCGCCGTACCAGCCGGCAGGCCGGAACTGCTGACCATGATTTCAAACGCTGAAGTTCCAATATTCTCGACCGTGAAATCGGTCGTACTGGTATCGATTATCCCCACTACTATCCGGTTATCGCTAGGCCCCTCAACCGAGATTTCATCTCGCTCTTCGACCGTGACATTGAGAAGAAGTTGGGCCATGGTATTCGGGCTGTTCTGGCTATTGGCGATTATCGTTATATTCTGTAGTCCGACCAATTCGGTATCGGTGTCAACGTGGTACGATATTTCAATCAATGAAGATTGACCGCGCGAAATCGTAGTCCAGCCATTGGGCACTGTGACGTTGATTCCGACCGGTGAGGTCGCCTCGAACCAAGCGGTGTCATCTTCAGTGCCGAGATTCCACACCGCCAATTGCTGGCTCGTAGACTCGCCCGGAATCAAACTGACATTACCACTCGGGGTGGCGATATCCAGAGCCCAATATACTGAGATGGTCAAATTCAGCCATTGATGATGGATGGCTGATGGGTGGTCGACATTGCGCGCCTGTATCTGAACTCCACAGGTCTCATTGAGGTGAGAAGTGGTGGCGGGGATTGCAGTAATCGTCAGCACCTCGCTTCCATTCGGAGCCAGTTGACTGCCATTGCCATCGTCAATATTGAATGAGCAGGGGCCATCAGTAGCCAAGATGCTGTAATAATGGGCTGCAGTAACACTCCCGACATTGGTTATTTCAGCCGATAGGTTGCCCTCAATTCCGGGCAACCAAGTCGCATTGGCCGTCAAATCACTGAATTGCAGGTCGTGAATCGCGGTGATATTCACCACCAAGGTGGTCGAGAATGAGATGTTGCCATAGGCACTGCCGGCGAACAGGGTGAAACCGTGATATCCGGCCGCGGCATTACCGGGGGAAATCACCCGTAAAGTCTGGCTTCTGTCCTCACCCGGGCTCATATTGGAAAGTATATCAACGACGAAATAAACCGACCAACCGGCCGGGATGGTTCTCGGCCCACCCATCGAGGTGCCATTTCCGGTGCCATTTCCGGT
>DARQ01000066.1:10496-11883 GCA_002503395.1 Euryarchaeota archaeon UBA60 | reverse complement strand
TGAAATGGAGTCATTCGGTTCGTATTGGTCTTGGCTCAAGTTTGTTGTTCCCGATGAATAATACGTTGTGTTGAATTGGGTAAGAAGGGTTTGCGTAGAATATTGATACAGGCGCACCGAGACGGTGTAATTGCCTGCCTGATTCCCTGGACTCCAAACTGCGGTATCGGTCATCGTGGTGCTGTTCGGAGAAATCCAGTAGCCACCGTCAGAATCGTGCAAAGAGCCGCTGGGGAAATAGACGAAGACATACCATTGGTATGAGNNAAGTGAAGTTGAACTGGCCATTGACGGTGTTTGTGATATTTCTGAATCCGCTAGCTACGTAGGAGCTGCCATCGGGCTTGTAGATGTAGACCCACCAGTAGTATGTGTCGTTTACATCCAGATTTGCAACATGCACATTCGCTGAACTGTTGGTCACGGTTGAGAGTGAGACGGTCTCATTTCCAGTGATAGCCGAAGCTGCGGGGATAAAGGAAGAAAATGATCCGACAATCAATAATAGAACTGCTATACGAGATTTGGTCGCATTTGAAAACACGGTTACACCTGACAATGGGCTATCGCTGACGCCTTTGAAGACTTCCATCACCGGGCGCACAGCAAAATACCATTCATAGAATGGTAAATCGGTTTTCGCTCCCCTTCCAAGAAAAAGGCTTGTAGCCGAGCATGTGATTGGTATGGCGCATCTTTACGATTGCCATTTTTCTTTTGACATCGTCACCATCTCGGTCCATCACTATATGCATCACCCCATCAGAAAGGTAATCTTCAACCCCGTAATCACCAAATTGCTTGTGGTCTTCACCCATCATCTCACAGATGAAGAATGCGGTCAGTCCCAGACGTCGAACAGCCTCGTAAAGTCGGAAAATCTCATCGCGAGGATTTTCCATTTTGGTCAGCGTGAAGAACGCGCCGAGACTATCAAAAATCAATATTTCAAAGCCGATGCTCTCGCGGTAATTGGTCAACTGTTTGATTAACTGCCCCATCCAGTCGACCTTGCCCGCCATCCCTTGTTCGTCGAGTTGTACCCGCAGGTCTGCTAGATCGATGATGGCGATACGGTTGCGAACCCGAGGGTCGTCGACATTCATCCCCATTCCGGCCATGTGGCTGCGCAGGCTATCCTTGCCCTGCTCTAGGGTTACGTATATTCCTGAAGTATCTCCGTTCAATACCCCGTTATACAACGTCGCGAAGGTCATACTCGATTTCATCGTACCACTGGAACCAGCGACTAGAACAATGTGACCTTTTGGGATACCTCCTTGCATCTGTTCGTCAAGGCCTTCGACAAAAGTTGGGATTCGAGAATCATCGTCAGACATGCTACCGCCAACTCGTGGGTATGCGACGACCAAATAAAATCAACCCA
>DARQ01000066.1:319-10447 GCA_002503395.1 Euryarchaeota archaeon UBA60 | reverse complement strand
GTGGAGTGTGGTTGGCCTCGGCCTCGTCTCGCCGTGAAACACTTATCCGTCAGTGCTTAGCCGGTTGTGAAATTTGGTTTGCCGCTGCCCCCCTCCTGACTGAAGAAAAGGCCCTGGGCTCGGGTCTTGAGGTGCGAGAGAAGGTGGCACTGATTGCTGATGAGAAGGCTGTTGCAGCGCGGATTGAGTTGAATCTTGGACGTCATCTCAAACTCGATTGGCAGTGGCTGGGAGCCGAAAAACCAGCATTTGGCAAACCTACTGTTGTTGAATCAATCATCGCCATCGTCGCCGATACCTTGGTGGTCGACCCCGATGACCCATTCATCGCTCTGGGTCAGCCCGAGGACGAATTATCTGCGGCCTCGATTCTATTACGACTCTCCGGTCGTAGGCATGCTGTATGGTCGGCCACGGTCTTGGTCGGATTCTCCGACTCTTCCGGAGACTCACTGGTCAGCCAAAGTAGAGGATATTCGCGGGCGAAATATTGCGCTGGCGCGCTGGTTGAATTTGACGAATTGGGCGAAGCGATGCTGGCCGAATTACTATCTTCGGGTAAATGGCGCGGTAAAGCCGGTGCTTACGACTTGGCAGGTGTGGCCGGCAAGCACGCGAGATTGGTCGAAGGTGATGAGTTATCGGTCCTAGGTCTGGCGCCTGAAGCATTGGCTGAACTATCTCAGAGAATCAACGCCCGTTCCTGACCTAGGTCGTGTTTGGAAATGTCGACGCAAACCCCGACCCCGGGAATCATCAACAATTTGTCCTCATCATCGAGGGAGAAAACGACAAGCCCCATGTCGTTGGCCATTTCCCGTAACATTCTACGGCAAGCAGATTGGTGCGCATCCATGTGGATGAGCGAGCGTATATCGACGATCAGTGAATCACCCTGATTCAGGCGGGTAGCCATTCCTTCCAAGGGCAGGCTGTGCCGGTTCTCGTCGGGCATGATGTATCGAAGTGCCTGATGAGGGAAATTTGTGGTGCGGCACGACAACTCTTGCCAGACCTGTTCCCCGAGGTCGTGAAAAGGTTCTCCATCGGAAGTTATCGGCCCTTGCCAATTTGGGGGAATGGATGTATGAGAAACCCCAGCTCGACTCGATTTGGCCGCTTGGATGGCATCGCTGAGGCCGCGTAGGTTCCGCTCTTGGCCGGCCTGTTTGGCCGCACCCACCTTTGCTGATGGTGGCTTGGCTGCAGTTGGTCTGGCCTTTTTCCCCTCATCTCGAGGTGGCCCCTCAGGGTCGGGCAGGCCGAAGAATTGCCATAGATTTGCCATTGATACCCGTCTCCTTAGAAGTCAAAATCGTCGTCCAACGCTGATGAATCATAGGTTGTTGACGGTTGGCTGGTCGCCCCCGCCCGCTGTTGTTCTAACCAATTAGCCCCATAGAACTTCCATTGCTCGAGCGACCATCCAGGCGGTAAACCAGATGCTGGGACCGGGGGCGCCGACAAATCGGAAAGAGTGGGTTCCGGTGTTTTCACAGGTTCGCTGACCGGCGTTGAGAGAACGGGGGCTGGATGCGCAGCCGGACTTGGGGCCGGTGCGAGAGCGGTAAAAGGCAGTGGTGTAGGAGCGGTAATCGTTGCCGGCGCCGCAGCAGTAGTCGGTGCCGCGCCGTATGCAGATAGAGGTGGTTCGATAGTGGTGGCCGGCACTGCCAGTATTTGGTCGTCGAGCGGCAGTCCTGCTGGGGGGAGTCCAGAGGGGAGTTGTGCTGAGATTTCTCCCATCGCCACATCGAGTGGGTCGTAAACACCGACTCCGGTGGCTTGGCTCATCAAGCCGGGGGTTGGCTCGGAACTCCAAGCCTTATCAGCATCGAGCGGTGAGGTGGGACTACGGCCTCTGAGCAACATGAATACCAGAAGTAGACTGAGAATAACGATTAGGATGCCGACTAGAGTTGTCGGTTGGCTAATAGAGCTGAAAAGTGCCTCGGTAATCGGCATTGCTTCAACCGTTACGGTGACGTTGGTGGTGGATTGCCCACCATCGGTGTCCTCAACATGTAGGGTGATTACACAGGTGGATGGTGTCGGGAATTCAAATGTCGCATTGACATCTTCAACATCGATATCTCCGCTGGCCTGACCATCTCCATCACTGTCGAGACAATCATTATCCCACCACATCCATAATTCGTCTGAATCAGAGGGTGTATCCTCGCTCAAGAAACCGTAGAAAGCGTAAGATTCACCCTCGACCAGAGTCAATCCATCACTAAGGTCGGTGGCACCGGTGAGAATCGCAGTAGGGGCTTTGTTCACCACGGTGATGGTGACATTTGTCGAGGTACTATCACCATCATCGTCGGTGGCGTGGAAGACCACGGTGTAATTTCCTTTCTTGGCAAAGTTGTGAACCAGTAGTTTTCCCTCAATATCACAATCATCGTCGGCCGAACCGTTATCATCGGTATTCGTTTCAGGGTAGAGATCCCAACAGAGAGTGAGATTGTCTGCGTCGCTGGCGGTATCGGTCGCACCTCCCGAAAGCGAAACGTCTTGGTCTTCAGCGATCGGCAGAGGTGGCTCGATAGCCGGCACTACCGGCGGTACGTTGATGACCGTGATAGTGCGATTTTCCATCCCACCGCTGGCACCATCATCGTCGAATAACTCGACTTGGATTCTGTGTTCTCCAGCAGTCGTCCACATAGCATCGGTGGTCGACGAAGGACCATAGGTAGTCACCATCTCATCGGGATTCACGTCGGCATCGATTATCCAGTGGTAGAATAATGAATCGAGGTCGAGGAGAGTATCGTTTCCGGTAGCGATTAGTTGGACGGTCTCATCTTCGTAGACCATCCAGTCGCCTTCGACCAGACTTCCATTCATCCACAACTCAACCGCAGCAAGTTGCGGCGGGCGATTGAGGACGATGAATGAAATCATCGCGGTGCTGGTCGCATTATCCTCATCCCGCGCCACCGCAGTCACCGTCATCTCACCTTCCACATCCGGAGAAAAAGTACAGGTGGGTTGGGTCAGTCCCTCATTACAGACCACATCGGGCCATGAAATAGAGACCGGCTCATTATGACTGTCGAGGTCTCCTGAATCACTGGCATCAATGGTGATCTGGCTTTCAGCGGTAACATTTGCCGGGGCTGAGAGATTGAGCCATGGGGCGCGATTAAACACGGTGACGGTAGTGTTTGCCGTCGCTGTATCACCTTCATCATCATAGATTGTAAATGAGACCAAATACTCTCCATCATCATTCCAGGTCCACTCAAGAATACAATCATCTTCCCCTCGGGTGATGTCGAAAATGCCATCTTCATTCTCATCGATGTGGAAGTCACAGGTGACATCTCCACCGTCGGGATCATAACTCATACTGGCATTTACCGTGGCGTTCTCGTGGGTTAGAAACCCATCTAGTACGGTGACATTGGCCAATGGAATGCGGCCGACAAAGATGGTGATTGTAGCAATATTATTCGAACGATTGCCATCTTCGGTGATATTCTCGTCGGGGTCTACTTCAAAGGTCAACGAAATATTCCCGATGGCCTGATTGACCGGTACAGTCCAATTTGCAACAAACGCCAAACTTTCCATTGGTGTGAGGGAAGGAACACCCACACGCGACGAAGAGCCGTCTGGGGATGATACCTCGACATCAGTGGCTGGTGAAGTCTCAGTTCCGCGATTTTGAACAAGCATGGTGAATTTCAACTCATCGCCCGGTATTGTGTTGATTGAATTTGGCTGAACATTCACTGATATTCCATCACGTATTCTCTCGACAACCACGTTGTCAGTCCTTGCCACCAAGTCAATCGCAGTGACATCCGGGTCGAGTACAACTGTTGAAACTCCGACAAATTTCGCTACTGGATCCCAGACAATGACCCCGTGGCTACCAACATCCTCGATGGTGGTTGAGTTGTCATCGCTATCGCCAACATTGAAGGTTGACCATGCGGAACCATTGAATCTTGTCGTCAGGGATTGGATCTCCGAATCCACTTCCCACCGCAACTGCAGGTTCTTATTGGTAGCAGGTGTTTGTCCCATATTGGATGAATAATTAGCCCATACCGCCAAGTCTGCATCGGGTCTGACTCGATCAAATTGTGGATTGACATCTAATACAGTCATACGAATGCCGGGGCTTGATGCGATGTTTGAACCTTGAGAATCAATCGGGTCATATTCTTTCAACAACCAATCAATCTGCATTCCAAGCGAGGATTCAACGAAAGAATTCCATGCATAAGAACGAGCCGCCGGACAATACCATCGAAAACCATCAGGATCTCCCGATTCATTCCAGGCATTGATTTTCAATGATGTTCCACAACCGGTGTATTGAATGCTTTTCGTACTATTGGAGGGATTTCCTTGCTGAGTGACTTGGTGAGTTGTTGTTCCATTTTCACTGGTGTTATATCCGTCTAAATCGAAATAGTCCGACTCCCCTGTAATGATGGTTTCAGAATAGTAAGAGTTGTTCCAAGTATCTCCCATAATCATAGGGAAATCGTAACCTTCATGTGGGGGCTCATAGTAATTTGAAATTTGTACTAATCCAATGTCCTGTGCAAGGAAACCCAAGTTGAGCGGAAGAAACTCGACATCGACGCTGAAGTTGCTGTAAATAGTTGCCAAATCACTGACCCGGATTAAATCATAAGCCTCATATTCCATATCGACCCTGCCGTTGTACCCTTCAAGGTAGGCACCATTGTTACCTGTAGAGAAATCTCCCTCAGACTTCACCTGATATGCCAGAGTCTGAATGCCTTCCAAATCCATGAAAATGACATCTTCAACCTCTACATCGGTTTCACCTGTCAATGTATTAACACTTGCACCGCTAATATTTGCCGAAGCTATCAGTCCTGCTACGTCAAAGGTAGTTTCGTACACCCACTTATCACCGATTCTCCAAGGAGAGATATCGACAGAGGTGGTACTACTTCTAGCCACAGAACTCAAAATAATACCATCGTTTTGCGACTCTTCCAAATCTGGAATCGGTAACCCCTCGTCGGAAAAAAGCGCTGAATATGACGAGAGAATCAACAGTGCGAGGACTGCAAAAGCCGAGAATGGCAAACGCTCCATCAACAACCCGAGGTGGGTCGAGGACTTCAAAACCTTCGTTGGTTGATTTTCAAAATATTTGGGTTAAATGTCCAATTCTCCATCATCAGCGATGCCTGTCTGAGCGGCATTATCTTCTAACCAGGACTTACCGTAATACTTCCATTGCTCCATCGTCCAACCCTGCGGCAGGCCGGTGGCAGGAACCGGAGGTGCATGTGCGGCGACGGCAAAATCAGTGATTGCCGTTCCGGCAATGCTAGATGGGTCGGTGGTGGCGACTGTGGAAGTCGATATTCCTGCACCGATTACCGGGCTGGCGGCTGCTGGAAAGGTCAGGTCCAGCATCTGGGGGGAGACATCATCGCTCATCATGTCAGGTGGCGGCTCATCCCATGGGGCGCTTTCCTCATCCGGGAGTTTGGATTTTCCGGAGAGAGTCCGATAGGTGACAATGCCGACCAGCCCAATCAGGAACAGGACGAGAATCTTGGTCATCACCCCTGCTTCTTCACCGATTACCGAGCCGATTACGTCGCCGATGAGTCCTCCTTGTGATGATGAGACCTCGACAATCACCGATGCGGTGCCTGGTCTAGAAACGTCTTCATCGAGAACCCGCACCGTAACCTCGTAGGAGCCTGGCAATTCCCATGTTTGATTCACCGTACGCCCGACATGGTCGGCATCATTGGTGGCATCGCCATCGCCATCGCTGTCGATGCTGGCATCGATATCCCAAGTATAGGTGAGATGGGGCAGGTCGGCGGCCGAATCCAAGATTCGTGAAACCGTCAGTTCGCAGGCGCTTCCGGCACTGGCAGAACAGACTTTGATGGTCGGGCGAGGTGGTTGATTGACAACGGTGATATTGGTGGTTCGATAGGCCCGTGCTCCGTCGTTATCGGTGACGTGGAATATGACCTGATGAATCCCATCTTGGTCCCATGCCCATACCAAAGTATCGCCGAATACATCGCAGTCATCATCAGCCGAACCGACGCCATCCTGATTTCTGCCGGGGTCGACATCCCAGCACGCGATCAAGGTCTGGTTATCGCTGGCGGTATCGTGATATCGACCGGTGAGTTGGACACTTTGCGACTCTGCTACCGGCAGTGATGTCGGCAGACCGTCAATCACGGGTGCGACATTCTCGACCTGCACCCAGGTTTCAATGAAGCCCGAACTGGCGCCGTCGTTATCGACTACCTCGAGGCGAACGATATTGCGCCCCGACCTTGGCCAAGCCACCTCGATAGCCGACGTGTCGCCTTCGGTGCGTACGAACCATGTCGTATTCTGGTCGTCGGGACGCCAGCGCCATTCCAGTGTCGACAGGTCATCGAGGCTGTCGACAGCCTCGGCGCGCAACCACATCACATCGTCTTCAAGGACTTGGAAAGTTCCTTGTTGGTCAGCTTCGATTCCCTGCCCCAGTGCAGACCAAAGGGTCACATTGACATCTTTTGGGATAGCATTGGTGAAAGTTATATTCCACATTGCATGAGTTAATTCCCCATCATCATCGGTGCCGATTGCAGTGAATGATTTCAGCCCTTCAACATTTGAGGTCGTGGTGCAGGTGCGGGTGAAATAGCCCTCGAGGCAATTGGCTGTCGGCCAGTAGATGTCGACTAAGCCAGGCCAGTCATCTTCGGAATCGGTATCGTTGGCGAACACCTCCATCGTCACCATCGAGAGTGCAGGAGTCTCGGTCAACAGACTGCTGATAATGACCGTCGCAGGCCGATTGAGCACCGTCACCTCGACACTTGATGAGGCACGGTCCTGCTCTTCGTCGATGACGGTGACGATGACTTCGAAGATACCGTCATCTACCCAAGACAGGTTGGTATGGCAATCGGGAGATTCGATGCTCTGCCACTTCAATTCCTCTTCTAATTCGTATTCCACATTGAATACACAGGAGACATCTCCTCCATCCAAGTCGAATGATTGGTCGGCATTGAAATTCAAATCACTCATCGAATATATTGGCGCAAAAGCACTGATGACAACCTCGGGTAAGGTGCCGACGAATACCGAAATATCACCGATGTTATTGCTGGGGTCGGCATCAGCGGAATTAATCAGGTTGGGGTCGACCTCGTAGGTGATTATCACATCGCCGATGGTCGAATCGCTGGGCACGCTCCACTCAAATCCGACCCGGAACTCCTCATATGTGGAAAGTGCTGGAACATTGAACGAGATGAGTTGACCATCCGGCTGTTGCACCTCAACCGTGGTCGGGGTGCTGAGGATGATGCCACGATTCATCACCGGCAACTCAAATGACAGATTGTCGCCAGGTAGAACATTGTATCCTGATATCTCGTTGAGTGGGCGAACTTCACCGCTACGATTTCTGACGATTGAGACACGGTCGGTCATGGCGACCAGATCAAGTCCTACCAGATTATCATCCAAGGTCATGGTTGTAACGCCGAGCCTGCCGTCTGATGATTGCCATGCTACGATTCCGTGACTGGCCCAGTCATATGTGGTCGGCGACGGGTCGAATGCATCTCCCGAATCGAATTCAAACCAGACTGAGCCATTTGCCGAGGTGGTACCGGTCAGCGCAATTCCTTCCCGTTCGTGGCGTAATTCCACGGATTCACCGGACAATGGTGAGCCACTGCTGTCGGTGATGTTGACCCATGCTTCCTGAGTCGCATTCAGAGCGGTGAGTGGATTCTTCAATTCGACATTTATTGCAACATCACGCTGACCCGGGTCGGAGTTGGCTACGACTCCGGTAGAGGCGGCTGGAGAGTATGATTTAAGCCGGAAATCAATGGTCAATCCGATGCTGTCCTCGGTATGTATCCAAGCATATGAGCGAGCTGCGGGGCAGAACCAATTGTATCCGTCCACCAATCCATTAACATTGTAGGAAGTCACCTCAAAGGAATCACTGCACCCGGTGTAGGGTATCCCCTGTCCCTGGGCATTTATCGGGGTGCCGGAATTGGTGACCTCGAAGTAATCGGTAGTCGCGGTCGATGTATCTGCTGGCAGAGGGTCAATATAATCCGAACTACCCGCCCAAACCACGTCGGTGGTTGAATCGGAGAGCCAAGTCTCTCCGTTTCGCAATGGGAAATCATAACCTTCCTGAGGGGGGGCATGACTAGTTGAGATGGTTACATCGGCGACATCGATGTTGATGAATCCGAAGGCATCGAATTTCACCACTAGGCCTAGGTCGCGCCGAATCAATCCCAAATCGCTGGCGCGCCAGTACTCGACCGCATCATAATCGATTTCCAAATCGCCGTTATAGCCATCCAAGGTGATACCACTCTTGTCGAAATCTGCACTTACTACTACTTTGTAGACCAGAGTCGATTGGTTCTCGATGGACATGGTAAGGATTTCAGTAACCGTATTGGTGCTGTCACCGGTGATGATTCCTATGTTGGCACTTACTCCACTTTGTGAGATGAGGCCTTGTGGGTCGAAACTTCCTGCGTAGACCCAGCGGTCGTTCACCCGCCATTCGGAAATGTCGGCTACAGTAATAATGCGCTCTGCTGCAAAGGACTCTTCGGTCGACGAAAGGGATTGCGACTCAACCAAGAAAGCGAACCAACCCGACATTAGGAGCATCAGCAAAACGACGATTGCTCTCGTCCGCATCATGCGACCCTATGGGTCGCATCTTTTGAATAGTAATCGTCCACCTTCTAGATGAGATCTGCTAGTTCATCCTTGATGATCTGCACCGCTTCAAGAATCTCGTCTTTGTGACGAGCACCGGTGATCACCATCTTACCGCTGCCGAAAATCAGGCAGACGACCTTGGGATGGTCCAAGCGGTAGATAAGACCGGGGAATTGTTCCGGCTCATACTCCACCTTGTCGAAGGGTAGGTGGAAGGTCAGGTTGTTGAGGTTCAACTTGCGAGGTTGTCCGGCCAGTGGCTCGTCGGTCCACTTGTCATTTCCCGGGTAGTCCTCGGGGTAGTGGAGAGCATAGGTGGCGACCATGTTCTGCACCTCAATCTCGACATCCTTCAAATCCCAGGTCTCGATTCCGGCTCGATTTAGGTCGGCGGTCATCCGGGCGATGCCGGTGTGGATGTTGTCCTCGTTCTTGCCACCGGTACAGACAGCCCGGCCACTACGGAACATCAGAATCGCCAACTTCGGGTCGGTAACACGGTATACCACACCGGGGAATTGTTCTGGTTCATATTCGCAATTCAACTGGATTGCGATGTCGGGAAGATCGAGTTCTTCAGCCACTCGGGTACTGGCTACTACGTTCACTACGGTCAAGCGCTCTTCATCAGTCTTAGACATGACATTCGGTTTTTATACCCCTATATAAAGGCAAGACCGGCATGAGTTAACATAAATCATGATAATCAGCCTCTCAGTTACCACTTTCTTCATCAATCTTTGCACCTTGGCAGCCGATTTTGGAAATATACGCCCTTCCTCCGGCCAATTCTATCGCTCCGCAGGTCAGTGTAGGCTCCATTGTAAGGGCGACCATACAACCGCCGCGACCGGCGCCGGTGAGTTTGACCCCGAGACTGGTTGCGGCCGCGGCTTGAATCAGAGTTTCCAACTCCGGACAAGAAACTCCCAGTCCGCGCAGTAGTAGGTGGTTTTCCGACATACATCGGCCTAATTCCTCAAGTTCACCTGAACGTAGCGCAGAGGCCCCGCGCCGGGCTAAATCACCAATCGTTTTGATCTCCAGCATACGCTCCGGATTTTCCTTCAGTTGTGCGGCGACATCGGCGACCACGGTTGCGGTCTTGGAATGCACTCCGGTGTTGCCGATGACCAGCCGAGCCTGATCGATATTGGCTGGCATCTTCACCTTGTGCACTTCCCACCGTCTCTCGCCCTCAGGGGTTACGAGTCGGCGCGAGCATTGCCAATCGAAACTCTGCTCGCGGCGGTCAGAAATCATCACTGCGCCACCGTAACTCGAGGCGGAGGTATCGGTGGGGCTGGCACGCCCGCCTTGGCTCTCGGCCTCGATGGCATGGCCGAGAAGCGCCAGTTCATCACCATCGAGAGCGGCGTT
>DARQ01000066.1:0-153 GCA_002503395.1 Euryarchaeota archaeon UBA60 | reverse complement strand
TGAAAAACCCTCGTGCCACGACCCGTCGGCGGCCACCCTGCGACCGCGTTTGGCGCGTAGTGCCGCGGCCATCGCCACCGATAGGGCGGCTGAGGAGCCCAGCCCCGAACCAGAAGGAACCTCGGAATCGATATTGATGGTCAAGGGTTGGCG
>DARQ01000111.1:3565-9667 GCA_002503395.1 Euryarchaeota archaeon UBA60 | reverse complement strand
TACCCTATGTTCTTGGGAAAAACGTGTTAAAATCCCGGTTTTAGACGCACTAGTCTTCTATCGATAAATCGTCTTCGGCCTGCCCCAATGCCGCCAGCACCTTATCGCCAAGAGCGCGGATATCTCCAACATCATCACTGACGATGGTTATCTCAAGTTGACCCTTGGACAGCGTGAAGGAGACCCCCTCTAGTTTCGGCACCGCCTGAGCGAGGAGTTTGAGAGTAGCCGAATCACCGTCTCTGGTGATGGTGACCTTGCACTGCACGTCATCGGCCATATGCTGGCCACACCCCCCGCCTCATTTCGCTCTAGTGGTTGTGTTGAAAGTGGATGGCACTCACGGCTGGGTGTGAGCGACGAGGAGGGCACCGGCCAGGAAGTGGTCACCGAACCTGCGGCAGAAGAGCCACTCCAAGGTCTTCCTGAAGAGGAAGAGCTGATCTTTTCAACCAGCCATAAGGAATTGTTGCTGCCCTCGGACATTCCGGTATCCTCGGCCGCTCGCGTCCTCGCACTGATTCTCATCGTTGCTGCCTCATCGGGGTTGTACAATGGTTGGGACTACACTCAGCCCGAGGCTGGTCTGGTGCGGCCGCACGAATGGGTGTGGAAGATGGGCTTGAGTGCGCCGAATGGCTCGGCGGTATTGACCGGAGTTGTAACCACTTACGATGGTCTGCCGGCGAATAACCATACGGTGTTGATATCGATGACGCCGACCACCAGTGCGGCGACAGAGAATTGGGCGGCCGAGACCTTGACGCTGGAGGACGGGAGTTTCCGGTTGGAGAACCTCTCCTCGGGAATGGTCGCTCTCGAAGTCTATTCCCCAGCCCCTTCCGGAGAATCCAGAGGTATGGTTCACCGCCTGCTATTGTCACCCCCTCCGCTACTTCTCGAGCCGGTTGGGTTTACTCATATCGAAATCTCGATGCCTAGTGAAGCCGAGCACCAAGCAGCATTTTTGGAGAGCGGCAACACCTCGACTAGAGTAGATTATCGCCCTGAAGAGATGGAACAGCCCCTGCTCGACCCAGGGGCTGTCGGAGTCTATGTGATGCTCGGCTTCCTATTCGTAGGGCTATCATTTCTTTCCTTGATATTCGCAATTATCGGATTTCGCAGCGGAATGCGCAGCCATCTTCGCATCTCCTCAGTATTATCCTTCTTTTCGGTTGGTTTCCTATGGTCGTCGTGCTTTTTGGGTTTGCTAGGATTCGGCTTGACATTCGCCATTCCCAAGCGAGAGGGCTGACGAACTTACGAGGGTCGGCCTTATTGCTCGCAAGGATACCCTCGGCTCAGGGCCGATATGCAAATCGAGGATTATGCCTGGATGGTACGGGATTTAGGGGAACGCCCTTCCTCTCTCCATCTTGCCGATGAGCACCTGTATGCCGGAGGATGGGATGGTCGTCTGACCTGCTGGCATGTGGATGGTGAGCAGAGATGGACAGTGCAATTACCTGACCGGATTCAAGAGATGGCGCGTCGGGATGGCGCTATTTTCCTCACCTCGGGGCTTTTTGTGATGCGGGTGAACAGCGCCGACGGTTCGGTTGATTGGCAGGTTATGACCGAAGGTTCGGCCGACTCGATTATTTTCGATTCCGGTAATGACCACATTCTCGTCACCTCCTCGGTATACGATATAGAGCACGGTGATTTCATGGAAAGCGCGTGTTGGCGAATCGACTCCACCAGCGGCGAAATTCTCAACGTTCAAAGATTCTCTGAACGCCCTTGGCACCTTTCACTACAAGATGGCAAATTCAGGCTCGGCCTTGGCAGGCCACGAGGTGGACTGCTACTGGTATCAGAAAATGGTGATATGGAATGGAATGAATTAGGCGATGAGAGTCCGGTGACTTGTGGCGTAGATGGTCGTAGCAGTCAGATGTATGGCCATGCAAATGGCTCGATCAGCCGCTGGAATGGCACCTCAGCAAATCTGGTAACGACCAGAGAGCACCCGGTTGAGACCATTGCCTGTACCCCCGATGGACTTCTTCTCGGATTGGAAAATGGAATTGTTGAGGCACTCACAGAGACTGGAGAAGAATCTTGGAGCAGACAATTGGAGGGGCCGATAATCGACGCTGTTGTTGGAATGACCATAGCCGGATCGACCACTGCATGGTTGCAATATCGATTGGCGATGGGTGGCGGCCTAGTGGTCTGCAACGTTTTGGATGGTAGCGAAATAGCCGAGTTCAAATTTAATTGTTCTCCAACCGCCATTGCCACTTCAGAGCAGTTCTCGGTTGTAGCGACCGAGAATGGCGATATCTTTCTCATCGAGTTGGAGTTATTCCAACGGCGTTTATCCGTCGCTGTCGATGGTGAGAAAAGCGGTGAAGAAACCGAGGCTGAGGGTGAAGGCGCTGGTGATTTTATCACTGCGGCCGAGAAGCGTCGTGAAATGATGGCAAAATTACGCCGGTTGCGCGGCGAATAAGATGTTATTTTCGTGGGCGCTCCGCCGCTATTTCCACCGGAAACAACCCTTTACTTGTATGATTTCGCTTGGAAACAGACATTATTTTCGGAAGGTTTTTAGACCTCCGCCACCCACGTAACTTTTGCCGCTTCAATGGAGTGGTGAAGTGACCCTTAGGGGGAGCTTCAGGCCCACTGCCGGTCGGTTGCCCAAACCGGGCTGAGACCGGACTTAGGCGAAGAGATTCGTCTTTGCAGATGGGAGAGGAATATGCCTGGCATAGAGCTCAAACATCCACAGGAGGACAGGAAACTTCGGTGACCTGCGCTCGCAGCGGGGAAGAGGGAAGACTTCGGTCTGAACAAATCCAGGTTGATGAGAGGAGAGGGCTTCCTTCGGGAAGAAGCATCCGCCGGTGAAATGGGGAAAAAATCCACCGACCAGGTGCAAAGCGGGCTTGCTCGCAGAGCACGACAAGCTTCGGCTTGTTTCGGTAGGAAAATGAAACCGTTCGGGAGGAGATCTGACTTCGGTCAGGTCAAATCCCAAAACATGGGATGAAGAAGCCCCTCGGGGTGACGGAATCTCATGGGTTCAGGAAGCACTTCGGTGTGGAAAGAGCCACCCGATGGGGAAGCGAAGGTCTTCGGACTGGAGCCAACCATCACAGCGGAGGCAGGTAGAGGGGCGATTCCCAACCGGAAGAAACCCCCCTACCTGCTCTCCCATCCTGCTTTCACAGGTGAATTGACGGCCATTGCCTTCCGCTTAATATGTTAGCGAGTCTATTCGGCCGTGCGTCGGCATTTGTCAACCTCTGCAAAAGAGCCATCACCCACTTACCACTGTAGCCAGTCGGGGCTGATGAACCGGTCTAATCAGATTGGCCAGTCATGTCCTCAGGTTTGACCCAGGCATCGAACTGGTCTTCTGTCAACATTCCCAATTCGAGAGCACTACGGCGCAGGGTCAAACCATTTTCGTGGGCGTGCTTGGCAATCTGTGCGGCCTTATCATAACCGATGTGGTTATTCAACGCCGTCACCAGCATCAGTGAATTCTCAAGGTGGGAGCGGATATTTTCCTCGTTTGCTTCAAGTCCGACCACACAACGGTCGGTAAATGCCCGGCAAGAGTCAGAAAGGATTCGGCACGAGTGAAGAAGGTTGTGAATCATCATCGGTTTGTAGACATTCAACTCAAAGTTACCTTGACTTCCTCCGATGGTGATGGCGGTATGATTACCCATTACCTGGCAACAGACCATGGTCATCGCTTCGGCTTGGGTCGGATTGACCTTCCCCGGCATTATCGACGAGCCTGGCTCATTGGCCGGGAGTGATAACTCACCGAAACCACAGCGTGGGCCAGAGCCGAGCCAGCGAATATCGTTGGCTATCTTCATCAGGCTGGCAGCCAAGGTATTCAGCGACCCGGAGGCGGCGACGATTGCATCATGGGCCGCCAGTTGAGCAAATTTATTGGCCGCACTGGTGAATGGTAATTCTGTGCGTTCAGCGATTCCTTTGGCCACCATATCAGCAAATTCTGCGTGGGTATTGAGGCCGGTACCGACCGCGGTGCCACCGAGCGCTAATTCATAGATGTCGGTGAGCGAGAATTCAATTCGCCGCAGGTTGGCATCGAGCATCGCCACGTAGCCGCTGAATTCCTGCGACAAGGTCAGCGGAACCGCGTCCATCAGGTGAGTACGACCGATTTTGACGATGCCGGCGAAATTCTCTACCTTGGCTGCCAGCGCATCTCGTAGGTGGCGCACCTGTGGTAATAGGGTGTGGACCAATTCCTCGGCTGCGGCGATATGCATGGCGGTGGGGAATGTATCATTGGATGATTGCCCACGGTTGACGTGATCGTTGGGATGAATCGGGTCATTACTCCCCAATTCCCCGCCGGCGAATTCAATCGCTCGGTTGGCGATGACCTCGTTGGCATTCATATTGGTTTGAGTACCACTTCCGGTCTGCCAGATGCGCAGAGGGAAGTGGTCATCCAGTTTGCCTTCGATTACCTCTTGCGCCGCCTCCTGTATCAGGCCGCCGCGTTCAGTATCGATCTGGCCTAGGGTTACATTGGCTTCAGCTGCCGCCTGCTTGAGAATTCCAAAGGCGCGTATTATCGCACTAGGCATGATATCCGCGCCAATGTCGAAGTTGATGAGTGAGCGTGCGGTCTGCGCCCCATAGTAGCGGTCTGCGGCAACCTCCACCTCGCCCATGCTATCCTTCTCGGTGCGATACTCGTCGGCCATCCGATTCCCTCACTACCTATGGGGTGGCGCCTCGCCCTTACGATTTTCCCTTTTCACGGGTCGAATCAGGGCCGATGTCGGTGGTGATTCTGCCATTCGCCCACACTCCCCTATACATCAACGTGGTATGGAATGGAAGGATGAACTCGCCGTGTGAATTAAGGGCAATCAACCCCCCTCGCCCACCAAGAGGTGCAACCTCTTCAAGCACTCTGTCACCAACATCTGCAAGTGTCATATCCGTGAGTTCGTACAGATCGGAAAAACGTCTTGCTGCGGCGGTACGGATGTAGGCTTCGCCAATCCCGGTACAGGAAATTGCCACCCGCCCGTCAGCCCAGGTGCCGGCGCCGATCAAGCAGGAATCACCGATACGGCCGGGGGGTTTCCCGGTCATCCCACCGCTCGAGGTGGCGGCCGCCATCTCACCATCTACATCGAGTGCCACAGCCCCGACAGTTCCAGCCGGGGCGCGTTCAATTTCAGAATCATGGTCGAGGAGTGGTGACTGAGCATTATCATCCTCATCGGTGGATCCGGGCCGGCCTTTGGTTGCTTGCCATTTGCTCCATTGCGCCCGACGCAAGTCGGTTTTCAACCAATCACTCTCAACCATATCCAATCCGGCCTTGCGTCCCACTTCCTCGGCCCCCTCACCAATCATTATCACCGGCCAGCCATTATCGAGCAGATGTCTTGCCAAAGCAATTGGGTGTTTGGTATTCTTAAGGCCAGCGCAGGCTCCGGCGGCACCATCTGGCCCGTTCATTATCGAGGCATCCATCGAAATATCACCCTGAGCATCTAGCACCGAGCCTCGCCCGGCATTGAAGAGCGGCTCATCTTCCATTATCTGCACCGCGATTGTAACCGCTTGCAAGGCACTGATCTCGCCCCTTTCCAGAGCCCTTCCGACCTCCTGTAGGATTATCGTCATGCAATCGATTCGCCCCGGGTCCAATTTGGTCGGACCTCCCCACGGTCCATCACCTCCGGCACCGCCGTGAATCAACAGAACCGGCACTGACATCCCTCAAACTCTACCGAGGCTGATAATCTGCTGAGGGGTGGCTGGGCGGTCACCCGGGAGCTTGGCACAACTCTCGATAGATCTGACCACATCCATTCCAGCACTGACTTCACCGAATATTGCATGCTTGCCATCGAGCCAGTTGCATACCACTGTGGTCAGGAAGAACTGCGAGCCACCGGTATTGGGTCCGGCGTTGGCCATCGACAATAATCCTGGGCGGTCATGACTCAGCGCCAGAGCCGAGGACTCACATGGGATTTTCCACCCCGGGTCACCGGTTCCGGAGCGCGCAGAGTTCGGGTCGGATGAGTGAGGACATCCACCTTGAAGCATGAAATCCTCTATCACGCGGTG
>DARQ01000111.1:1541-3377 GCA_002503395.1 Euryarchaeota archaeon UBA60 | reverse complement strand
GGTGGTTTCCGGACATTTATCGGTATACAATTTCAGCGAAATATCGCCGGCTGATGTTTTCATCACTAGGTCGGTCATATACGAGGGGGTACAGCCGTCCCGTTTGAGGCCATCGCTGGGGTAGAGTCAAAGAATCGCCACGCTCTCGGATACTCATGTTCGGCGATATAGAAGTCCCTGTGGAAGCCTTTGAATTTGGTGGAAAAGTGGCTGGTGCGGGGTTGATGCTCATCGCTGTGTTACTATTCATCCAAGGATATCGGCGGCTATTTTTCCTGATTGGTGGAGTCGGCGGTCTGATAGGCTATATCGTCAGCGGATTGCTGGCACCATTCGTCGGTGAATATATCGATGAAAGAGAACTCGTATTACTCTGTGTGGGTTTGTTTTTCTTCTTGGCCTTCCAATTATCAAAAACTACAATCAGGATGATGGGTTCGATGATAGTATTCTTGGCAATGCTAATGGTTTTAAGGGTATTTGCGGCGATATTCTCTATCGACTTCGAACAGGATTTCGGCAACCTAGGCGCCGGCATAATCGCCATCATCGCATTTTTCTCGCGCATGGATATACGCGACCGCTTACCGATGTTGATGTCAGCGGTATTATCCGCAGCCTGTTGCATCGCGGCGATTCATCTGATGCGTGGCGGCATCATCTCGGGGATTGACCTGACCGCTCCCCGCTCATCGAGTATTGTCGTGGTGATGACAATACTGAGTATGGAAGTACAAAATCGAGACTTGAGATTATGGACCGAAATGAAGTTACGGCAAGAGGTTGAAAAGGAACTCGTCAAAGATGGGACGTTGGAGAAAAAGTCCATCTTCAAGCGGATATTTGGCACCGAGAAGTGGAAGAAGGAGACCGGCATGCCACCAACCGATAGATCGTCGCTGGAGGAATTACACGCCAAGTATCACCCAGTTAAAGAAGCGCCAATGACACATAAAGATAGAATAAAACAATTGAAAAAATCCCGTCGCTGAAGTGATTACGGCACCGAGTTTTCTGCTGAGATCACTTGGACGGCTGCGGGCTGGCCGTATTCACTGCCTCGCTCACACCGGCTGAATAGCGCTCGAAGTTAGCCTTGAACATCACTGCCAACTCATCGGCCTTGGCATCGTAAGCGGCGCTATCAGCCCAAGTGTTACGGGGAATAAGGACCTCATCCGGAACCCCGGGACAAGAGGTCGGAACCGCAAAACCAAAACGCTGGTCAACAATGAATTCGGCGGAGTTCAAACTACCGTCAAGGGCGGCATTCAACATCGCTCTGGTCCAAGGAATGCGCATTCTCTTGCCGACTCCATATCCACCCCCAGACCATCCGGTATTGATGAGCCAGCAGGTCGAGTCATGCTGTTCCATCTTGTCGGAAAGCAGGTCGGCATAGACCCCGGGATGCATCGGCATGAACGGCTCGCCGAAGCAAGCCGAGAAGGTGGCCTGCGGCTCGATAACTCCGATTTCAGTGCCCGCCACCTTGGCGGTATATCCGGAGATGAAGTGGTACGCGGCCTGCGCCGGCGTCAGGCGGCTGATCGGCGGCAGAACGCCAAAGGCATCACAGGTTAGGAAGATGACGTTCTGAGGATGTCCGCCGAGCGAATCTTCGGTGCGGTTGTCGATGAATTCGATTGGATAGGAGCCGCGGGTATTCTCGGTCAAAGCGGTATCGAAGAAGTTGGGAATTCCCTTATCGTCAATGATGATATTTTCCAATACCGAGCCATAGCGACGGGTGGTCGAGAAGATCTCCGGCTCATCCTCCTCGCTGAGATTAACCAACTTGGCATAGCAACCTCCTTCAAAGTTGAAAATCCCATT
>DARQ01000111.1:0-1392 GCA_002503395.1 Euryarchaeota archaeon UBA60 | reverse complement strand
GCGGTATTCTCTCCGGTGGTATTTGCCGAGCAGTGCATCGGTAGCATCGATTTGTGTGGCAGATTGTAATTCATCACCGAGAAAATCGACTTCTTGATTTCTCCCGCATAGCGGGTACCGCCTATGAGTACGGTCTTCTCGGCATAGTTGACGATGACGAAGACCTTACTGTTCACCCCGTCGACCTGGGGGTCGGCCTCAAAGTGTGGGGCGTGCAGGACGATGAAATCATACTGATGGGAATTCAGTTCATCTTCACTCGGTCGAATGAACATGTTGCGGGCGAAAGCCGAGTGCCAGGCATTCTGTGAGACCACTCGAATCGGTAGGCGATGCTCGGCATCGGCACCACAGTAGAGGTCCTGAACAAAGAGCGAATCTTGGCTTGAGAGATAGGCGATGACCTTCTCCTTCAAGTTCTCGTAAACTTCTCTACTGGTAGAGACGTTGACCTTACCCCAGTTGATGTGCTGTGAACTCTGTTCCTCGTCGACGATGAACTTGTCATTTGGCGAGCGCCCGGTGCGGTCGCCGGTTTCGGTGACCAAGGCACCGTGAGCCGATAATACCCCTTCGCCTCTTGCCACGGCCAGGTCAATCAGGTCATTTGCTGAAAGATTCCAGTGGACTATTCCTGTGGGAGACAGACCCACAGCCGCTAATGCCCTCCCAGAGGGCTTCCCACTACCCTCACATGCGGGTACTGCCATGTGGTGAGGCCATCCTTCTCGCCTTTGTGTCTTGCGGCTGTAAACCATCCTCAAAGATGACCATCTCAGCGCGCCTTTGATGTGCGAAGGGTGACCATCGGTAAACATGGGAGATGAAAGCGATGGGCAACCGAAGCCCGATTCATCTTCCAGCAAAGACCGAGTCATCAGCCAGCGGGCATTCGATATTGGCGGTGGTTTGGATATCTCCGACTTCATGATTGGCCCAGCCATCGAGGGTGCCCGCGACGCCGATGTCCGAGCCGATGAAATTCGCGCCGAAGTCAGCGCTGAGGCGGCTGCCGAAGCGGGCGCGGGTGATGCCGCTTTCGATGAAGCGGTGGGAAACCTCCTCGACCCATTTGAAGCCCCGCAGGATGATGCGACCCCGACCGGTCGAGCCGGCGAAATACTACGCGACGGCACCATTGCCGTCGCCCCGGACCGGGATACAATCACCGAATTGGCGGTCGAGGGCGAGAAACGCCTGCACTGGTCGTTGATGGTGACTATGATAGTCGTCTTTTCGCTGATTGGTTGGCTGGTCGGCACGATTCTACCCCCACTGGTCGGCGGCCTGGGGCTGCTCCTATTGGCTGGCCTGGGACTATGGCTGGGCGAGCGTTGGATTCCCAACCCGAATATGCGGATTCTCGGTGTCACCTGGGTCATCATCTCGATG
>DARQ01000124.1:8566-8688 GCA_002503395.1 Euryarchaeota archaeon UBA60 | reverse complement strand
CGTCGTGAGACAGGTTTGTTGCTTGGTGGTTGAATCGCATAAGATGCCTGATGGAAAGGGCCCTCTAGTACGAAAGGAACGAGGGCTCGGAGCCACTAGTTTACCAGTTGTCTGACAAGGCA
>DARQ01000124.1:0-8471 GCA_002503395.1 Euryarchaeota archaeon UBA60 | reverse complement strand
AAGGCAATGCTGGGTAGCCACGCTCCACAGGATAAGAGCTGAAAGCATCTAAGCTCGAAGCCTACCCAAAGACGAGGCATCTCAGAACACTCGTAAAAGACGAGTTTGATAGACCGCGGATGTAAGCACGAAGGTTCGCCGACGTGTTCAGTCCCGCGGCACTAATCGTTCGAGCATCTTTTTCATCTTGTACCCGCATGCTACCAGTGTGCACCCTCTGTCCAATAGGCTAACCTCTCAAAGACGGTGACGTAGTCACCAAATTCCGATTCGAAGGAAGTTGGGTGCACGGTCACAGCGGAGGTGTTTACCCGGTCTCATTCCGAACCCGGAAGTCAAGCCCTCCTGCGTCTGTCCTGGTACTGTTGTGCGAGAGCCAACGGGAACGGCAGTCACTGTGCCCCTCTTCTTTCCCTTCGACTCTTCCCCGTACTTTCCATCCCAGTATCACTGTTTGAATATTTTCAAAAATCAACTCGCTGAGTGTAGGATAGGCTTTAGATGAGTGGCTCAGCGGACAGGTTGGGAATGACATGCCGATAGCCACCGGAGACGTGTTTGGTAGTGACCAATTAGGGGTCTATCTTGCATGTGTCGGCAATGTTGTATTCCACCCGCGTGAACTCGAAGCAAAAGTGGTCGAGGAGATTCAGGCCTCGCTAGAAGCCGAGATGGCCGGCATCTCAATCGGCGGCTCACAATTAATCGGCAGTTTGTTGGCCGGTAATTCAAAAGGGATGGCGGTGGCCGATCTAGCGACCCAGGAAGACCTCGATGTCCTGACCTCTTTTGGCGATGTGGTGGTGCTGGAAAGCGGCATCAATACCGCCGGAAATCTGTTACTCGTCAATGAGAAGGGGACGGTAGCTAGTCCGGCAATCCCCGACTTCGGATTGGAGATTCTGGCCGATGTCCTTCAGACCGATGTTACTTCCACAACTATCGCCGACCATGATGTGGTCGGCAGTCTGGGAATCGCCAATGACCACGGGGTGCTCTTGCACCCAGATGTAGGCCAAACTGAGGTAGAGTTGATTCAAGATGTATTGGGAGTCAAACCGATGGTCGGCACCGTATCCTTTGGTTCTCCCTTTGTCGGCGCTGGCCTGGTCGCCAGTAATTCAGGCGCTTATGTCGGAAGCGATACCACCGGCCCAGAGTTGAATCGAATCGAGGATGCCCTTGGGCTGATTTAGTCGAGATAACCTCGCAGTAATCCACATTTGGTATCATTTCCGCAGGAATAACTTCCACCATTATCCGCATTTGGGGTCATTTCCGCAGGCGGAACTCTTTTCAACCATCATTTATCGTGGCGGAGTGGTGGAATAGTGAATACTAGGATAATGACCGCGGCGCTGGTTGCTCTTACAATGGTTGTAATGGCAATGACGCCTTTGATGAATAATACAGAAAACTTGGAAGAAATAAGTACTGTGGAATATGACCATGGACCTAGTGTCCCGAATGGAACCGCCATGTTTGGCGGCATCCTGACTTGGCAAGATGATGCGTGGGATTCCACTTGGAACTGCACTGGTGGCCTTGCCCTAGTCACACCTTATGATTGGAGTAATTTCCTAGCATCTGGAGATAATGACCCGCATGATTTCAGTTCTTGGGGAATTGAACTAACTGGTGCTGACTCATATTATACTGCTGAAGCACCTGAAGGAGAATGGGTAGTTACCGCAGGATTAGGCTGTATGGATGATATGGGCGAACCCCGCTCTGCTGGTGGTCAATTTGGAGATGTCCATGAAAATCCACCCACAGTAAACTTGACCAACGGCACAACGGTTGGCGACGTCAGTTTCACACTTATTGAACACGGCGAAGGACCCCCTTCTCCTCAAGAGTTGATGGATATGTTTGACGCTGATGGTGATGGCAATCTCAGTCTTGAAGAAATCATTGATGGCATCAATAGCCACAATAATGAATCCGGTGAACCACCCCTTTCAAATGAAGAGGAGGGACACGTTGAGGATGCCTTCAATAGTGCCGATTACAATGGGGATGGAGTGTTAGACCTTGACGAACTTGAATATTTCATCGATATGATGGAAGATGACGGTGGCGGTGATGAACGCTTTTTCATCTGTGGCAACGGCGACGAGATTCCATTTGAGTGGGTCAACGATGGTGATCAAGATTGCCCCGATGGTGCTGATGAGCAACAGTATAATGCGACCACTGGTGAAAAGATTAACTGGTATGATTGTGAAGATGGCACCACCCAAGTGTGGATTGATCAGGTCAACGATGGCTATGAGGATTGCCCGGATGGCGATGACGAATACGATGGTGACGACGGCTGGGATTTCGAAGATGGATATGCGATAATGAATGTATCTCTCAACCCTGTCAGTCCTTATGACGAAACGACATGGGAATGTGATGACGGAGGGATAGCACTTCTTAACCAGTCTGGCATTGATGCATGGAATTGGTCGGATCTGGAGGGAGAGGATGATGAAGAATATCTCATATCCTGGGGCACAGATGTATACTCGGCAGGAGAGCACCACGTGGACTACGCAATTTCCGGAGACTGGTATGTTATCGCAGGTATCGAATGCTGGGAGAGTGGGAGTGATAACTACACCTTCTTTGGCGGCACCTACGTCGATGCTACCGGCTCACCGATTCAAATAACTCTGGAAGACAACGTGACTTATGCTGAATTGGTTTCCATCACTTTACAGGCTCTGGAAACAAGCGACTTCGACGATGATGGTGACTCGGCAGAATGGTTTCTGGCAATGTTTGACGCTGATGGTGATGGTAATCTCAGTCTTGAAGAGTTGATTGATGGTATCAATGAACTAAATAATGATTCTGGCTACCCACCTCTTACAGGTGAAGAAGAGGCTATGTTTTCGTATATGTTCAATGAATCCGATTACAATGGGGATGGATTGTTAGACTATGATGAACTTGGATATTTCATCGATTTGATGGTTAGCGAAGATGATGGCCCCACCTTCGTCTGTGGCAATGGTGAAGAGATTCCATTTGACTGGGTCAACGATGGTTATGAAGACTGCACCGATGGTTCTGATGAGCAACAATTTGATGCCGCTGGAGTTAGGATTAATTGGTTTGACTGCCATGATGGTAGCGAGGTCTGGGTAGACCAAGTTAACGATGGCACAGAGGATTGCCCTGACGGAGAGGATGAAGGTCATGGAGGCGACGATGGCCCCCCTTCTGCTGAAGAGTTTATGTATATGGCCGACGCAGATGGTAGTGGTAATCTCACTTTTGATGAAATCATCGATGCCATCAATTATCACAAATATGAAAACGGCGAATCACCATTATCCGATGAAGAAGAGGACTTCCTTGAGGATGGCTTCAATAATGCCGACTATGACGGAAATGGAGCGTTGGACCTTGACGAATTGGATTGGTTCATTGACAACTATATGGGAGGCGAAGATACCGAACCCGACTTTACTTACGGAGAAGCGATACTCGATGCAACAACCTATGTCATGTCACCAGACTATGACGCCACTACCATGATGTGTGAGGGCGGGGTTGGTTTGGTGACTGCCGCCGACTTTGCAATGTGGACGGTGCTTCAAGATGACCCATTTGATTACCTCACCTGGGGAACCGAACACAGCACTTCGGGCAACGTAGTTGATGACACAGCCCCTGAAGGAGAATATATCGTCTTCGCTGGCCTTGAATGCATGGACTCATCCGGCGTTCACTGGATGTTTGCTGGCTATGATATGTCTGCAGATGGAACGCCGACCATGCACACATTCACCAACGGCTCAACTACCACCGTCGAAATCAATCTCTTTGATTTGGATGATATTGGCGGCGGAGGCGGCGACGAAGATTACTTTGACTGTGAAGGGGACGATAGTATCAGTATCTTTTTCGAAGAAGTGACCGATGCTACTGGCATCCTGACGTTCACCGCGGTCTGCACCTTGAGTGCGGAAAACAGTGAATATGTCAGGGGTATGATTGACGCGGCTGGAGATAACGATGGTAGTGTCAGCGCCACTGAACTAGCCGCCTTCATGGCGACGATGCTTGATTCTGAGGATGATGACTGTTACGCTGAAGATGGTACTGAAATTCCTTGTGGAGGGGATGACGGGGTATTCGAGTTTGACGGTGTTGAAATTGAAGCAATGAACGATGTTGCTCCTGAGACGATATCAGGAGTGCTTGAAGGTGAAGTCATCACCATGACCTCAACCGATGTCATCAGCTTGGTTCTCGACCCTACCGTTGATACTCATACCTTGACCTATCAGAGTACCGATGCCGATGGTGGTGACGAAGAATGCTCAGTCAGTCTCTCCATCGACAGCGCCTCTCCGTGGTCAACCACAAGTGTTACCTTCAATCCGAGCTCTGACTGGGCTGTAGAGAATCTGGCTGACGGCACATGGCTGGTCAGCAATATTGATTCTGATGGTGATGGCGAATGCAACTCCGAACCCACAGATGCTGAGATTGTTTGGACCAGACCGGTCACCGAACCGGTCGTTGACACCACTCCTGTCTGCGACATCTACTACCACGTCGGTGGGGCGGTCCTCACAACCGGAAGTACATGGTCTGTGCAACTTCAGGGGGCNNGGGGCAGTCTCCTTTGAGGTGCCCAGCGATGGGGAGTACACACTTGCACTGCCGGTCGGTAGTTACTCAGTGATTCTGGCCTGCAACGATGCAGAATCCGATGCCATAGTCGTCTCGGTGACTGACGGAACCGATACATGGGGTGGTACTGCTCAAGATGGTGTGATCTATGCTGAAGGAATGTTCAATATCACTGAAGAAAATGTCAACAGTGCAATCGATATCAATCTGACTTGGAGTTCCACCGACTTTGGTGGCACCTTCAATATCCACTTCACAGCTGTGGAGAGTATTGCTGATGCAATCGAGGATTCGGACATTGGCGGCCTACCAGGCTTCACCAGTGTGATCACCATTACCGCAATGCTTGGTGCAGCGATGATTCTGGCCCGTCGTAAGGACTGAGGCTCAGAACAACAATCGATGTGATTGAGAGCGAGAGCAGTAGTGAAGTTCTGCTCCCGGCGGTGCGCCGCCGGCGAGCAATTTCCTTCGCACGCCCAGAGCCTTTGCCTAGGCAATGTTGAAGGGCGCTATGTGAAGCCAGCAGGCCATGGGAGCAATGCTCTACTCCGGCAAGGTCAAACAAGTTTGGTCAACCGATGATGACGATATCTTGGAATTCAGGTATACCGACCAGATAAGTGTCTTCGACCAGATTATCCCCAGTTTGATTCCCCGTAAGGGCGAGAGCCTTAATCGCACCACTTGTCACTGGTTCAAATTGGTCGAGGATGAGGGCATCTGCCAGACTCATATCGTCGAGCGTAATGCCCCCGACCGCTGCTTGGTACGCAAGGTCGAGGTCTACCGTGAACCGGGTACCGTGCCGCGAGATGGTGAGTGGGTATTTGTCCCACTCGAAGTTATTTGCCGCCATTATCTGGCAGGCTCAGGCTGGCGCCGTTATCAGAAGGGCGAACTATCCGCCGCGGATTTAGGATTCAGCCCCGGCGAGGAATTGGTTGAGGGGGTGAAATTGCCTCGGCCATGTCTTGAGGTGACCACCAAGTTCGAGGAGTTCGACCGCCTGATCGACCGTAAAGAGGCACTTGAGATTGCAAACATCACTGAAGATGAACTCGATTCAATTCTCGAGGTCGTCGTCAAGGTCGACGAATTGATTCAGCGCCAAGCCGATAAGAGCGGTCTCATCCATGTCGACGGCAAGAAGGAATTCGCACTTGGCCCAGGGCGTAAGCCGGTACTCGTTGACTCGTTTGGAACTCTTGATGAAGACCGATGGTGGGATGCTGAAGCATATGCAAATGGTGAAATCATCCAGTTGTCGAAGGAGTTTGTCCGCGGCCATTACCTTGAAAGCGGTCATCATGACGAACTTTACGCCGCCCGTGCGGATGGAACTCCTGAGCCACCAATTCCTGCACTGCCACAGGAAATCATCGACGCGACCGCACAATTGTATTCGTCGATGTTCACCCGCTTGACCGGGCAAGAATTCTAACACCCAGTGATACGGTCAGGAATGCGCCCTCAGCAATACTCCATTACCCCGGCTGAACGCCTGACGTAGAACTATTACCAGATATTTGGCAATCTCTCTAACTCCTCCGTCAAAGACCTCATCACTACCTACAGCCCATTTTCCCCTACTGAGCAATTGCTGTAATTCCCTTGCCTCATCTGCGCTGAGATAACCCAGCATACATATCCCTCCGGCTCCTTTGCGATAGTTGTCGTGGCCGATATTTTCTCTAGAGAATCGAAGGGCTAATTCACTGATGAGAGAAAGTATTTCTTCCCCAGCATCGAAAGGAGTGATGTATTCCAACAGATAGGATAGTGGATTTCCATCTCCCCAAGGGAAGCGACCCATTCGCTCACGAGATTTATCATTGCCCAGCGGCTCTGGAAGGCCGCCATCGCCAGGGAGTGAGCAGAGCCATGCCAAAGTGGCATCATCCCAGTCGATTTCACCTCGACTCTCAGGTGAGGTGACCCCTTGTGATTCCAGTCTGGCAACGATTTCATCATTCTCCATCATTGCCCTGAATGCGCTGCTGGGATTCTTCATATCCCCTTGTGTATTTCCTGACGAGGATGTGGTCATCGGTGAGGTCGAGGGTACCGTCTTAGCATCTGCTAACATGGTCATTATCAGTTCAAGTTTTGTCGCATCACACGCCTCAAAGGTGTGGAATGGTGCGGTCGCCGCCATCCATTCCTCGAGTTCACTCATGCTCCTCGACTCCCGATGGCAAGGCCACCTCGTTTGAGGTTTCGCTTCAATCGAATTCTTTCCTGTTGAGCATTCGGTCGATTCTGGAATCGATATCATCGCCATCATCTGACTTTGACCCAGCTCGATATTTCGCCATGATACTGGTTGGGGGTGCGGCTTCCATCGACGGTTCAGTGAGCATGTCCTCAGGGGGACCTTTGGTCACAGTATCCGGTTTCTCAGTTCCTGATGTTGACTCGATTTGAACTTCGACTCCCGGATCACCTCGGGCTGCCTGCCTCGACTTGCCTGACTGTGAGGTTTGCTCGGAACTCACCCTCACGGGCTTCTTCTGCGATTCCTTCCTACTCCGCACAATAGTTGATTTTTCTTGTGGCCAAAGGAGATTCAATTTCCACATTATTCCAATTAGTATGACCGCTACTCCAGCACTCCATATCCAGCTGGTCACGGCTTCGGAGATGTCGGTTTGTTCCGACAGGACCAATGTGGCGCTGTCGTCGCTTGCATCATCATCCACATCCCAAGGGGCGGCGCAGGAAATCGTCGCGATTAATTTACTCCCGCCGGTTAATCCACCGGGGCGGTCGAGGTGAATCTCAGGGGCAAAGCCGACTGCGGTGACGTCGATCAAGGCCGAGGTTGACCAACCTCCATTATTGGTGCTGGCGGCGCCACCATTGGCGCCTTCTACAGAACCATCCTCGGTGATGGATATGAGGCAATCCGGCGAGGTCATTATCTGGTAATTACTCCGACTGATGCCAATTCTGAGTACACTATTGCCACCTTGTTCGATTTCATCGAAGAGACTTATTCCGATATTCCAACCCTCGGCGCGGATGGTGATGATAACTTCTTCGTGTTCAATAATCGAGCCCGAGTTCTGATACACATCGAGGTTCAGAGTCCATACTCCAACTACCGGGGTCCAGTCAGCTGTGGTCAAATTGAATTCGCCAATCATATCGGCTAAGACATGAATCTGCATACCGGTCACCAACTGCCCACCTGATGTGGTGATGGTGATTGTCGCCCGGAAGTCACTGCTGCCATTTGCCACCACACAATTAGCCAAAGGTGCGCTCAAGTTATGGGCTGAAGAGCCAATCGTACTCACCTGCAAGGAATTGAATGTGCAAGCGACAACTCGGGATGGATAGGAAGAGGAACTGATGAAGAAATCCAGAGACTCACTTGAGTTCTCGGTATTCATCTGCGCACTATATTCCCCCCCGGTTGTAGGGATAGTGACCCACCAGCGCCCGTCGCGCTGTTCGATGGCAAGGTCGCCTGAACCAGAGATTGGCTCGCCGTGGAATTGCAATTCATGGTCATCACCGTCAATTCCCGAGATATAAGGGGAATTCGCCCAACTTACGTTCGCCTGTTGTAAGGTGATGTTGACCATCTCCACCACCCCATTCAAATCAATGACTATCGTCACCCTCAGAGAATTACCATCCCAGTCGGTGGGTGGGGTCAAATGCAGTGGGATGCCGATTGATTGACCAGCAGCAATCATCATCGACATCGTCGCGCCACTTGAATTTCCAGCCCCTGCCGCAACCCCGTCGACTGAGAGTTGCCAACCCAGTGGGATCTCCTCAAGAGCGAACGCGACATTCGCCAAGGTATTGCCATCATTGCTGAT
>DARQ01000012.1:425-4095 GCA_002503395.1 Euryarchaeota archaeon UBA60 | reverse complement strand
CCGGTCTGCTGTGCGTTTTGTTGTAGTTTCTCACCCGTCTGGATGATTACTGCAGACGCGACGGCTGCAACCAGGACCAGTGCGATGAAGACAATCATCGCCCCAATGCCGATAGCCGCAACTGAGTCGCGTGCGTTTTCGTTTTCTTTTTTCATTTTATTCACCTTATTTTTCCTCCTGTTTTTCCTATTATATGAGGGTATCACCTACGCCTCATAGGAATATGTTATGCGCATCAGGCTCGATGCGTCATGCATCACCTCCCGGTGCTGTGTATTCTATCGCCATCGGGATGTGGATATTGGTCACCTCATCCGGCGCTAGTCTCTGAATCAGTGGAACTGTTGGTGCTACGAAACTCGGCGGCATCCATGGCACAACGATGATGTTTCCAAGTGGTTCCATGCTGCGGTTCTGCAACCGCACAGTACAACGTATCTTGCCCTGGCGCACGGCATAGCCGGAAAGTATCGATAATTTCCTCGACAGAGGTGCGACATCCATTCCATATCCGCTGGCAGGGATGATATTGAACTTCAGATGGATATAGGCGCCGGGTGGTAATGTCGGCAAATCGACGCTCTCAGGCTCGGCTCGCCAGTATTGAGGTGCCGGAGCCGCCAGACGCATAGCCGGAAGGTCGCGGTCGCCATCATTGAGAATCCTCAGCATCAATACACCAGTATCACCACCGGCCGGCCAGCGGGTCTCGATGCCGACCCAGAATGAGCGGAACAGGAATGGATTGAGGGTCGACATGTCACCGCCAGCCAAATCGCCGATAAGCGATTCGACCTGCTCGGCGGCCAATGCAACATGACCCATCTCAGCGGCTCCTGCGGCATTTCGCAGGCGCCTAAGGACCAGTTCTATCTCATCAGTAGTTCCCGGTTTGGCAGAGATCAGTTTCTGCATCAGAGCCAGAGAACGGCGTAAGTCGAGCACGCTGGCACCCAATTCCTGCAATTCCTTCTGCGCCTTGCTGACCGAGCGCTTGGCGCCGAACAGACGGTGGCTCTCAAGTTGCAGGCGAGCCAGATGCAACCAGTAATCTACCCCTTCGGCAGCTGCCTCCTCGACCTGGACGACACCATGGGTAATCTGTTCCATCTCGTCGCGAGCAGCCATAATCTCCTCTTCGGAATAGCCGCCGTAGGTCTGCTCGTCGTCTTCACCTACCATCTCATCGGCGGCGGAATCTCCCTCGGACATGCCCGCATCGAACATTTCCGTCTCGGACATTTCAAGGCCGGAATCATCAGCATAGCCTAGATCATCACCGTCACCTCCTTCAATGAGATTTTCTCCCCCGGATTCCTCCGTGGATTGCTCTGAAACCTCATCTAGTAGGTCTTCACCAAGCTCATCCTCGGAAACTTCATCGAGATTACGCACCTGTCGCACCCCCTTCATCTGCCATCAATGGCACCGGCAATCCGGATGGTGATCCAGTTCCATCGACGGATGATTCGCCTTCCCCAGCACCGCCCTCACCATCTTCCTCATCATCCAAACCATATCTGGCAAGCCGGCGAATAAGGCGGGCTGGGTCAGAAAGTTCACGGTCGATTCTATCGAGCGCAATTTCTGTATCGGTCAAGTTACCATATAGTTCGGCATAGGTTGCATCCATCCACTTCAGCATTCGTCGGATTACATACATCGGGATAATCAACATCGCCACCAGGGTGACCATGTTGGTGACATCGACCTCCATCTGTGGGGGGAAGCCAAGGATGATTGCCGCGTAACCTAATATCGGCATGGAGAGGATGAATGTAAGTTGTCTACGTACAGCATGCAGTTCGGCATGATGCTCTCTATAGATGGTGTTCTGTCCTCGTCGCGCCCGTTGGTAATCCTCGTGAATCAGTTGGAATTCATCGCCTGAGCGCCACGCTACACCAATCATCCACATTATCACGAAGAAGGTGATGACCGGGCCAAACCAGGCCCAAGTGCTCATGTGGAAGGCTAATCCAAGGGTTATTGCCCCGGCATAGGAGGCCATGAGTTTGAACTTCTCATTGCGCAATCCGAGGCGCAGGCAGGCCAAGGATACGAATATCATCGCCACAAAGCCGACGAATACATAGAGAGTATTGGGTGACCACGACTGGACGGTACCGGATTTCGAGGCTACATTGTCTGCAAGGTCATTCTCGGCCGACTCTGATTCCACAGTGGCAGTGCAAGTAACCTCGGAACTGTCATCCCACCAATCCAAGCGGTCGGGGGTCAGGTCGAAGGTATGGGTCTGCTCATCCATGGGATTCATGGTTGGAATCGGATATTCTTGGCGTGGTTTGACATAAACATAATCCCCGCAATCCATGGTCACCGTCACCAGTAGTGCCATCGCCGTTCCTTCGTTGCGAAGTATCACGCTTCCTGTATCCAAGGTCCCTTCAATCAGATAATCGCGGTTTTCTGAGAGAGTCAATTTCACGTTGCTGACGCTCAATTCGGCGGAATTTTTCAGGATGAAGGTAATTACCGCTTCGTGATATACGGTATAATCATCATGCTCGAGAGGATGGTAGAGTCTGAAGGTCATATCCCATCCATCTCCCGAATAGATATGCGGCCAGACCGGCGTAGTAATCTTGAATGTCAGGCTATTGAAATAATATGCTTCGGCAGAAGGCAAGGTGATTCGGGTGCCGGTGCAGGCGGTGTCGGCCACATCCATGTCCAATGTATCAGTTGCGGCGGTCATCTCAAATGTCCAATCTTGGTCATCAGAGTCCGGCTCGACGGGGCGCGTTCTCTCCGCTCCACAGTATTCCAACTTATATTCCGCCGCTGTAGAGCCACCTGCAGGGATATGGCTCCAAGCCACGGTCTGTGAAATCGGGCTGGAACTCGATAATTCAGAAGCTTCGATTTCCACCACCTGGTTGAACAGACGTGACATCACCAAAGTACTGGAGATACTGGCTGAGCCGGTGACATTAATATCCTGAGGGTCGATGCTGAGTTTGAGGAAGGCGATATCGTTGATGCTTGGATCTGGTCCCCATTGTGATACCGAGAATGAGATTTCCATGGCTGAGCCGCGCGGCAGGGAAATTACGCTCGGCGCCCCACCATCCACTTCCCAAATCACTGAAGGTTGGCCGGCAGGATTGGTGATCTCGTAGGTCAGATCGACCAGCAGGTCAGTATTTCCGGTATTGGTTAACATCGGGGAATACTGGTGGTTTGATTGAAACATGAATTGAGCGGTCTCATCCCATTCTGTGGCTACCAAGTCAAAGATGGCCGACACAACCAGAGTTCCTGTGCCTATCGCCCGGGTTGTACCATCGCCATCAACGAAAACGACGGTAATGGTATGCATATCGCCATCCTGCATGGAATCGGTGCCATCCAACGGTGGCGCGGTGACCGTAGCGGTGAAATCCATCGATTGACCGGTCATCAAGGTTACCGAAGTCGGGTTGATGCTAACCGTCCAACCATCACCGATAGTTACTATTGGATCCACATTCATGACGAGATTACCGCTGTTCACCAGCATGATGGTCACCTCAGCCGTTTCTCCGGGTACGATATAGGTCAAGGGGTCGACCACAGCGCTCAACTGGTGGTCTTCATTGATAGATGCAATAATTTCTGCAGAGGCAGTGAGGCCGGTGTCGGTACTGACCCAAACCGTCACCTTATG
>DARQ01000012.1:0-262 GCA_002503395.1 Euryarchaeota archaeon UBA60 | reverse complement strand
CGGGTGAAAGGGGTCTCATAGACAGAGAGAGATACCAAACCATCATCTTCGGCCTCGACAATCATATCGACCCGTTCTTGGATGCGTACGGTTACCACGTAGTCGAGAATATACAGTCCCGTCTCAGTATTCAGCACCCTGATGGGGATTTCCTGTAAGGTGTCTGCAAGGGTATCAGGGTGGGAGTAGACGGTGATGTCGAAAGTGGTCTGATGACGCCCATCCTGTAACGGATGTGCCTCCATCTCTGCAGATAGATTGT
>DARQ01000106.1 GCA_002503395.1 Euryarchaeota archaeon UBA60 | reverse complement strand
ACAACTCCAGTAGATGATGGTGAAAACACCTCGACGAGTGCTGGTTCTTCGATTAATCCAAAGACTACAATAATCATTGGCCTTGTTTCAATCTTAGCAGTGCTTATCATCATTGTCCTGTTCATGGGACGTCGAAGGACCCCGCCACCCCAATGGGACCACCGTGAGTGAACCTCAATCTCAAGCCAGTTGGAAGCAGCAACTAACCAACTCGGATGAGTTGGAAGGGGGTCATCCGAAACCCCATTCAACTGAAATTACCTGTTGGAAGGGCTTTCAGTGGGTCTGTTTGCTCGCTATCCATTGTATTTAATTATTGAAGAAATTTTTCCGCAACAAAGAACGCGTCAGTATTTGTTTGGAACGATGCGCGGCGAATCGCCGCACAAGAACGGCGGCAGGGTAAAGTGCAACGAAGCGATTATTGGTGCGGATAGCGGGAGTTGAACCCACGATATGAGGTTGGAAACCTCAGGTGATAACCACTTCACTATATCCGCTTGATATTCCTACTGCGCGCAGATATACTTCTTAGCCGATTCGGTGTTCAAACGAGCATTCAATAACAAGTAGCATTGGAGGGTATACGTGGATGAAGAACAAGGGGAGGCTGATGATGCAACAGGTGAGGGCTCCCAAAGTCTGTGGAAACTGGTCATGAGCAGTGGAGTCCTGGCCAGTATGTGTTGTCTGCCCAGCGTGGTATTGGTAATGTTCGGATTGGCTTCGGTATCGACCGCGGCGGCGTTATCGGACACCCTGTATTGGGGGCCTTTTCGACCGATCCTCTATGGCTTTACTCTCATCTTCATCGGCGCCGGACTGACCTTCCATTTTCGTAGTCAGGGAATCTGCACTCTCGATGAAGCCAAACAGCAGCGAACCAGAATCATCAACACCGCACTGTTGGTACTTATTGCCTCATTGGTCACCTATCTATTCTTCAATTACGTGATTCTTGAATTCGTGGGTATCGCCGTCGGCTTACCTTGGGAAGATGGTGCGCTCTGGAACTAACCGAAGGCCATTTCATTATTATTCAATAATCAGCCTTCGCTGCGAATGCCAAAGAAATCCTCAGGTCATCGTACTGCCATGTTTCCAATTGGATTTTGTTCTTTCCAATTGGGATAATTACCGCAAAGTCAGCAATTGGGTTCGGCCATTTCGTGCTGACTTTTCGTGGATTCAGGTGCATCCCGAGATGAAGGGCTTTCTGCACCGCCTCTTTAGCGGTCCATATCGATATGGCCGATTCGGGATAATCATTGAGGTATTGCAACTCATTGCCACTGGCCATCATCACAAATGCAGAGGAAGAAATTTCTCTGCTACCCGGCTCAGCATCGATTCCAACATGATAATTCGCCTCGCTCAAAGCGGCAATCGCCCAACCTTCACTATGGCCAATGGAGATACTGGGTAAAGATTTGGCGAAGTCTGGCTCGGCCCGCCAAGATAGTGACGGGGCGCGATTCTCATCTCGGATGATTTCCAATCCGGCAATCTCAATTCCCCAGTGTTTGAGTAATTCCCCCACCAACCACCTCCCGGCAAGGTGCTCTTCGTATCGTTTGGCGGTGGAAAACCGTGATACTTCTAGTGGAGAACAAAGATGAGGTGATTCATGGTTGGTCGGCGGCCTTGCATCGGGTTTGGTGATACGGATCGGTAAGCGACCGATCAAGGTTGATGGACGAGCCCATTCCGCGCTATCTGAAAAGGGTGAGGAAAGAAATTCGACCTCTCCCTTCGGTGACCACACCATCGCCATACCACCCACATCAACCCTCAGCAACCCACTTAGCGCGGCAAAGTGAACTTCTGCTCCTCGGGCACCACACCCATTGCCTTCAAGCGCAAATCCTTGAGGGTGAGGACCGGTGCATCATCATCACCGAATACGCATACATCATGGGTAGTGATTCCATCTTCCTCTCTCCCGGTCAAGATCGAGCGTAGTCTTAGGTTCTCGCCTCGGTCAGGAACTCTGAGCAGAGATGACCAACCGATTCCAATCGGTAGTGAGGAGATGCCATCGGATTCCATCGCCACCAGACCGGCATTCTGGAAACCGGCTTCAATCAGCATTGGCAAGGCCTCGAGAAGTACCGACTCACCTTGACTCTCGACCAACCATTGGTCGCTGGCCGGCAATTGGTGACGCATCAGCGCAATACCATCGCAACCGGGGGAGGTGGCATCACCGACTCCCCGCAGTACACCACCATGTGATTGGAATCTCGGGCCGTGGAAATATCGCTCGTAGATGAACGAGGCCGGCAATTCCAACTCACCAGCCATAGGCACCCCGAGCCGAGGAGAGGCGGCGAGTTCTGTGACGAAATGACCGGTGAGGTCGTCGGCTTTGTGCACGAGTCTGACCTCAGCCTTGTGGTGTATACGGGGTTGGCCCAGAACCTGCCCCTTTGAGTTGACCAAGTCACTTTCAATGTGCGCCTCAAGCCAGATCAGGTCACCTTCGCTTCGTTTGACCTCGACCACGGTGCGAACTTTCATCTCGCCCTTCATCAATTTGATTGGCAGACCGAATTCCACCGCCTCAAAACCGGCAAGAGCATGCTCCGGGCAAAGCATCAGAGAATGCTCAGCGAACATCTCCAAGGCCATCACCCCAGGATGATATGGAACGCCATCGATGGTATGGTCGGCCAAGAATGGCATTTCTTCGACCGATAGGATTGACTCTCCGGTCAGTGACTTACCCTGTGCAAATGCGAGTAGCCGGTCGACGAAGGGAAAACGTTCGGGATTATCCAAAGCCGCGCTGACATTGCCTGGTAGGCGTAGTGGCGGGGCGCGGAAACTATCGAATATATCCATCTGCCCAAGCGCCCCACAAGCCACGACTCGGCGCTTACCACCGCATAACATCTCATCGACGAAGATGCGAACCCCCACATCGACCGGTAGGGTCTCGATTCCGGAGGTGGCAAAGATTGCCTCAATCGAACCTCTGGTCGCCATCCCGACATCGCGCCAGCCGGTCCATGCGATGGCGACGGCCCTGGTTTCCCCGCCCGCGCTCAAACGTGCCATCTCGGCATCGAGGACATTGTTTGAGGCGGTGTAATCGCTCTGGCCTCCATTGCCAAAACGTCCGGCGACGCTGGTGAAAGCACAGGCTGAGCGCAGATTTTCGCTACCGCTAGCCACGGCCGCCGCCATCAAGGCGCTCCAGCCATCGACCTTGACCCGAACTACATTGGCGAATACATCCCATTCCTTATCGGCGACCAATTTTGAATCCTCGATTCCGGCACCGTGGACAATTGCGGTGATCTGACCCTTAGAGGAGCCGATTTCCTCGCCGATTGCGGTGAGTATTTCTGAATTGGTAACATCGCAGGAGTAGTATTCTGCACTATTTCCGGTAGCGTTGATTGAGGCGATTGTGGCGTGGATATCGCGACTGCGAAGATATGGGCTCCATGCTTTATTCCATACGACGATTGAGACCTCGCCGACCTCAGTCGAGGCGACCAACTCCTCGCGCAGTGCTAACTTGCGCTGTTCGAGTTGCTCATCAGACCAAGCCAACCAATCGCCTGGCTCTTCCAGCAATTCGGTTCGCCCTAACAAGACGAAGTGTGCCTCGCTCTTCGCACTGGCCTGGCACAGACCGATGATACATGAGGCGGTAACCCCCGAGCCGCCACCTGATACCAACCAGACCTCATCATCGGCCAACCCACTACGCGGTTTCTCGAGCGCCTCATCGAAGAGAGCCAGTGCCCATCGACGTCCATCGACATCCAAACCGATTTCAACCTCGCCGCCGCGACCGAGTAGGTCGTCGACCAATCTCGTCGCCAACTCGCTCTCCTCAAGAAGCATTTCCGGGTGAACGTCGTAGGCCCGGCAACGGATGTTGCCACGCTCGTGCGCATAAGCCTTGACCACCCCGGAAGCACCTGCCGCCAGACTGTTGAAACGTTCTCCCTTGTTGCCATGGCGACCATCGAGGGCGGTAAGAGAGGCGAGGATGCCATCACCTTGTGAATATGCTGAGTCAAAGTGCTTGAGTAATCCGAATAATCCCTGCATCGCCACTGCTCCAGTGGTGTCAGCTTCACCGGTCGACCATTCATGGCCGGCCAGATGGGTTGGTGCGAGATGGATTATACCTCCGAAGTCTCCCGAGTTCAATATCGCCTGTGCCGCCTCGGCAATTTGAACCGGTGATGAAGGGTCAGCCCGCAGGATGCGGCGACCTCCATCATTCTCTTCGGTGAATTTCTTGTGCAATAATTCCAGTGATAAGCGCACAGCGCCAGCGCCGCGGCGCTCGAGTTCACTACAGACCAGCTCGGCCAGCCCCCAACAATCTTCAGTAACCACGACGAGCCGCCCGCGCAAATCTAATTCCTCGACAAAACCCTCACACTCCTCTACCTCAACCTGCCAGCGACGAAGACCTGCCCGGGGTTGGGTAATCGTGGAATCCTGTGCAGGAGCGGGTTCAGCCATTGCGCTGGAGGATTCTACGCTGGGTGGCTCTACAGGTGCGGCTACAGGGGAAACGGGAGGTTCGAGGGCAGATTCCGCGGCTGGCGGAGGGATTGGGGATGTGGCTGACGAGGGGGTTGATTCGGGTTGAAATTTGTTGATGTAGGCAATGAAATGGTTCAGCGTCGGATGGTCGGCCAGACTGAATCCCTCATCTAGCGGTAGGGTGAATTTCGCTCGGATGTCACCCATTATCTCAGCTTGCTTGACCGTATCAATCCCCAACTCTCCCTCGAGGTCTTGGTCTAATTCAAGAAAATCCTTGGGATATCCGGTATGTTCGACGACAACATCGAGAACTATATCTGCGACATCGCCGGAATCGCTGGTTTGAGTTGGAATCTCTGGAATCACGGGGGCTTCAGTGGCTTCGGTGGCATCGGCCTCCACAGTAGAAACAGAAGGTTCTGGCGTGGATATTACTTCGCTTTCTGAGGATAAAATCTCAGGTTCAGGTTCGGGAGTATGCGGGATAGATTCTGTTGAAGCCGTCGTGACTGGCTCGGAAGTAGGCTCTGTACCTACACTCATCTTGACGATGTAAGCAATCATGTGATTGAGAGTTGGATGTTCGGATAGGACAAAATCCTCGTCGATTGGAAGGGAAAACTTCGCACGGATATCGCCCATTATCTCGGCCTGCTTGACGGTATCAATACCCAATTCACCTTCCAGATCCTGGTCTAGTTCGATGAAATCAGCGGGATAGCCGGTGTGTTCGACGACCACCTCGACAACTAAACTCTCAATCTCTGATGTATCGCCGCTATGGACAGGTGGAGGTTGCTCTACGGCGGCCGATTGTGGCGCCGATTCGGGTGCTACGGGTGCCGTAGGTGAGGTGGGTGTCTGAGGTGCCGGTTCGGGAGTTGGTTCGGGTTTAGCGAGATTGGAGGTGAGGGGAAATGCCTCGCCCTGAAGGCCACCGTGAAGGTTTTCTTCACTACCGACATACGCAACTAATTTATTATCGAGAATTCTCAATTCTAGGTCGTCGCGTCCGGCCAGTTGGCGATTCCACTCCATCAGGCGATGACCATCGATTCTCTCACCCTCGATTTCACACCTCTTCCACATCGTAACCGCGAGTTGGCTGCCGAAGCCAGCAGCGAAGCGCAGACCATATTCCATTCCAGCAAAATATCCCCCCTTGGAGATATTGAGGTCACCCAGTTCTGGGTCGACTTCTCGGTGGTTGGCAATCGGTGGTGCACGACCTGTCGCAAGAGCATAGATGAGAACCGCATCTTCGATACCCACTCCCATCGGATGACCTGTGAAACCCTTGGTATTGGTGATGACCAGACTATTTGTCGACTCACCGAATGTATCGCGTAGTGCCTTTACCTCAGCCTGCGCCGAGCCACCTCTGGCTGGGGTGTAGGTCTCATGACTCATGAAGAAAGTGTGAGGGGCGATGCTATTGCGGTTCAACCCCCACTTGGTCTCCATCTGGCCAACGAAATTGTTGACGCTGGCAGAGACGTGCGCTACGTCTAGACGGGTTCCGTGGAACGAGGAGTTTGCCAGTGTCGCCCCCAGCAATTCGGCATAGGGCTGTACCCCCCGCTCGGCGGCGTCGCTACGACGCTCGACGACGAAAGACGCCGCCCCCATCCCGAGAATCATGCCATTACGCCGGGCATCGAAAGGAAGAGCCGCTTCCTCGACCACATCTGAGGTCGAAGCGGCTCCACTGGCGGCGAAGCCTGCGCCGATCCATTCCCACAGGTCTTCGCCGGTGACATTGTCAGCAGAGATGATCACCACCCGCTCGACGCGGCCGCAATCGAGCCAATCTTCAGCGATGCTGAAGGCTGCGGCAGTCGATGCACAGGCAAGGTTAATCGTAGAATTCGGGCCTCGGATGCCGGTCATCTGGGCGAATTGTGAATGCCCCATATTGAGAACCTGAAACAGGAATGAACGGTCGAAACGACCTTCGCCATCGTCGCCATTATTCTTCACTTTCTCGGTCAACTTTGCGATTCCAGGGAAACAACTTGCGAATACCACTCCGGTATTATCTCGGTACACACTTGGAATCTGCCAATTGGTTATCAGGCGTAGTCCACCCTTGCCGACCTTCTCCTCGGGCGTCAATGGTATCGCCGCATCGCGCAGGGCGAGCAGACCGCTGGCTACCGCTAATTGAGTAGAAATATCCCAAGCGCTGACGACTTTGGCATCGATACCGAATTCTTCGGTCAAATCGAATGCGGCCATCTGCCCAGCGAGTTGTGGAATATCGGCGAACTCCGACGCCGTTTCCATTCTCGCTTGGCCTTCGCTACCTTTTATCAGGCGGACGATATTCTTGTCGAGAATCCGCTGCTTGAACTCATCAGAAACCTTGCTGATACAGGTCTCGCCACGCACCAATTTCTCAAAGTTGTCATCGTCGAAGACCCGCTCTCCGCCGGGCAGACCCAGACTTATTCCAGTGACCACATAGGGATTGTTGTGCCTAGATGAGGTCGCAGAGGTTACTACCTGTTGTCCGGATTGTACACCTGAGGAAACTGTGGAAGGAGTTGCAGCAAGGGATGTATCTGAAGGTGGTGGCGTGGGAATGGTGGTGGCGGGAGCAACTTGTGGGGCGGTGGTGACCCATCGGGAGATGTCGCCCGCGGTAAGGGCTGAGGCTACGTCGACTTCAGTGTCGGTCGACACCTTTCCCGCAATATTTGCGACCAGAGTCGAAATCTGCGCATCGCTCATTCCCAATCCTCCTCTCAATTCGACCTGACCTTCACAGAAACGGGCTGGATAACCACAGATTGCCGAGAGTTCACCAGCAACCCAGCGCTCGATGTTACGAGATGCCGCTTCAGCACTTGGAGTCGGACTTGCCGTAGCATTGGCGGTACCACTCGGGGGGGTGGCGTCGGCAGTGCCGGTTGAAGGGACTTGAGATGCGGTGGTGGTGGCGGGCATGCCACCTGAGGGTAGTGGGCGACTCCTGATGCGCAATTCCTCCCATTCACTGCTACTCACAACTGCACTGGTCTGGTGTGCCTCAATCGGGCCGGCGCGGAATCCTTCAGTGAGTTCCGGCGAATCGTGTTTCGGCCACTGTGGTGGCCGGCCGGCGAGCGCAAGCATTCCCATCGCCTGTAGAAGCGAGGCGATCCCGCCTTGTTTGGGATGATTTGTCATCACCGCCAAATGCGGTTTATCTTCGAGAATCTGGCTGGAGAAGACCGTCAATGCTCGTTTCGGTCCGACCTCGACGAAAAGGCGGGCTCCGGCTGCATACATCGTCTCAATCTGCTTGGTCCACTCGACCGCTGAGGCCATCTGTGGCGCTAGTTTACCGAGTATGGCTGCTTTTGCGTCAACGCCCGTGGTGGCGCTGGGATACCAGTCGCCGTCGACATTGCTGGTAATCGGAATCTGTGGCCAATTTATTTCCAAGCCGCTGAGAAATTTCTTCAATGGTTCGTTTGCAGGAGCGACTATTCGGCTATGGAAAGCATGGCTGGTCTGCAATATCACCGAGGTAAATCCTGCTGCTTCAAATTCTGAAATCGCCTGTTTGACCGGCGCGGTCTCGCCGGCGATAACCGTCATCTTCGGAGAATTCTTATTCGCTGCTATCACATATCCGTCGACACTCTCGATAATCTCGGCGACTCGCTCATATGGAGCAGTGACACTGGCCATCAATCCGGCATCATCAATCACCACGGCTCCCATCTCGGTACCGCGTGCGGCAGCGGCCCGCAAGGCGCCATCCATTGCCAGGATACCCGAGGACATCAGTGCGGCATATTCACCCAAGGAATGGCCAGCGACCATGTCCGGCCTGTAACCGTGAGAATTCAGTGCCCCCTCTATGGCCAGATCGGCGGTGAGCATCGCCGGCTGGGTATACTCGGTCTGCTTGAGTTTGTGTTCGGCCTCCTTTTGCTCATCTTCAGAGAGATTTTCTCGCAATACAAATGAGGATAAGGACTCGCCCTCAAGGACTTCGACCATGGTTTCATCCGACATTTCCCATACCCGTCCAATCACACTCCAGCGCTTGGAAAGGTCGAGCGTCATTCCGACATATTGGCTACCCTGCCCTGGATACAGATGGGCGATTCTGGCATCTTCAGACAGGGCTGGTTCGGCGGAAATCATCACCCCTTGCGCGGCTAGAAAACCCCATTTTTCCGGGTCATCCATAGCTTGTAAAGCGAGTGCCACACGTTTGTCGAACTCGGCCCACGAGGTGGCTACCAAAGCCATCCGCACCCCGGTTGCTGAATAGCCCTTGCTCGCCCTAGGTAGTTCAATCGACAGCCGACGACCCGCTGGATCGTCATCGAAACCAGGTCCACCACCCGACAGGATTTCGCTGAGTTGTTGGAGTTTTGCCGCCAAAGCACCGATTTCAGCGGCATTCAACAATAGCAGACTGCCTTCGATGCGCTTCAACTCTTCGTGGGTCATGCTCGGCCTGGCGTTGGCATCGAGTATCGAGGCGGCAGAACTGGTACCAGTATCAGCCAGTACACGGTTCGACTCTGTGTCGCCTTCCTCAGCCTTGCTCGCAGTCCCGAGGGCGGCCATCGCAGCAGAATAACTCGACTCCCAGAGAGTCGCCAGAGCGAGGTGGAATTCGGGGTCGTAGGCTTCTAAAGCGACGTGAAAATTAGTTCCACCGAAACCGAATGCGGAGACGCCGGCACGACGGGGTGCCCCGCTCTTGGGTAGCGGCCATTCACGGGGTTGGGTCGGAACGAAGAATGGATTTTTTGTCCAATCAACGGTATTGTTGGGATTGACGAATCCGGCACTCGGAGGAATCGTTCGGTGATGCAGAGCGAGAACGCATTTGAGCATGCCAGCGATTCCAGCGGCTGCTTTCAGATGGCCGATCTGACTCTTGATTGAACCCACGGCGACATTGTCCCCGGATGGAACGTCGGCAAAGACTTCGGCTAGAGTAGCCAATTCGGTCGCATCTCCGACCCGGGTCGAGGTGCCATGCGCTTCGACCAACTCGACGCTGGATGAATCGTAGCCGGCTTGGGCATAGGCTCGGACCACGGCTTGGCGCTGACCTCGACGGCTTGGGGCAGCGATTCCCTTTCCACGGCCATCACTACTCGCTCCGACCCCGCGGATTACTCCGTATACCTCATCGCCCTCGGCAATCGCCTCGCCGAGCCGCTTGAGCACGAAGGCACCGGCACCCTCTCCCATCACGAAACCATTTGCCCCGGCATCGAAAGGGGTTGAATGGGTGGCTGAAAGCGCCCCGATGGCACTGAACTTAGCATATGTGCTAGCGTTCATCGAGCGGTCGCTGGCGCCACAGATGACAACATCGACTTGGCGGGATTGTAGTTGTCGGCAACTGTCGACCAAAGCCGCCATGCTTGAGGCACAGGCAGCATCGGTGGTGTAATTCGGCCCCTGTAAGTCGAGCAGATTAGCCACCCTGCCAGCAATGACGTTGGCCAACTCGCCCGGCATGGTATCCTCGTCGACCTTCGGTAATCCCTCAGTCCATTTCTCCCGGAATGACTCGGTATCTGTCATTCCACTCTCTTGTGCGTAGCGAATCGCTTGGTCGACGTGAACGTGGAGAGTACCCGTATCTCGGTTCTCACCACCGACCGCATTGGCGAAGACAACCCCGGTCAAGGCACGATTCAGTTCCTTACCACCCTCGCCGTATCCGGCGTGTTCCAATGCTGAAGCACTCACTGCAACCGCCCATAATTGCGTCACATCGATTTGCGGCAATGAACCGGGTGGTATTCTCCAGCGCCGCCAATCGAATTCAAAATCACGAACGAAACCACCAATCTTGGAATAGGTCTTGTTTTCGGCGACCGAACCGGGGGAACCATTCGGGTCGTAGAAGTCCTGGGGCTTCCAGCGGTCACTGGGGACCTCGGTAATCGAGACCCTGGCCTTGAGTACGTTATCCCAAAAAGTGTCAATCTCGGGAGAATCGGGAAGGAGGCAAGACAAACCGATGATGGCAATAGGCTCAAACGGCCCTTGCTCAAGGCCGTCAGCGGTTGAATCGGTATTCTTGGAAATTGGCCTCACCTCATGAATCCATGATGCTTTCCGGCACCATGGTTATCGAAAAACCGGCATCGACGTGAATACACTGCCCGGTCACCCCGGAGGAGAGATGACTGGCCAACCACACTGCGGTTCCGGCAACATCGTCTTGACTGACATTTCGCCGCAGTGGCGAATTGGCCGCTACATGGTCGAGTATCCGATCGAAACCGGGAATCCCGCCGGCGGCCAAGGTAGGGATAGGGCCGCTGGAAATAGAATTGATTCGATGACCTTCGGGTCCCAGATGGCACGCTAACTCGCGCGTCCAGCATTCAAGTGCTGCCTTGGCCATGCTCATTATTCCATATGAAGGAACGTAACGGGTACTGGCAGCATAGGTCAGAGTGATTGTCGACGAGCCGGGATTGAGATGCGGTAAGGCGTGGCGAAGACAACGTTGGAGCGAGTTGGCTGAAATCGTCATGGCGGTGTTGATCTGCTCATCTTCAACGAAAATTATCGGCCGGTCGAAGCATTCCCGCGGCGCAAATCCGATTGCATGGATGAGAATATCCGCCTTCACACCGGAATTCTCGGCGGCAAAGGCGGCGAAGAATTCAGCCGTCAGTTCATCACTGGCAACATCGAGAGGATACAGTCCAGCAATCGCTGGCAACTTCTCCTTCAATTGGAAGACCCGGCTCATGAAGCGCTTCTGGAAGCCGAGATAGAGAGTGACTCCGGCCTCGGCCAACTTCTCGCATATTGCCCACGCGATACTGTCCTCGCTGGCCACACCAAAAACAAAAGCCACTTTACCTTGTAAACCAAGCATTAGCACACCTGCCCCTACGGGGCAGATGACCAGCCAAGAGGTCACCCTTTGAGGGTTGGGGTATAACATCGGCTTGGAAGCGCAGTTGTACGGTCTCGCAGTACGGCGATTATTAGTTCAGAGGTCGCCGAAATCAAGTTCCTCGTCATCTAGTTCATCGAAGTCGTCGTCGAAATCATCCAACTCGTCGTCAAAATCATCTTCTGCAGGAAGCGAGGCGATTCGTCTCTTCTTCGCCTTACCTACCTTGAGCACAACCATCATCACCAGCAGCAGACCTAGACCACCACCCCCGCCGATGATCATCATCATTGTCGTTTCGTCATCCATGCCGATGACACTGCCGACTGTTCCCAAGGCATCCTTTGGTGCAGCTTCGACATTGAGTTTGAAACTGTCACATTTCTCATTCGTCGCATCGGATTTGGCGTAGCCACAGAATTCGATTTGGAATTCTGTAGCCTCCTCGGGTGATGGGGCGGTGAAATTAAAAGAGAGGGTAACGGTTTCGTCGGTGTCAATAGTGACCGTCGCCGAGTATTGTTCCCATACGAATCCAGCATTTTCAAGGATCATCTCTTCGTTCAGAAACACGTTGAATTCTCCTGCTTCATTTCCTTGGTTTGTCAATTCCACCAGTACCGTATCGGCCTTACCTGCTTCAAGATTACGAGTCATCGAATTCATGTCGAGTGCTATATAATGGAATGGGAGAATGTGAACATTGCCGCTGAATTCATCATCCGCAGAAGCCCAACTCCAAATTATTCCGTTAACCGCGGTCACCTCAGCGGTAATATTGAATACCATGCTCATAGGTTGGGCATTCGCATCAGCGATGAAGGTCACTTGGAATTCAGTCTCTCCATTCGGAGGGATGGTTAGCGAGCTTGGGTACGAATTTCCAATGTCAACTTCGACAGAAATGTCGACATCTTCGGTAAGGGATGAAGGATTCTCGGCGATACAATTGAGAGTAGCGGTTCTGCCACCGCTAGGGGAAACATCGATGTTGATGTCGGTTTGTTCACAGTTCAGTATCACCTCTGGTAAAACTTGAGCCGATGTAGCAGGTACGGAAAACGACGATAATAGGACTACTACGGCCGCAAGCAACGCCCTTCTCATTTCTCCACCAACTTATCGGTAATCACCATCACTTGAAGACGTTTCGCGCTCGTGAGAAAGAGGCCCTCGCCTAATCTATTCCGTAAATCGAGTTTGGTAGTTCAACATGAGTGCGGTACAGTACCTCTTCATCGACACCGGCCGCGACCAGCGCCTGGGTGCGTTTGGGCACTGTCTTCGGTCCTAATACCGCACCCGGGCGACGAGGGTCGTCCATGTGGTCGGTCTCTAGCATGAAACCACCACTA
>DARQ01000089.1:21684-22425 GCA_002503395.1 Euryarchaeota archaeon UBA60 | reverse complement strand
CCCGTGCCCGCGCCAAGTCAACACCTTTGGTAGAGTCAGATTCTGACGCCGGCCGCCAATTAGCAATCCTGATGCGGATGGCTGATGATTATACCGCCGACGCCTCTCATTTCAAGGAAAAAGGCGACTACGTACGCTCATTCGCGGCAATAAATTACGCCCATGCATGGATTGATGCGGCGGTAAAATTACGATTGTTGAATGGTCACGGTGATGACGAATTATTCACCTTGCCGTGAAACTCACGAAAAACTGGCCGCGATATCCTCTAGTTTGCCTATTTGAAGGGTCAGATTATCCAATTTCTTGCGCGCTCGTAGCAATATCGGTTCCAGGGTCTCGTCGATACCACCGCACAATGAGTAAAGATGCCGAGGTCGGCCTCTTCCATTCCTACGCACCGCCTCGATTTCGAGGATTCCCAATCCCCTCAATTCGGCGACCCCGATACTGACTTCAGGTTGGCGTATTCCACAACTGTTCTGCAATCCTGAACTATCGTTCGGTCCTCTTTCCAGCAAACATACCAATACCAGTGCAGCAGGGTGGGAAACCCCTCTACGTTCTAACAATTCTATCAATTCATAGGGGTCGAATCCATGTGCTATGATTTCGGACATGTGAATCGCGCGTACCTATAGGGAGATAAGGTTTAGGCCGACATGTGAGCACTGGATTGAGGGAAGACCGAGGGAAGTGCGTCGATAATCCTCATTTCAGCATTCTAAGGCGTCGACGTTG
>DARQ01000089.1:18846-21610 GCA_002503395.1 Euryarchaeota archaeon UBA60 | reverse complement strand
GTATCGACGGTAATCACCGGCCAAGAATTTTCTTTTGCGAGCGCCAAGAGGTGGTCATCGGTATGATTCCCTGCATCTGCGGGTGGCTCTCCTTGAATGGATTTCTTCTCCAACAGGTCGAGAAGCAGCGTACCTGCACGCTGTGCCTGTATTTCTTGCAACTCCTCTTCAACCGACTTGAGTAGCACCAACTCGAATGTACCGACCAGATTCGATAATTCTTGGTCCAGATGTAGCCCGGCTTCGACAATAGCGACCCAGCCACAGGTATCCACCAGTACTTTCTGCATCTGAAACAACTCAGAAATCAGATTATGACTCCGTATCCTATCAATCTCCAGCGGGTTCCCGAGCGCCGAGAAAGGCTGATTCTTCCACCATCTTCGGCAACGACTGGTAGTCGAAGATTCAACGTCGCTTTGCCGCCACCGATATTTGAGACCACACCGACCGAGGTGGCGGTCGAGATATTGACCATCAACATCTCTCCGCTACGCAGCGGTGCGACCTTATCCGGCTTCTCCTCATCACTACCGACCATCTCTTCCAAAAGGTTGATTTCGATTTCTATAATTTCACGTACTGGCGGCAATTCGCCAACCTTGGCAAGTACCTGTCCCGAGAGATTATCTGAGGCGGTAACGGCTGGATCCAGAGGTGTAGCGAGACCACAGAGCCCGCCTGCCTGCATCGATTCAAGGTTATTGCCGCCGCCCTGCATACTGGTGATCGTGGTCTTGATGGGTTCGTAACTAACCTTCTTTTTCTTCTCGATTTTTCGCCCTGGCCCGATTTCGACAACGTCACCGATATTGAAGGTCCCAGAGACAATACTGCCACCAATCACGCCGCCCTGCAGCTGTTCAGGGCGCGCCCCGGGGCGATTGATGTCGAATGAGCGGGCGATATGCATGACCGCTTTTTCAGCCTTTGAGCGCTGCGGGGTCGGGATGAATACTTCAATCGCTTCGATCAGAATATCCAGATTGACATCGTGGTGAGCTGAAACTGGGATAATCGGCGCGTTTTTGGCAATTGTGCCACTCAGGAATTCCTTGATTTCTTGAAACGACTCCAGTGCCCTTTCCTTGCTGACCAGATCGATCTTATTCTGTACCACTACTATATTCTCAATTCCGGCGATTCCCAAAGCCATCAGGTGCTCGCGGGTCTGCGGTTGTGGGCAGGACTCGTTAGCCGCCACCATCAACATGGCGCCGTCCATTATGCTGGCGCCGGTAATCATTATCGCCATCAGCGTCTCGTGACCGGGGGCATCGACGAATGATACCACACGCTGTAATTCCCCGGCGATATCCTTTCCACCATCCGGACGTCGGCCGGTGGGATAGAATTCGCCATTTTCGCTCTTGTAGAAAGCGGTGTCGGCATAGCCGAGTTTGATACTGATTCCACGCTTTCGCTCTTCGCTGTGTTTGTCGGTCCAAACCCCCGAGAGGGCTTGGGTGAGGGTGGTCTTCCCATGGTCGACATGACCTACTAAACCGATGTTGACTTCAGGTTGACGGGGAAGTGTCCTCGCCATCCTTTCATCACCTCGCTCTAGTCTGATATCCCGCTTCAATCCCCACCAGTAGAGCCAGCGCCGAGGAGGTCGGATAGGCTCTTGTTTCCGTGTTTAACGACTTTCAAATTGATTTGTCGGATGTCTTGGGTAATAGTATTGCCGCGGAAGTATCGGCGCTTGCGCAGACCATCGGGTTTGTAGCGGTATCGCTTGCTGTTCTTATGCACCAACTTGTGGCCTTTGAATCCAGTGCTCTCGGTCACCAGAACGGCTTTGCGGGCGCCACCATCCAAGTCTCCACGCATCGAGGTGCCGGTCTTATCCGACCCACCGGCGATTTTCAGGGTGTATCCGGCTAGGGTGATTTCACCCTCGCCGACGAATAGCCCGTCGATGGTATCGCCGATTCTCTTGCCGAGGAACTGATTGTAATTCGAACCCCCTATCGGCAATGAGTAACTCTTGCCCTTGTTGGTAGAATCGGTATCGTTGATTACTGCGATGAAAGTGTTGTCTTCAGCCATCTCTAAACCTCAGCGTCACGGCGACATGAGACCCGTATTTAGCCCCACCGGCCGAGAGGTCGACTTGAAATGGTCTCATCACCGTCGCAGTCGTGCTGGAATCAAGGTCTCAAGGCGCTTCTCAATATTGGTCGGTAGGGCGGCCGGAAGAGAGAAGAATTGGGTTCTTCCACGTCCCTGAGAAATCGACGCAGACCTAGCGACCAGAATGCTACGGTCTTCAAGCCGTTTCAGGTGTTTCCAAAGCGTCGTATGTCCCTTGGCATCCACCTCAAATTCCTCACAGATGACTTTGTAGAGGCTTGCGACATCGCCGGTGGCGATTTCATTGACCGTTTTCAAGCGCCGGCAAACCGCTAGCAAGACCATCATGCAGTGCGGGGGGAGGTCATCTATTTCGATGCCCTCAACATTGGTTGGCTGGAGATTGGCGACGGACTGAACATCTTTTGGCTCAATTACCGAGCGCCCCGACAATTCAGCACGCTTGGCCGCCCCTTCAAGTAATTCGATCACCACTCGGGCATCGGCGATATCAGTCGCCGCCTGCGCGACAAGCCTGAGTATTCCATCATCGTACGAGCCATCAACCAGACCGAGACCCGCACGTTGCTTGGCAATAGCCATCAATCCCGCTTCGTCATAGCGTTCTAAGCGCAGTTGATTTGAGCGCCCGAAACGAGAGATCACCGCGGTCTCGAGGAAGTCCAGG
>DARQ01000089.1:14291-18694 GCA_002503395.1 Euryarchaeota archaeon UBA60 | reverse complement strand
TCGCTTGAGGACCTGAGTATCTTGCGTACGCTGGAGAGAATCTCGCCACTACCGAGTCCGCGGAAGGGGTGGCGAGGGTCGAGGAACTGGACGATGTTCTTCAGAACCTCGGGTTTGGTCGAAGAATTTCGGCAATTGACGATTACGTAACAAATCTTGCGGCGGTCTCTGAAGCGACGCTTCACGTCTTCACAATAACGCTTCACCATCGCTGATTTTCCGGTTCCTACAAAGCCGGTTACAATAGCGGTGGAACTGCCGTTTTGACTTATCACCGCACTCATCATTTTTGCAAACTGAGACATTTCTTCGTCTCGCATAACCAACTCTGGTGGCAGGAAATCGAAGTTGAATGGCTCGGTATCGGCGATGACCAGTCCGGCGCCAATTCTGTCGAGATAATCGCTCATGGCTGGGGACGGTGGACGACAACCGTTATTGAACATACGCCTATTGGAAAGAGCCATGAAGGCAGTTCTCCGACACCTCTCTGGGAATCAAGGAATCTCGTCGAACTGATATCCATTCTCCCACTTCTTCTCTCCCAGGGAGACCTCTAACTCAAATGGGGTGATGAGTGGTTTAGCATATTTCACCGCGTCATCGATGGCGATACGCGGGCACGCGGTATTTACGAATGCATCGACCGGATAGAAGTCAATCAATTCGGGCCCGATGTGTTCAAGGGCGAGCAGGTAGCCTTTCTTGCCATGTTTCTCGAGCATCCTTTTCATGCGTAGAGCGAGGCTGCGACGCATCTGCCCCGGCTTCTCGCCGATAAGAATCCCGAATGACTTACTCTCCTGCACAGCCATTATCATTCCGAATCTCTGCCGTAGAATCCCCTCAATCCGAGAGCGCGACATTTCGCTCGCATCGCCGGTATATGGGTCGAGCATCGCCAATGGCTTCCCGGTGTGGAGCACCAGGCCAATCGGGTGGAAATCACCCGAGCCGAGGAATAGATAGTGGCCGACCGTGGGGTCGTCTCCGGAATAATTGCAGCCTAATACCTGACCTGGCAGGGTCAGCCTATCGCCTCCGATGGGTATAGTCACCCTGAATCCAGCCTCTTCCAGTCGGGTTTTGAATTGCTCGAGCATGTGGAGGTGCTGAATCGAGCCGACCAGCCCGAGTTTGGCATCGGCCAGAGGGGCGAGGCGGCCGACCGCATCGAGAAAGCGCTCCTGAGCTTCTTCCTCACTCAACTCATTTTCATCCGTCACCGTACTATCGAGGCGGCCTTGGGCAATCTCTCGGTGAGCGTGGAGGAATGGTAGCACCGGCTCTAATTCCGGGTCTCCCGAATAGGTTACTGGAATGAACTGAGTCGGCATTCCAGAATCTATATTCATTTGGCTATGGCCCATATGAGCGACCATTTCAACCCCCATCATGCGCATTTTGTCATGCACGAGATCACATGCCCCATAACAAGGGTCAGCAGCCAAAACCACCTTGGAAGCGGTCTCGGTCTCGATTTCGTCCATCAAATCCAGCGCCTGTATCTTCAGACCTTCGGGAATCTGTAGGGCAATCAGCCTGTGGTCACCCTGTTTGATTCTCTCGATGAGCTCGTCGAGTTCAAAGTTGTGAAGGTCCATATCCATGTTCAGTGCCTCCCTCGTAACCATTGCGGCCACGTTCATTCTATTGAACTAATTCTTTACGAGGTTAATCCATCACCACCGTCTTGCCATCGATGATGGCAATTTTCAGTAGGCTGTTGAGGGGGCAGGTGAACAGGTCACGCAGTCTCTGCATACCGTCGTCCTTGTCGAAGATGACCCAGCAGTCTGCAACGACTGCGCCGAGCGCTGAAATCGCACGCAAGATCGGTTCCAGAGTTCCCCCGGTGCTGACGACATCGTCGACCAGTAGGATTCGTTCACCGACCCCGATGTCGTTGAGGTAAATCTCACCCTTGGAATAGCCGGTGGATTGGTCGATTGCGTATTCGCCCGGCAGGCCGTACCCGCGCTTTCGCCCGATTACCAGAGGCTTGCCGCTGGCTAGACTCAGCGCTGCGGCCAAAGGTAGCCCCATAGCCTCGATGCCGAGGATGACATCGATACCTTGCCACTCGACCTTCTGCATCACCAGATCTCTGGCGGCGGCCAATAGTTCAGATTCCTGGCGCGGCACGCCATCGGTCAAAGGATGGATGAAATAGGGGTAATCACCCTTCCAGATGAGAGGCGCATCATCTATGCTCTGTTTGAGCAAAGCAATTTTTTCGTCTTCGCTGGCGATGGTATCGCCGCCTTGGTTCAAGCCAGACCCTTGACCAGTTCGTGTCCTCTGACCAAAGAAACCGTGCAAGGAGTCGGTAACTTCATCTTTGCCTTGCGCAGTGCATCCTTTGCGGTCAAGAAGTCCTTCGCATTACAGTGGAGTGAAATAACTCGCTGGCCGTGCTTGACCCTGGCTGCGGTGCCGACATTCTTGCCAAAGGCACAACGCATTCCCTGTGAGACGCGGTCTGCACCAGCCCCGGTAGCCTGCTTATTCTCGCGCAGAACATGGTGTGGGAAGGTGTGGATACGAAGTGCGTAACCTTTCTCTCCAGCAACCTTACGAATAGTCGAGTTGCAGATGATACGGCTAGCCTCGAGAGCGGTGTGGCGAATCTGGCATGACTCATCGGCGCTCAATTCGAGAACGAGTTCAAATCCACCGGTCTCAGCAGCTTGGCTATCGCCGGTCAAAAAGCGGATGATTTGGTTGTTTGGGACCCCGCCCATGTACTTTCGACGGGTGAACGCCTGTCCCTTCAGACGGCGATACATCTTCGCTGGTTTACGTGCCATTACAACCACTACGCGGCAAGGCGACCGGACGGCTATATTTAACGGTGCTCGCTGAACTGAGATGCGCCCGTAGGGCGGAAGTGCATGTTTCCATGGGATAAAGACTTCAACCCCCAACCGATGAGACAACCCTGAGAGCATGAGTATGAATGCCCCCGGAGAATCCTCTGAAGAGGCCTTGGCAGAGGTCGTTGAAGAGGTTGTAAAAGAGTCTGGTGAGGTCTCTGGGTACAGCGATGACCTGATGTCAAGGATACGTTATTGGTTACGACAAGAGAGCGACCATCAATGGCTCTCGATGGGTGTTTTCATCACTGTTGTAATCGTCGTCGCTATGCTAATACAACAATCGGCGATAATGCCGGGGCTCTCAAGTTCGACATTGGTCGACTCAGACACCAGAATTCTCGATATCGCATGGGATGAGGAAGGGGCGACGGCGGTGCTGGTCGTCGATACACAGAATGGCACCGCGGTGCAGAAATGGCAGGCCGGTCAAGTCACCACCCTGGCCTTCGACTCACCCCGTTCTGTCGAGAGGATCTCCGATGGCTGGATGGTCACCGGCGATGACGGAACCATTGCTCGATGCCAAGGTCCTTGTGACATTCTCGGGGTAATGAGCCTCGATTGGCAGAATGCCACGACCACCGGCTTGCGCGTCGTCGACATATCGAGCGTCGACGGAGTCAGTGGCTATATCCTGATTCAGTCATTCCAAACTTCTTCCAGCGATGCCAATGGAAGCGTCGGCGACCGCGGTGGTGAATGGTTATCGAGTGTGCGCTATTTTTCTAACGACATCGTTTCTCCAGCAAAATTCTTTGCCGAGGGTCAGCAGATGGGGACAATTTCGGCAACCTCAAGTGGCGCTCTTTCTTCCGGTTTCGGCTGGTTCGGCCTGAATTCGGTCTCAAACAATGCCCGCGGAGTAATCTGCTCGATATCCGGCACCTCGACCTCGTTCGCCCCAGAAATCACTTTGCGCCATATCGGCGAGAGAGAATATCATACCATTGTTGCGCGGCAAAATGATACCGGTTTCACAGTGGTTGGGCTGGCCGACGTCATCAATATCGATGCGGATGATAATCTCAATGTCGTCTCCGGCACCTCTGGTGCTGCTACTGCGGCTCTCGACGGCGATGACAATGTCTGGCTCGCCGGTGATTTCAGTTCAGGTCAGATTGAGTCGATTTCGAGTGGTAGTAACCAAGCCGAGGCGGTGAGGGTGACGACGATGGACGGTTTTTCCGCCGATGTTGGCGCCACCCGTGGCGATGTCGTCGAATTCCACGGCTTGGACGATTCAGGTTCAGCAGGGGCGAAATATGACCCGGCCGAGGCGAGTAGCCTCTACAGCCTTGATTATCTGGCCCGCCTGATATTCATCTTCGCCTCGTGTACGATATTCGTGGTCATGTTGTGGTCAATCAGAGAAAAAATGCAAGTTTCCTAAGCGGCTAGGCCGAACGTCGTAACGAAATATAGTGGCCTTTGGTATAGTATTGTTGAAAGACTGCCATCACCCCCGTTCTAACCCAGCGCGAGTTAATACCGTGTTCAGAGGTTGGGGAATATGGCGAAAACCGG
>DARQ01000089.1:7387-14145 GCA_002503395.1 Euryarchaeota archaeon UBA60 | reverse complement strand
GGACTGACGCTCACCAGCCGCGACAAGAAATCCGATGACCCGATTCCGATGGCCGGATTCCCGTGGCATTCATTGGATTCGCATTTGCGTAAAATGCTTGCCAAGGGCTTCAAAGTGACGGTCTGTGAACAGGAGGAGAGTCTGCGGCCCGGAGCCAAATTGCTCGAGCGGGTCGTGACCCGTGTGTATACTCCGGGTAGTCTGTACGAGGAATCACTCATCGGCACCGACCAGACCTCAACCTTGGCGAGTCTGCTGGTTGAAGGTGATGTTATCGCACTTGCCGGCATCGATTCATCGACTGGTAATGTCAGCGCCAGTGAATTCACGGGAGAAGACCGTTGGACGAGGTTGCTCGATGAAGTTCTCCGCCTCGCTCCTGAAGAATTGATACTGTCGCGCCGAGAAGCCGAGCACGAGATTGTCGGGCAATTGATTTCACAACTGGATGGAGTGACGATTTCGCAACACGAGGTGCCGCCTAAAGCGCGCTTGGCGGCGCTGAGAAAACAACTCGATGTCTCCGACCTCGGCCATATTGACCTCGATCGCAATCCATTGGCCCTGCAGGCCGCCGGACTGGCAGCAGATTATCTGTGCAGTCTGCACATCACCGACACGATTCCCCTGCGCAAGGTCGAAATCATCGAGGAGAATGATGGCTTGCTCCTCGACCAGACGACCTTGCGAAATCTCGAAATAACCTCTACTTTAGCAGGTGAATATGAGGGCTCACTTCTTCACTCTATAGATTCAACAAAGACTGCGATGGGACGCAGGATGCTGAAGTCATGGCTACTTCGACCACTCCGAGACCTCGCCACAATCAGCGCTAGGCAAGATGCGGTTGCGCATCTGGTTCGCGCTTCGCGACGACTGCGTGAGGTGCGTGGTTCACTCCAAGGTCTGCGTGATATGGAACGGCTTTCGATGCAACTTTCCTATGGCCGAGCAAATGGGCGAGACTTGGTCGCCATCGGCACCTGTCTCGACCGAATGCCTGGTCTTGAGGCTCTGCTGTGTCAGGGCCAGGATGAACTGCTGGGTGAACTGGCTAGTGGGTTGTCGCAGTTGGAGGAGGTACGATTCACCCTGCAAGAAGCCCTACGAGAAGAGCAACCGTTGTCAATAAAAGAGGGCAAATTGTTCAAACCCGGCTATAATTCAGATTTGGATGAACTATTGAGCAAGACCGCTGAGGGGGAGGCATGGCTCGCTGAATTTGAGCAGACCGAGCGAGCCAGGCTCAGCATCCCCTCACTCAAGGTCAGATATAATCGCCAGATAGGCTGGTATATCGAGGTCACCAATACCCATTCTGGTAAAGTTCCCGAAGAATACCAGAGAAAACAGCAGATGACCAATGCCACTCGCTATGTCACCGCTGCCCTGCGCCAATGGGAGGAGGTGATCCTCCATGCTGATAGCAAAGCCAATCAAATGGAATATCGATTGTTCTGCGAATTGCGTAATGCGGTGAAACAGCACGCGATGACTCTTGCGGCTATCGCCGAAAGGGTGTCGTGTATCGATGTTATTTGCAGTCTCGCTCATACCGCCAGACAGCAGGGTTGGACCCGGCCGCAGTTATTTTCCGGTGATGAGCGATTGGAACTTGCTGGTGCTCGCCACCCGGTACTTGAACGGCAAGCCGGATTTGTCCCTAATCAGGTGACATTTTCTTCCAAGCGCCGTTTTCTGCTGATGACAGGACCGAATATGGGCGGTAAGTCAACCTATCTTCGCACCACTGCATTGCTGACGATATTGGCGCAATCCGGCTCGTTCATTCCAGCTGATAAAGCCAAGATTTCTTTGGTCGACCGGATCTTCACCCGGGTCGGTGCCAGCGATGATATTCGCCGTGGTCGCTCGACCTTCATGATGGAGATGATTGAAGTGGCGCACATCTTGCGAAGTGCTTCACGTTCCAGTCTGGTTCTACTCGATGAGATAGGACGCGGTACCTCGACCTTCGATGGTCTTTCAATTGCCTGGGCAGTGTCTGAGGACATTACCAAGAGAATCGGTTGTCGAACTCTGTTCGCCACTCATTATCACCAGTTGGTCGGCCTTGAGGGGCAGACCCCAGGATTGGTCAATATCCATGTACAGGTTGCAAATGCCGGCAACGAACTTCGCTTCCTGCACACCGTTGCCGATGGGCCGTGTGATGATTCCTATGGCGTTCAGGTCGCGGCTTTGGCAGGCTTGCCGGAAGATGTGGTAGAGCGCGCCCTCGACCTGTTGACCTTCCTCGAACATCAGGCCGAAGGCGCCAGGGCTGGAGAATCGGGCCAGCCACAAACGCGCCACATCGGCCAGCGCAGTATATTCGGCTACATGTTGCCGGTCGGTGGCGAAGCGGAGAGTGAACACCTCGCCTCCACAGTCGCATTGCCGGAGCACGAGAGCAAGGCGCTGGATCGCCTCAAACAGGTCGACCCGGATATGTTGGCACCACGTGAGGCACTCGACATCCTGTATGAGCTACGTGACCTCCTACAGGCACGGCATCACTTGATGAGGGAATGAGATGATGGCGATTCCGCGTATTTCGCAACTCGATGAGGTGACCATCGGTCATATCGCTGCCGGAGAGGTGGTCGAGCGCCCGGCGCAAGTGGTCAAGGAATTGCTTGAGAATTCATTGGATGCGAAAGCGACCAAGATTGAAATTGAAATCCAGAAAGGTGGCTTCGACAGCTTGGAGGTGCGTGACAATGGTCATGGAATCCTGAGCGGAGATCTCGCCAAAGCAGTCGACCGCCACGCCACCAGCAAATTGCATTCACACACTGAATTGGCAGAGATTCATACCCTCGGATTCCGCGGTGAGGCTTTGGCTAGTATCGGAGTGGTCAGCGAGTTGTCATTGTCGAGCCGGCCCGAGGGGGAAGAGGGTGCACGCATCACCGTAGTAGATGGGAAAAAAGGCGATGTCGAGGCGTGCGGAATGCCTCAGGGTACCACCGCAAGTGTGTTACGAATCTTCAACAATCAACCTGCTAGATTGTCTTTTCAGCGTCGCCCGGCGACTGAAACCACGCGCATTGTCGATGTCGTTGTGCAACATGCTCTAGCCCACCCCGAGTGCTCTTTTCGCCTCATCGCCGATGAGCGGCAAGTGCTTTCCTGCCCGGCGAGCGAAGATTTTGTCGAGCGCATGTACGACCTTATCGGCGCCCAATCGAGCCGCATGCTGACCTTGGAATCACCTCTATTGGATGATGAGGCACCGGGGACTGAACGTTGGTCAGGGTGGATTTCACCGCCTGAGGTGACCCGCGGCAAAGGTGACGACATACATATTCTCATCAATGGCCGCCCAGTTGCGGCTCAGCCATTCATTTCCGCCATCAAGCGCGGTTACAAGACCCGGCTGATGGTCGGCCGCCACCCGGTTGCAATCCTCCATCTTACCCTTCCTGCTGCAGAGGTCGATGTCAACGTCCATCCGACCAAGAGGGAAGTTCGACTACGCCATTCTTGGCGAGTGTTGGAGCGTTTGGAAAGAGCGATTTCCCATACCCTGTCGACGGTACCAACCGAGCCCGATTCCGGCGGCGAGATCGCCGGATTGCGCAGTTTGCAAAGCACCCAGGAAAGTGCAGCAATTCCACCTGTTGCCCTAGATGATATCTCGGCAACTTCGAGTGATACCCAGATGGACAGCCAAGCCAGAATCACCTCTGTCGGCAAGCGCCGACCCAAACTTCCCGGATGGGTTGAGGCGGCCTCGACGCAATTGGATTTGTCGGGACAAATGGCTGAAGAGGTGGGAGAAATTGACAAACCTCGCCCAATCAGCGTCTCGCCAGCATCACAGCAATCGCTGACAACTCAGGGAATCGGTGCGATTTCACCTCCATTGTCATCACAGGAGCGGGAGTTGCATCGCCATTCGCAAAGTGATGATGCGACCAGCCCGGTCGATGAACCAGGCCTTGAAGGGGTTGTAAACGACCTGCCGATGATGGAGCCACTGGCGCAATTTGCCGATTCCTATATCCTGGTGCAGGCCGAGGAGGAATTACTTCTCATCGACCAGCACGCATTGCACGAGAGAGTTCGGTACGAGAGATTGCGCCATTCCGAGTCTGCCTGGCAGCCGCAGAGCCGGATTACCCCGTTGAAATTAGAACTGGAAGTGCGGCAATCCGAGCGATTGCACGCCCATCGAGACCGACTCGGTGAGGTTGGCTTCAAATTCGAATCAATTGAGGGAGAGTGGCATTGCATCGCCGCACCATCGCTGGTGCCCGAGGGCCGAGTGCGACAATTCATCGACGATTTACTACAAGATCTCGGTGACGACTCAGCACCGCTGGAGACACTTGAGCGAAGACAGGACTACATCGCTTTCATGCAATCCTGCCGCGGTGCGGTGAAGGCCAATCAAAAACTGACCTTGGCGGAAATGCGACGACTGGTAGAAGATATGCGCAGAATCCCCAATCCGTGGGCCTGTGTTCATGGACGCCCGACCGCTCTGCGCATCCCAGTCGATCAACTCGACCAGCATTTCGGTCGCCACGGCTGAGTAATTGGATGAACAGTATTTGTGAACTCGGTGGGCTAGGACGGTGTCTGATTCGGTGAATAGGAAAGTTGACTGGAGTGGTGAATTGCGTCCTTTCCACCTTGCCTTTCCCGTCGTTGACCTCGTCTCTGCTCGGCAATGGTATGTCGAGGTTCTCGGTTGTGTAGTTGGCCGGGAATCAGAATCATCATGCGTTCTGAACCTGTTTGGCCATCAAATCGTTGCTCACAAAGTGGACGAGATGCCGGAAATTTCTAGGAATAGCGTCGATGACAAGTCGGTTCCAACCAGTCATTTCGGTTGTGTATTAGAATGGGAACACTGGCATGCTCTAGCCGAAGAACTAGAAAACCGAGGTGTTGATTTCATCATCGAGCCACATATTCGCTATCGTGGTAAGACCGGTGAACAGGCAACGATGTTCTTTAGCGACCCGTGCGGAAATAATCTTGAATTTAAATCCTTCAAGGATGAAGATGGACTCTTTAGTTCCTATTAGTTAGCAATTACTTATTCAAGTGATAGAATCCTTGAATTGAATACTAGACCGGAGTTTTTCATGATTGTGAGAAACTCGGGAAAACTCACTTGATGAAGTCTCGGGCCTTGTATTACACCGCCACATTTCGACGCTAGGATTACCGCACTCATCTGTAGACGATGGTCGCCATGGGTGAGCACGACCTCATCTGGGCATTGAGGTATCTGCCCTCCCTTTATCTCAAGTCCATCACCGGTGGGCATTACTGAGATGGCGAATTGTGCTAGCATTTCGGCAGTCTTTTCGATACGGTTGGATTCCTTATGGACGGCATGTCCAGCGCCACTGATGACCCCACCTTCCCCGAGGGCAAGAATTGCCGCCAGAGGTGTAATCAGGTCATTGGCATCGCGCAGGTTGATTTCTGTAAATTCACTGATATCTGGTAATGATGAAATCTCGACCACTTCGCCCTCACCCTCCTGAGTTCTATTCCACTGCAGGCCCAACATCGGTGCTAATTCAGCGATAATCTCATGGCCGAGACAGTCATCTTTCTTAGGCCAGTTAAGTAATTTTATTGCTGAACTATGAGTCTGGCAGAATAGCATTGCCAAGGCTGCAAGCGAGGCATCACCCGGCATTAAAATCTCATCGGGCAGGGTGGGATTCCATGGATGGAGAACTACTTCGCCATAGGTTGGCGCTATCTCATCGGGTGAACCACTCATGCGCGCCAGCGTATCACTCAGTTCATAATGACGTCTCGAGACCGCGGCGCCACTCAGGCTCAAGGTGAATTCCTGTGGTGCTGCGAGGGCGGCTAGGCGTAACGCCGAAAGAGGTTGGCTTGATTGCGAAATATCGAGGTCGATTAGCCTTGGATTCCACCGCCCGCGCATCATCAACGGTAGGGTTTCGGCACCGTGGCCATGCGATAATTCGACCTCGCATTGTTCAAGGGCTGACCACAGCGCATCGCCGCCACGACGGCGCAGACTGCGGTCGCCATCGAGCATTACGGTGAAAGGAAGGCGAGCACAAAGCGCGGTCAACAACCGAAACGTAGTACCGCTATTTCCACAATTCAGTAGAGCGTTAGGCCGAGTAAAGCCATCTTTCCCGACCCCCCGGATGGTCCAAGAATCATCATCGAGCGAGATATCCACCCCCATTTGGCTGAGGCATCTGGCCATTGACAGGGCATCTTCTCCAGCGCTTGCAGTACCGGTCAGTCGAACCGGTGCTTCGGTTTGTGCGGCGATGAGTGCGAATCTGATCAAGTGGCTCTTCGAAGGAGGCAACCGCCAATCCACCTCGCTCGTTGACTCGTTTGGCTCGATTATCAGAACCTCGTCTCTGGTGGCCTGCCGACCCTTGCCCGCATTTGCCTGCCATCGGCCGAGGTTCTTCACGTTGAACACCTCAGCCGCCGATATAGGACATTTCGACCTTTTCACCAGAGGTGGAGGCTAGGCCGCGTATCTCAGAGTATCGGTCATCTCGCTGGTGCCAGATCTCGCGCATGAAATCGCGTACCTCCTCATCGCTTGAGCCACTGCGCAATAAGGCGCGGAGGTCATGGCCTTTGGCGGCGAAAAGGCAGGTGTAAATCTTGCCATCAGCTGAAATACGGGCTCTGCTACAATCGCCACAAAATGGTTTACTAACCGATGAAATAATGCCGATTTCACCGCCGCCATCAACGAATACATAGCGCTCGGCGACCTCGCC
>DARQ01000089.1:2693-7278 GCA_002503395.1 Euryarchaeota archaeon UBA60 | reverse complement strand
CTGGAGACCACCTCATCCCAACGCCACTCATTGGTCATCCCGACATCCATGAATTCGATGAAGCGAAGAACGTGCGGGCTGTGGCGAAAATACTCGACCAGTTGCAAAATGGCATGCTCGTTCACTCCGGCGCGCACGACACAGTTGATTTTCACCTCAAGACCGGAATTGGTTGCAGATTCGATACCATCGAGAATCTGCTGTAGTGAAATTTTCTTATCATTCATATCGTTCATGCTACGAAAAGTCTCGTCGTCAAGCGCGTCGAGCGAAACCGTCACCCGATTGAGGCCAGCCTTGGCTAGGACCAGAGCATATTTGGATAGCAGTGCTCCGTTAGTAGTCAGCGCCAGGTCGATTCCATAGTCGGATAACATCGCCACAAGATTTGCCAGGTCACGCCGCAATAAGGGCTCGCCACCGGTGATGCGGACTTTCTCCACCCCCAGTGGCAACAGCGCCGCAACACAACGGTTGATCTCTTCGAAGGATAGTAGCATCTCGCGGCGCAGAAATTCAAAATCCGCGGCAAATTTTTCCCGCGGCATGCAATACCGACAGCGGAAATTGCATCTATCGGTAACAGAAATGCGCAGGTCGCGCAACGGCCGACCAAGAGTATCGGTGATGGACTTGCTCATGTCTATGGAGTGATGGGGGGAGATACCCACTTTGAATCCTAGCCTGTCCGCCTCAGGACGACGAAATCGAAATTGCTCTCAGAGGTATCAGCCATTATCCTGCTCGACCTCAACTCATGGCTCAGGAATCATCGGCAGCAATACCTCGGCGACTTCAGAATTTGTCAAGCCATAGAAGAGACGAAATTTCCACTCTCCCGTATCAGAGCCAAGGCCACGACTATCGATTACGAAGTAATCACCCACACTGACGGTAAAGCCTGCATCGCGGTCGAAGAAGGTGACATTTGAACCGATTTTTCCGTACACATCGGCATCAGATGCCATGCCATCGCAGGCACTGGGATATGGACAACTGCCGTTGGGAGAGATGATTTGGAACTGTAGATAATCCGGGTCCAGGTGCTGGTCTAGGTGGGAAAATCGTACCACGTGATAACCATTATCGAGGGCGCGGGTGGAGAGAGAAGCCTGCGGCGGCGATTTCTCGATATTATCGAATGAACTTTGGAACATGATGAAAACCATGCTTGTGAGCATCACCGTGATCGCCAATAACAACACCGTAGCGATGACCGGGCTGACCGCACTCAGATCCTCGTTGAATCCCCTGCGAGGGCGACGGCGAGAGATTTGCATACCTGCACCTCCACCTTCATATGTTTTCAACACTGCGTCCAGAAAACCCCTCAGCGTGATGAATAGAAGCCCTGAATGACCTTTGTCACCGTTTGAATATCGGTGATGTCACGTTTTACCAAGTCTTTCAATATCTGCATCCTCTGCTGAACATGTTGTTCGAATTCAGCTGGACTTATACCTGCAGCATCACAGATTGTCTCTCGCAACTTCGAAGGAATACCGGTCTCGACAATTTCATTAGTGGCCGGGTCAAACTTCCAAATTGCATTCAGACGAGGTTTGTCTCCTTCCATACCGGCAATCTCGGCTACTTCGGTAATTTTCCTCGCGGTCTTGCCCTGGACGTGAAGCCGTGCTTGGATGATGATAAGGTCTAATCCAGAGAGCATTATCGGTGGAACATTCATTGGTGGATTAATCATTCTGGTAATTGTCTCAGCCGCGGTATTGGCGTGCAGGCTACCGAATGAGCCATCGTGTCCGGTATTCATCGCGGTCAGCAATGTCGCACATTCCGAGCCACGTACTTCTCCGACAATGATTCGGTCAGGGCGCATACGCAAACTTGATTTCAAGCAGTCGTTCATGTCAATCTCTGTGGTTCCGTCAGGGCGCGGCCGGCGGGTTTCCATGCGTAGCCAGTGGTCGTGATACACCTGCAATTCAGCGGTATCTTCGACAGTGAGTAGGCGCTTATCCCAAGGGATGAACATCCCTAGGCAATTCAAGGTGGTGGTTTTTCCAGAGCCTGTTCCCCCGGCGATGACGAAATTTGCCGGGCGGGAGTCCAGTCCTTCTATCCAGACCCACATCATCGCCGCCAAGCGAATATTCACTGAACCGAATTTTATTAAATTTATCATTGTCAAAGGGTCTTCTTGGAATTTACGAATGGTCAAGGTCGGTCCATCTGGTGTTACTGGAGGAATGGTGCCGTTAACTCGAGACCCATCGGGTAATCTTCCGTCAAAGATGGGTACCAAGCCAGGTCCATCGCCAAGGGGAACCGCGGTGAATGAAGCGATATTCTTGGAAATTTTAATTCCCTCTTCATCATCAATCCAGATATTTGTTCGGCACATTCCATGTTCGCGATGAGCCACCTTCACACATTGTTGGCCACCATTATACATCACTTCTTCAAGTCCGTCGTCTTCAAAGAGAGCTTGTAATTTCCCATAGGGATTTGATGGTATTTCTCCATCGACATGGTACATTGGTGCTGGGTGGGTGGCTTCTTTATAGATAGTTACAGCGCCGTATTGTTCTAGTATTGTATCGCTCATTTCTTCCCCTCATTATTGTTTTACGATGTTTATTTGATAAATTTCTAAATATTTATTGAGATTGAATTAGTACTAACCGCCAATCAGGTGGTAAGGCACGATATACAGATACGTACCGATGAAACCCCAGATCGGTAAGAACCATAGCACATCTCGTAACCGCCCGAGCATCCTTCCGCTCACCGCAACGCTATACATCGAAACCGCGCAGAAGAATAGGGCAAATGTGTTGTTGAGGAAACCGAGTTGGAAACCATTACTCCAAGGGGCGAATAATCCGACCAGGAACGCGATAAGGAGTGGAAGTCCGACACAGATGAACATCATGATGAGTAAGGAACGGCCACTCAAATCGACTTCTCGCTGGTTCATCAAATCGTTCAGGCGCTCATAGTCGAGGCTCAATTTATACAGAATCTCTTGTAGCGGTGCATCTTGCTCAATCGCCGTGCCCATTATCGCAATCACCCGCTGAACCTGTTCCGAGCGAGTCATCACGGCAAACCGAGCCAAGCCGGCTTCAAAGGTCGACGAGTGACTTTCATCCAATGCCTGTTCAAGTAATTTTGCGATGAGGTCATCTTGGGTCATAACGATATTCTGCATCGCCTGTTGCATACCTTGACCTGAGCCGATGCTATCGGAAAGTGATGCCAACATTCCCGGCAGAGCGTTCTCAAGAACCCTTCTGCGCCGGCGCTCAATCATCGGTGGAATGCCGCCGCCAACACCAGCAATGCCGATGATGAGTAGCCAATTTGCCCATCCGACACCCCAGTAATCCAATATCCATAATCCGAGCATCTCAGAAATCATCGTATCACAACCCCGGGTCCTTGAAATGAGCCTTCAGTCCGACCAATACCATTCCTGCTAAAGTGATGAATAATCCACCTGCTACCACACTATCGACCATTCCTTGTTCCATCGACATACCCACAGCCGCCCCGGCTTCGCCCATCAATTGGGGAAACAATCCCACCAGTGAGAGGATGATTGGCCCCAACATTCCGAATGTCAGCAGACTCTCGGGCATTCCGGCCAGGTCTTCGATATATTTCTCTACCTTGTCGGTACGAATCTCCTCTTCTCGCCCACCTTGAGTCTTTAGTGTGTCGATGATATTGGTATCGGAAATAATGTTGTTCAGAAGCGTATTGAGCATTTTCTTATACCCCGCATACTTTGATTCTGCGATGGTACGTCGGAGTTCATCCTCCATCGACCGCCCCTTGCCGACATTTGTCATTATCAGGGAAAAATCTTCGCTGACGATTCCGTAGCCACCTTGGCCGATACTGTGAATCGCCGCCTCTAGGCCGATACCCGAGGTCATGAGGATTTCCAGCGAACGGATGACGTAGAGCAATTCTCTGGCCTCATCCAAGTCCCGCATCATTTCACCTCAACGAATATCTTCTAGCAGTTCAAACTCAAACACGTTGTTAGAGCCATCATAAGAAAATGAACTGAAGACGACCTTGACATCTCTCTCCTCAAACGGATCATGGATGTAAGGTTGGCCACCGCGGAACATCGATATGACATTCTTGTACATATCCTCATCCATTTCCCCACGGACGTTGTAAACCGCTGATTCCGCTCCCTCATCCACCAAATCGTCGCCTTCGCCGCCATGAACTACGGTTCTGGTTATTCGTCTGGTGATCGAGACCGAAATATCACACTCTTCGATGCGAATCCAATCCGTCGTGCTGGTCCCCGCTGCAGGCCTAATGAAGAAATCTCTCGTCGCCATGGCTCATCCCTACATCGCGACAACCGCCCCCGCCCTTGAATATATTGGGTGTCGTTTCAGTCGATGATGGCATACTACTCATGTATCTTGAACCAGCCAAATCGATACTCGTCAATGACTTCGTCGGAAACCAACTCGTCTAAAGCACCATCTGCATCTTCGCCGGTAAACCCTCGTGCTTGGCAATTGGCGATAATCTTGGTCAGGTCGACTCCATCGCCTTGGTCAGCACTGCGGACAATCGATTCTATGGTGGC
>DARQ01000089.1:0-2600 GCA_002503395.1 Euryarchaeota archaeon UBA60 | reverse complement strand
CGAATTATCGGCGATGACTATTTTCGGTTGATCAGGCAGGTCGGCAACCTCGGATTTCCCTTCGGCCAGGTCGAGGGCGCGCATCACCGTCAATTTGTAGACCTCGGGGTCGAAATCGCCATAGTGGGCGCGGGCGAGAACCAGGCCCTCGATGTGATCTGCGTCCACTCCTGCTTCGGAGAAAGCTTGAGCGCTGGCCTCAAGACCGCGTGCCTTGTCGGCAGAATTCACCCGTCTCATCGTCGCATCGGCAGATTCAACCAACCAATTGGCATAGGTGGTGCGGTCGATGATGCACATCTCCTCGGGGCGTAAACTGGTGTAGACTGCACCATCATCGGATTGGAATAAGCTAGTTTTGGCCACCATCATCATCAGGATGGGATCGCCTTCCTGCAGATTCTTCGACCACTCCTCGGCCTTCACCAGCAAGCCTTCGTCCTGAAAATCACCGATTGAGAAGTAATGCAGTCCCGAAGCATCGCGCAGCGTACCTTGCCACATCGTCGAGCCGGCACTGGTCTCGCGCGGTTGCAGGCTTTCGAGTAGGCCGGCGACAATCGCTCGATTGATCTTGGCGCCCAATTTGGTGATGACGAAATTCGGATCGAATTGCCCCGAGCCGCGCTCCTGTAGGTTTGATTCGGTGTATTCCTGCGCCAGCATTCGCACCGCCGGTTGGCGGCGGATTCGACCGGTTGTACTAGGCTGCATCAGTTCAACCCCCACTTACTGCGAGATTCGGTGGCCGCCAAGACCGCATCGACCTCGACCGCCTCGATGACATTGGCGATGATCATCATCCCCTGGTCGTCGACGATTGATCGACCATCAACTTTCAATTGCCGCCCCAATAGACGTTCTCGCAGTGATTGAGCAAAGCCGAATTGACCCTTCTCGGCCAACATATCCTCGAATCCGGACAAGTCGGTGTCCAGGAATGCCAAGGTTGGCTCGCTACCGATTATCACCGAACCGCTGGCCTGGCCATCGTCGATGACCATGCGCATGCGAATATCTCGTGTACCGACAACGTCTCCATGAACCTGACAATTATCATCACGAAGGGTTCGGCGACATTCAGGACAGCGCCAGATTATTCCGCAATCATCGCGCACTGAGACGACGGTGGCGACGGTCGATATTCCGACCCGAGAGCCGGATTTCGCCAATTCACTGAGTTCGACCTCGATGACGTGATTCTCGACATTGATGTCCTGCCACGGTTTCTGCTCCAGGCGGATGACCTGATTCGCATTATCGATGGTGACGTCGGGAATTCCCTGCCAGGCGCGAATGCGAGCATTCTCAAGGCGAACGACGATTGGTAATTCATCCTCGGTGATGCCGACATCACACCACATCGAAGACTTGCATTGGCCGGTCGGGTCGATCAACTGCCCGGCATAGACGGTCTTCTCCTCACCTTCGGCATTGGTGAATTTACGCTCGGTCAGCGATTGCAATTGGGCGATGATGGTGACGTCCTTGGCGCCGTCGCGCAGTTGACTGATGGTGACGACACTCGATTCAGCCAAGGTCTCGACATCGGAGAAATTGGCATCGTGGAAGATTTCAACTTTGGTGGTGCGACCAAAGTTCAGTTCCGGGGTGTCCCTGAAGCGGCGAATCGTCGCCGACTGGATTTTCAACAGCGTACCAGCCTGATGCGTGAACGGGTCCCAACTGAGGAAGCCCAACGAGCCGGTATCATCGGCAATCTTGCCGCGCACGACATCGATTGTTCCAGAACCGTCACGTCTGGTGATACTATCTTCACGAGATGAAATAACCCGTCCGACGATGGTCACCATGCCATCTTTCTCCATCGCTTCAGCGATGGTCAACGGCTCGGTCGGGTCGAAGACGGTCTCCGCTCCTTCCTGTAGGACGACGACTCTGCTCGACTGGTTGATATTGAGTGAACGCTTGCCTTGATATTCATTCACCGAACATCCTTCGATACGGACAATTGCTCCGGCCTTGAGATTGGCACTCGGCGCCCAATCCTTGTAATCCCATCGCACCTTGTCGCCAGTGCCCCACGGGTTGTCCTCAAGGGTGCCAAAGGCGATGTCACGGTCGCGACCGCGCACCGTTTGGGTAACCGGATTATGGGAGATGATTTTCACTTCGATGACGATGTTCTTATCCTCGCCACCAAGTTCGGCCAGCCTTTCGACTTTCTTTAGCGGCGCAGTCTGCATACTTTTTCCGGCCTGCTCACTGGTAGCAGCGGCGGCGACGCCGGCCTTACTCTGCACTTTGCGCAGTACCGAGCGCATCGCATCCTGCGGCGGGATGATGAATTCGCCCTGGTAGCGCACGAACTCTTCGCGCACCATATCCTCCTCGGCGTCGGGTATTTGTGACAATACCTCTTTGACCGCCTTTTCGATGGCTTCGTCAGCCATGTAAGACTACCCCCGACAGGCTTGTGTTATTCGATTCCCATATGTGCCTGTGCGGAGGACAGGCATAGGGTTGGCGTGCGGTTTGCGGTAGATTGGACACTCCCTTTACCTCCATATCGCTGAACCCAACACGACGGTTATTGAATGCTACGTCAAGAGTGGCAGTACGATAAAAGTGAAGGAAAC
>DARQ01000030.1:6754-8719 GCA_002503395.1 Euryarchaeota archaeon UBA60 | reverse complement strand
CCGCGCTTGAAGTACCGTACCGACATTTGTCAAGCCGCGTTCATGCATTCCCAGAACCACATCGATGGTAGCTTGTGTCACCCTGTGGTCTTCCATGTCGAGACGGACGAAGATGTCGTGTTCAGCCGCTTTGGCCAGCAGGCTGGTCATCTTTTCATAGGCGTATTCCTCGTCGATCAGAAGACCGAAGGCGGTAGGCTTTATCGACAGGTTCGCATCCAATTCATTATCGATGATAGTAGCCAATACCCGCTCATATTCGGCGATAAAAAACTCAGACTCTTCCAAGGTGCTTATCTCCTCACCGAGCACGTCAACGGTGAAACAAACACCCTCAGATGAAAGTTTCTTCATCACTTTCACCGCATCGTCAAGTTTTGCTCCAGCGACATAGCGCCGCGAAATCCAACCGACGAAAAATCGTGGCATTATCGGCACCATGCCGACGACCATTCGACCAAAGAGTCCAGCCATGACCTTCAACCGGTGGTCAGGGCGGGGATTCTTGACCATTCCCCAACCCTATTCACCACCCAGGAAATCCTTGGTCCGACCGATTGGGATTGCCAATTCCTGCAAATATCTCATGATTGACTGGCGTTGCCACCCCTTGAATGATTTCCGGTCAAGGTAGGCGCAAACTTCCCCTCCGGGAAATGCCTTCCTGGTCGAATCGATTGCCTCATCGATTGCCTGCCTCCACAAACCGCTAGGCAACTCACCACTCGAAGGTTGCCAAGAATCATCATCGGGTTTTTCCATCACCAAGGCATAATTTGCCAGCATATGGCCGAGCCAGATGCCGGAATTCGAGGCAACTGAGCAGAGACGTATCGCGTAGTGGCCGCCGCCAAGACCAATCAGCACTTTTTCACCGCGGTTTCTCTCTTCGTCCCAACCGCCGATTCCAGAGCCGCCATCAAGACCGAGACCGCGCCAAATCACATCTGCCAACAACTCGGCCGCGGTCTCATGTGGCCACTCGTTCGGCGTCGAGCCGATTTCAATGAATAGAGATGGCGCATTGAGCCAGGGACCGTGATGAGTCACCTCCAGAGATATCTCGAAAGTGTCACGGATGTTTTGCACATCTATTGCCAATAATTCGCGAAACCATGGCCCCAACCTCGTGTTAGGTGGTGGGGCGCGCCCGGGTTTACCACCGAAAGGCACCTCTTCATCAACGCCATGATACATCACTCCTATGGGATGGACGGTAAGACTGGGTTTACCGGATGCGGCGACATGACGACTGGGGAATATTACCTCAGACACCTGCTCGCCAGTGGACTCATACCATCGCAGGTCGAGGTCATCCTGTTGCAGTAAGCGGTCGTGGAACCACCAAATCCGCACATCTGCCTGACTCCAGGTGTCGTCATCCTCGACCTGTGGGCCTGACTGCCAACCGCCCTTGGCCAGCAATGCCTTGCCCTGATTGAGAGAGGCGATGTCAGGGGTGCTGACGACCACCAATTTGACTTCACCCGCCATACATTACACAACACCTCCCTACAAATGAAACTAGCGAAAGCCACGACGACGAAGGTCACGACGTATCGCCACGATACTCGGCCTTCGGGAAAGGTTGAGGGTGGGGCCCCATTGAGAAAGCAGTGCCCACAAGCGAATCCTATTGGCTTTCGCTGGAACATGTATAGGTGATGTGGGTTTGTGGGGGGATGTGGGCGAGTTAGTCAAGTTACCAAATTCACCGCACCGGGTGCACCAATGTGATGACGGTCGCCTACTGGTTGTCGATGTCGAGGGTGGACTGACATTGGTTTCACAGGAACTAGAGGAGATGGAGCCGACCGAATTTCCATTTCCCACTCCGATTACCCATTCGATATTATGTGAACAGCAATTCATCGGTTATTGGATCGACCATGAATTACTGACCGCAAGGTTGGCGGCAATCGGGATTGCCGAGAATATTGAAAGTGGGATTTCACGGGCTGAACT
>DARQ01000030.1:0-6662 GCA_002503395.1 Euryarchaeota archaeon UBA60 | reverse complement strand
CACGCGATGGACGCCGAAATGATGCAAATGTGTGAAAATGATGGTGTAATCTGCTTTGCTCTATGGAAGCGTGGAATCTACGCAATAAAGCGTGATGGTACTGAAGTGTGGCGCCGAGAGCCTTTGAAGTGGAGCGAAATCTCAGAACTCCCGAGGGCCGTAGAAATTGTCGCAATAGAAGTTGTGGATGGGAGTTTCTGCATATTGTCGCGCGGCGGCGGGTGGGCGATGATTTCTCGAGACAGTGGAAACACGGTTGAAATAGGAATGCTGGATAGCCCACAGTTGATTGACCGTGCCTTCTACAACTCGGAAAGCGGTTGGTTACTGGTGAGTGGAAATGAGGTGATGATGCTTTCACATCTTCAGGGAGATGTGACTACCGCGGTATTTCAGGGACCGGTGAATCATGCCACTTGGGATGAAGAAAAATCAGTCTGGCGGGTAACCGGATGGCGTCAGGATGCGATTCTGGGGACGGATGTGGAATTCAGTGCCCGAAGCGACATTGGAATTCATGTTGGTAATTATCGCCGCGAATGGTACGTTCTCGACAACTCCGGCACTTGGTCAAAACACTTGCAGTAGTATTGTCCCCAATCAGGTCCATCAACCGACCTTGCAGAGGAAAATCCCAACCCTCGCTCGGTAAGTTGGCAAAGCGGGAAATCAGCCTACTCGGTTGCATTGGTCGTGGTGAAGCCACAGCGCCCACAATTCTTGCGGTCACTATGCTTTGCCAGAAATACACCCGGTCCACATTTAGGGCAGAATTCCGACTTGCGGACGAGGCTACCGTCCTCGATACTGTATTTCGACCACTTTGCCGCGGTATTGGGTCCGTCTCCCATCATTCCTCACCCCCATCGACATCGTCGACATCTTCTACATCGACATCTCCGGCATCGTCACTCGACTCTGTCTTGGCAGCAGCGGCTGGTTCAGCCTTAACTGATGCATCATCACCTTCGTCATCGGATATGAAACCATGACGCTTAAGCGCATGAACCGGCTCAACCGTCATACTCTCAGTTGAGCCGTAAATATAAGCGGTACCTGTGGTCAGTGGTCGTCCGAAACGGGTATTGATATTCTTGACGATTATCAAGTCCTTCTTGGCTCCGGGCTCGGCCTGAGCAACCGCGCTGATTATCGAATCCCTGCTCGGGGTCTTTTTTCCATCGTGGCCTATTTTGAATTCAATCTCGACACGGTCGAGCAATGGATTTTCTTTTCGATCTAATACTTGCATAATACCACTTCCTAACGAATATTCACCTTCAAGGCGTAGCGACCTGCCTCATCGATGTTCAATCTACTGGCGATTTCGGAGCGCTGAGGATTCCACACGATGACATATCCCTGCCAATCAGTGGTTACCTTAGCCGAAGGATGGTGGCGACACTGGTCGATTCCATCATCCATGATTCTGTGGCACTCGCCACATGCGAATGGTATCTTGACCAACTTAATCACCCGACTCCCGGTCTTCAGCAAGCCAAGCATGAGCCCCTAGGCCAGCCTGTTTACAGGTCAACCCGATCTTGCTTTGGCGAGGGTCGCTCGGATTGACTGAAAGAGAAACGATGCGGGCGCGCAGCGGAGTGCCGCTCTGCAGGTTGCGGCCGGTTTGGCGGCCTTCGATAATCTCCATGCCGACGTTGACGTCGACCTGGTCCTCAAGAATCTGTGACTTGTGTAAAAGAGCTTCCATAGGTCCGATTCTCACGAAGGCACCGAAGTCGTGAATTTCCGACACCGCACCCTCGACTACTTCGTAATCCTCCATCGCGAAGAGCACCGCATCGAAGCGTACACTCTGGTAGATTGCACCATCGCCGTGAATCAGGCGGCCACGCCCCAAGGGCTCGTGATTGGAAGTTATCAAGACGAAGTTGTTATCGTCATCAAAACGGCCTTCAAAGGCTTCTGCGGCCAGGCGGTCGATGTGCTGATTGAGTGATTGCCCCTTACGGATATACTCAGCTGGAATACGAATGGTGTCCTCTTTAGTGACCAGTTTATACATTTTTTGTCCTCCTCCGTACCCGCCTTTCTCGGGGTGTGGCCGAAGAGGGAGCGATAAACCGCTTCCGTCCTTCACCGGCTGCGCCTCGGGAGAGAAAGGTGACCGAAGTCAGCCCGCCGACTTGCCACCTGCATTTAAGCCGTGCGGATGTGTAATGCTAGTCTTGAAGCGATGTGGAGAGGTGAATGGGTGATTATTGGAGGTTGGAATGGGGTCTGCAGATGGACCCCCTAGGGGGTCCAGGTCACGGAATCCTTTTGTTGGGTCAAAGGCCGAGATGATATGTGAGTGTGCAGTCGCGATATCTCCTGACCTCGCCAAAGGGTGGTGCGATAGCCATTATCCTACTCCTATTGCTAAGTTTATTCCCTCTGACCCATTTGCTCGTCACCACAACTGCGGCTGATGCCCGAGAGGTTTCTCCATGGTATGGGGATAGTGCGGGGTGGAATCAGTATCAACACACACCGACCCACAATAGTTCGATGCCAGCACATGGTCCCAACGGGGGACCGGGAGATGGTAATGTGTCAGAAGTCAGTATACTGGGTACGATTTCCCATCCGGTGATAAACTGGAATAGTGAATCACTTTCAAGCACCGGTGCCGATGGCTATGGCTCGAGCATCGGCGATTTCTCCAATTCCATCACCGCTCCGCTGACCGCAGCGACAAGGTGTGGGCAAGGGCATCTCTTCGCGGTGATGGTGGTTACCGAGAATTCAGGCGGTGATGACCGTAGTATATTGAAAATCGTTGAGGGTGATACCAGCAAAACCGCGTGGCGGGTCAACCTAGGAGTGACCAAGAAAGTAAAGGCGATACCGATTCTTCACGATATCGATTTTGATGGTGAATTGGAAATACTTGTCGCCTATGATACCGCTAGTGAGTTAGTGGTCGACATCTGGTCGCCGAAATTGACCTGCAGTGAGGCAGGATGGCAATCTACTGGGCACAGCACCGAGATGATGTGGTCATGGCAGGATTCCGACCGGCGACTAGGAATTGATTCGCCTCACCTGCCGGTCGAATCGACCGGCCATCTGGTCTCGACCCAGCCTCTGCTGGCCGATCTGCAGATGGACGGAACACCGGAATTAGTAATCGCCGCAATCGATCTGGACACCAGTAATCCGGTGGTGATTGCCTTACCACTGCCAAATCAAGGCCCACCCGACCCACTGTGGTCGGTATCCCTCGACCGCGGGACTCACATCTCCGACCCGGCATGGGTCGCACTTGATTCCCTGAACAGCGCCATTCTGGTGACCACTATCGAGAGCAGTGACGCCAATATGTGGGTATGGAGAATCGATGGCTCTACCGGTTCACTCGATTGGGAACGGGTGACACTGCCAAATGGTGATACCGATTCGGATAGTCCGAGAGTGAGACTACCAGGGCCGGTCATCGTCCAACTTGATGACGATGAGATTCCGGAAGTGATTTTCACCATCCCCACCGACGGTAATGGCAGAAGCAGTGGTAGTGGCGCCACTCTGGTGGCGTGGGAATTGACCGCGGCCGAGGAAATCTGGTCTTTCCGCACCCCGAATGGATATGCCGATGCACCCCCTCTACCAATCGATACCGACGGTGACGGGATTCACGACCGGGTATGTTGGGTGACCTGGTACAGTACCTCGCAATGGAACTTTGACCGCCAAGGCATGGTTGGCTGCCATGACTTGGACACCGCCACCCCGAGTAAGGTTTGGCACCGGACACTCGAACAGGGTTCTGGCAACGATAATGATGAAATTGCCGTCTCGCCACCGATCTGGGTCGATATCGATGGCTTTGGCGAGCCGGAGGTCATCGTCTCATTCGGTCGTCGGGTATTCGCCTTCGATGGGAATTCCGGACTACAGGCAGATATCAATTCAAATTGGGCCGACGCTCTTGACATGCCGCACCGAGTGTGGTCAGCACCGGCTGCAGGTGACTTGGACGGAGATGGTTATCTCGACCTGCTCATCGGTGATACCGTTGTATCCACCGCCCTTTGTGATGTCTCACCGACCAGCGACGGCCGTGGACTATCTTTCAACCCACAAGCGCCAAACCCGGGGGAGGTTGTTACCATCACCGCACAATTTGCCAATATCGGCACCTATGACTGCGATTCTTCTGTCGATGCAGTGCTCTACGTAGATGACGTCGAAGTCGGACGTGTCAGAGTGAATGAACTCGAGCCTATCGCCCCGACTGGAGATGCTGGCCCATCGTCCTTCTCGGCCGATATCACCGCCCAATTGGGCACATCTCAGGTGAAGTTGGTACTTGACCCATACGGCAATCTCAGCCAATCACGCCTAGATAACGACAACCAGACTAGGAGCCTATTGGTTCTCAAGCCATATGACGCTGAAATCTCAATCCCACCCGAGCCTCTGCGTATCGCCCCGGGAAGTTCGGGAATTGCCACTCCAACCATCACCGCCACCGGGAGGAGCACGGCAAATTGGACCCTGTTCGTCGATTCGACCAACCTGCCGGAAAACTGGACCGTCGTCGATGAGACCGTGGGTGGGTTGAGCAATATCAGCATCGAAGCAGGTAATAGTTGGTCTCCGAGCCTGAGAATTTCCATCCCCGCTTCGGCACTCGGTGACCAGGCCGGGTATCTCGCCCTTACACTACGCCTCGATGAGCAGCAGAATATCAGCATCTATTCACTATATCCGGTCGAGGTCTTGCGCACTCGTGGCCTATCGGTATTGGGGCCCGATGGAACCGGAGCATCGCATGGACTGGGCCTACCCGGCCACGATGCTGTAGCCTGGATACTGATTGAGAACCTCGGCAATGCGGCAGACTCAACCACCACATTGTCATGGGATTCGAATTCATGGGGAACTTCTCCAAGCCTACGAGATATGGCTGGAAATGAGCACTATATCGTTCACATGCAACCAGGTGAACAAGCCTACTATGCTGCACATCTACCTGTGCCTTCCGGTATCGCACTCGGTTCCAGCACCACCACATCGTTGCAACTTTGTGTAGGCCAAGGCGCCGACAAACTCTGTGAAACAGTAGAATTACGCTTCACTGCAAATGGCGTTTCAGTTGCACCACCACACCACCGGGTAACACCTGATGAAGTGATTTCCTTCCATATCAAGACCTCTTCCTCGGGTCTTTCATGGGACCTCCAATCTGCGGGAATGTACAGAACTGACTGGCAATGGACGGTTGGTGGCGACCTCAACCTCCAAGGGAATGATTTGGTAACCACAGCCGCCGGAGCCAGCGAAGGCTGGCTCAACCTCTCAATGCCAGCTACGGCAACGCCGCAATTGCACATCTTCAACATGAGTGAATCCGGTGGCGGATTCAATAATTTGAATCTCTCAGTACAGGTCTTGCAGGTACACCGAGCACAAATCAATCTGATTGAGCCGGCGTCGCAACCGTGGACGATAACCGTCGGCCAAGAGCATACCGTGGTACTGAGATTGAATAATCCCGGCAATGGCGCCGACATCTATCAGTTGAGTGCAAAAGTCATTGCCAACGAGAATTTCACTTCCGACCCCGGCCTTTCATTCAATCTATACGACCCCGAGAAGAGCATCGCCGCTGGGGCGATGCAAACCGTTCTGGTCGGAATAACCCTACCACTGGAAATGCCGGCTCGGGCCGGGTTATTGCTGGAAATAGAGTTACTGAGTCTGGGAAACATCACCATTTCTGATTCCGTGAATCTCGTCGTCGAGGCCGAGCCCGACCACAGGTGGGAGGTTACGCGCGTCGGAAATCCGCAAATGTTGGTCAGTCCGGACGAGGATGTTATCATCGATTGGAGCGTCAAGAATACCGGGAATTACGCCGATGACCTCAACATGACTTTTGTCATCAGCAGTCAACTCTACGACGACGATGATTCGCAATGGATGGCGACGGTACAGGGTAGTGAGATGTTGGGAGTCAACCAAAGTTCACAGATTTCGCTCACCTTGAAAGTACCTCAAGAAAGTTGGAACGGAACTATTGTCACGATTGTAATTTCCTTCAACTCTTCATCCTTCGTCATCGCTCAAGATACTGTCACCCTTGAGGTGAAACGTAATGCTGGATGGTCCTTTGATATCTCATCATCAATGCTTGAAGTCGCTCCCGACGGAGGTAATGTCACAGTGGAACTGACACAACTCGGCAACCTCGCATCAAAACCATTCATCACCGGCAGTATCTATGGATGGAACGTCACTTTCCCCGACAATCTTCCTGAATTCCAGCCATTTTCTTCGGATGAGGTCACGATTTTTGTCATCCCTCCGGTGGATGCCATGGCAGGAGAGGTCGGCGAACTGGTATTAATCGCCCAAGATGGTGATGGCTTGGGAGAAGTCCAGTCTGCTATTCCACTGCGGGTCGGGGTTGATGAATCGGTTTTCATTACCACTAGCGGGACTTGGAAAGTTTCGAGCGCGGGAGGAATGCCACTGGCATGGATCAGCAATGATGGCAATACCTTGGCGAATGTCGCGTTCGCTCTTGAGGAGATTCCATTGGGCTGGCAACTATCGGTCGACGGGGTTGCGGCGGGGGGGGGAAATTCAAGCGGAGCGACGATGTCGATGATGATAGCTGCTGGTCAATCAATCGGCATCCCACTGCATTT
>DARQ01000034.1 GCA_002503395.1 Euryarchaeota archaeon UBA60 | reverse complement strand
CAGGTCCTGACGTCGGGCGAGAATCACTGTTCCCTCTTCATCGTCTTCAGGGTCGACGTGGACGGTGACCTCGGCCACTCGTGGCACACCTTTGATGATGGCCAGCCGGACTCGCTCAGCGATCTGATGCCCTGCAGAGGCGGTGATTCGCGGAGGCACTTGGATATGCATCTCACACAGTATCTCACCACCGATATGGCGGGTCTTCAGCAGGTGCAGGGCGACGACGTCAGGCTCGCTGACGATGAGTTCCTGGATAATCAACAAGGTCTCCTCATCGACGCCGATATCGCTCATTTCCAGCAGTGCTTCCCAACCGAGTTTCAAACCGACTCGAAACAGCATCAGACCGACCACCATCGCCGCAATCAGGTCGAGCATCGCCACCCCTTGAATCGAACCGGCGATGCCTATGAAAGCCGCGACCGAGGAAAACGCATCGGAGCGATGGTGGTGGGCATTGGCATTGATCAGGGGCAGGTGGTATCTGCGACCGACTTTGATGGTAAGGCGATAGAGCGCCTCTTTGACCACGATTGCCAGAGCTGCAACCAGCAACGCCAGATGGGTCGGTGAAGTCATCTGTTGAGAATCGATTCTCAAAATCGAATCCCTGATGATGACAATTGCCGAGATGATGATGAGAATCGAGACCACCAGAGTCGCCATGGTCTCAAAACGCCGATGTCCGTAGGGATGATTCTCATCGGCTTCGCGACTACCGAGAATTATCGCCACCCAGACGACGAAATCAGAAATCAGGTCGGCGGCCGAATGCACCGCATCGGCGACCAAGGCGGCGGAATGACCGACGACGCCGACAAACGCTTTGGCCAAGGTGAGAATCAGGTTAGCCAAAGCGCCGACCAGAGTGATTTGCTTAGCCGCGGAATCTGCTTCATCACGGCGTTTAGAGGTATTTTGGTGGTATTCGGAAATTCCCGTATCAGCATCACCTTTAGGCGACCCTAAATCTCCGTCATTCATTTCCATCACGATTTGAGGGTGGTGCCGACTCTTCAAGTTAGCGCTTCATTTTTTTCTCACATTATCCCGGTTCAGATAATTCCAGGTCCTCTCCAGGCCGTCGGCCAGATTGGTCAGCGGCCGCCATCCCAACTCGGCTTCAGCATCGGAGATATCGGGAATCCGTCGGGCACTGTCTCCGGGGTAACCCTTGGTCATGACCATCCCGGTATCGACCCCGGTGACATCACGCACCATCTGTGCCAAGTCGGCGATTGTCGTCTCCTCAGGCCAACCCATATTCCAGGTATAGCCGGCCAAAGACTCACCATCGGTCAGCGAGTTATCGGTTGTCCCCGCCAGCATGATTCCCTCGACGATATCGCCGACCCAAGAGAAAGAGCGAGTCTGGGAGCCATCTCCGTGCACGGTGAGAGGACGTCCCACCTTGGTCTTCTCAAGGAAAATCGACACCACCTGCCCGTAGTCATTACCCGGGCAACGTGGACCGTAGGCGTTGAAGGGACGCACCACACGACAATCGATATCCTTGCTGCGCACCGCGTGTTGCACGAGGATTTCACCGAGGTATTTACTCGCCCCATAGGAGTGCCGCTGGTGCAGGGAGGGGTTGTCGAAAAGGGAGTCGCCGCCGATTCCCATCGGTTGCTCATCGACCTCGCCAAAGGCTTCGGGGGAAGATGTGAAGACTAGGCGAGCGGCGTGACGCTCGGCCAATTTCAGGGCGGCAATGGTAGCATTGATGTTCACTTCGACCACCGAATCTGCACGCTCGTGGAACCAAAGGGTGCCGTTTATCGCCGCGAGGTGGAAGATGAGGTCGACATCACCCAGTGCTTCGACCCCCTTCTCGAGGTCCTCGAGTTTGCAGGCATCACCCTTGACGTAGAAGAAGCCGGGACTGCCCTTGCAATCATCGAGATTCTTTTTCTTACCGCGGAACAGGTCGTCGACGACCACCACCTCATGGCCGTGAACCAGTAAGGTCTCGGCCAGATGGCTTCCCAGAAATCCGGCACCACCGGTTATGAGACAGCGCATTCAATCACCTCCGACCCGCGCCACGACCTTGAGCACGACCTTGCCATCCTTCAAGTGCATCTCTACGAGGTCTCCGTCATTGATCTCCATACAGGGGTCCTCGTCAAACCCATGGCCGTAGGGCAGACCGAGTAATGAGGCGGCGGGCAGGGTGAGCGGGCAGACCTCGCTGTTGATGATGGCCTTAGGTCCTTTTCCGGTGTAAATCAGTCCCATCAGCACGTATGGTGCAACGGTCGAGCCCGAACCTTTGGGATAGATGAGAATGGTATCTTCGATTGACTGTCCATCGAGCGGATGGCCGGGTTCTTCGACAACTCCACTGTCCCGATTAACATATCCGAGATAGGTGATTGGCACATCGCTCACCAGAGCGCGACCGCTTACCGACCACTCGACCTGACTGGGAAGAGAGAATCCGGTGATGGTTGCCGAGCCACGCTGAATCGTCTTGGCGCTTTGGAGCGCTGGGGAAGATGTGGCCGATAATTCAGGGCGGGCGCCGGTGACCAGGTTTGAGTCAAAAGCGTGGGCGACGCAGGCCTCGATTCCGGCGACGCTGGTCGGAAGCCGATTGAGGCCGCTGGTCAGGTAATGCTCGGCCTTCAGAGAATTGGTCAGCAGGTGGTTGTAACGACTGCGATTGTAGGGCGTTACTTCCGGACAGGTATCTCGTAAGACCAGAGCCCCGGCTTCCTCAAGAATACCAATACTGCCATCGGCTTCGGCCAATTCGTAATTATGACCACTGGTGAAGAGCCATAGGCGTTGGTCGGGGATTCTTCGCCCCAATTCGATATGGGTACGCACCGCCGCCGCAGTATGCCGAATCTCTTCCAACCCCGCCTGTGGGCAGCCGATGACGACGAGGTCGACAGTTCCCCTCGGAGCGAGGTCGGCGTAGCGGGTGGCGAGGTCGGATTGATTGAACTCCAATTCTCCCTGCCAGCGGTGCTCGTCGCCAAGATCGGGTGCTTCGGAAACACCCTCGACCCATAACATCGGGCAACCGTAATTGGCCGCCGCCGAGGTCAGTGCCTTGCGCTGGGCGAAATTTGCATGGTCGGGCAGGCCGGATATCAGGGGCATCATTCCCCACGGTAATTCCCATTCAGGGCGAACCTGCTTGCCAATCCAATCTCCAAGAATCGACCAGTCGGTCAGGTCGGACATCTCGCAGGTAACCGTAACGTGAATATTCGGACGGCGATTTTCCTCGATGTGCAAGCCCCAAAGCGGGGCATAACCGGTGAGTGCGGTAGCCAGAGCACTGAGGCCGGATTCGCGATTGGTAATCAGTGAACTCCAGGAATTCGCAAAACATACCGCATTCGACTCAGCCCAAGAGGCGATTCCGGCGGCTAATTCGATGCCGCGGTCATAGGGGGTGCAAGACAGGGTGGCCTCGATTCCGAGCCGCTCATAGGCTTCGATAATCTCAAATTGCTGCTCAAGAAAATCCACCCATTCAATCCCCATCTCGGCCATTTTCTCCTTATCACAACCTGCGGAATTCAGCGTCGTCGGGATTACGACGACGCCACTGTCATCACCTGCCAAGTCGGTGAGAAAACGCCGTAAACCATGCCCGCCAGTGATGACCGAAACTCCTGAGACGTGCGCTTGGTCAACCTCGATGAAGCCGCTCGCACCGGCAGAGTCTGCCAAGTCGATGACCAAGCGAGCGGCCTTTTGTCGGGTCTCGCCCTGCTCTCCTGCCAGCATTGCTGTGAGAGCAGGTGGCACCTCCATGGGCAACGCCTCCCATTCCTCAGCAATCAACCTACTCTCGACATGGTGTCTATCCCAACCTCTATGCCTCGGGAGAACCATCAAAAAGAGGTCCTTTTTCCGCCCGCTATGCTCGGTGATGCAGCCTGTGAATGTGAAGTGCCCAAGCGCGGTCGCCGTCATATCAAACCCGGAGTCTACGCCTGCCTCAATTGCGGGAGAATAATCCCCAAACCCTCACGCCGTAGACCACCACCCCCACCACCTCCTGGAAATGGTGAAGGCGCGATAGCCGAGGAGGAACACAAGATTGGTGCCGACACCAGCGGAACTGGAAATGATGTTGTTGAGGACCTCGAATCACACGAAAAGCACAAGCGCGGACGGGCTGGCGACATCGCCCGAGGCAAGAGGATTGACGAGATGGCCCGAAGTGGTCGGGCGAGCGAGATGGCCGGGGGAAAACCGCATAAGAAATCACGAGCGATTTTCATGTTCCTGATACTGGCGATGAGTTCTTCCTTCCTGTCTCTATACCTGCAACTCGATGAACTGAAGAAGTTGGGTGAAGACGATGATGATGACGATGATGATGAGGGCGACACCAATGGCACCAATGGCACC
>DARQ01000064.1:21139-24199 GCA_002503395.1 Euryarchaeota archaeon UBA60 | reverse complement strand
CTTTACGGCAATTCTTGCGAGGTGGGCGCGGTTTGAGGTCTGACCTTTGCCAGCCAATGATGTCATGGTCGCCTCAAGAAGTTCATCATCACCTTTCATTTCTCTGGCAATGTCGGGCAGAGCCTGGACTGAGGCTTCGCACGCTAAGCGATAACCGGCCGCAATCTGTGCCGGATGGATTCCCTGCAGAACCATCTCCCAAGCATTGACCAGCAATTCGCTGGCCAGTAGAATGGTCGAAGTGGTGCCGTCACGGGCGACCTCATCCTGAATCGTGCTGGCCGAGATAATCATCTTCGCCGCCGGGTGCTCAACCCGCGCAGTATCGATGATGGTAACGCCATCGTTGGTGACCAGGATACGCCCTTCATCATCGACCAGCATCTTATCCAGGCCGAACGGACCTAAGGTCGAGCGCACCGCGTTGGCGAGTGCCATCGCAGCCTCGATATTCTTGGTGAGCGCCTCGTGGCCGGTCGTCCGTGTGGTGTCACGGAGTAGGCCGGAATCTCCCTCTACAGTCATAGGAACGACATCGCGACAAGCGTCTGTTTCTTGAATCTCTCGTATGCTCAATCCGAAGGTCGAGCCTGCATTTGAATCCTATTCGCCTTCATCGGCGTCGTCGTCGACGACCTCAAAGTCAGCATCGACGACATCGTCGTCGCCACTGGCAGTGCCAGCAGAACCATCACCGGACTCGGCTTCCTGCGCCGCCATCTCGGCCGCGGCGGCCTCGTACAACTTGGCTGAGATGCCGTGCATGGACTGCTCTACCTCGGCGACCTTGGCTTGAATTGCCGCTTCGTCTATCACATCGAGATCGAGTGGATTTCCGTCTTCGTCCTGCACCAACCTCTCCAATTCATCGAGGTGGGCTTTGACCTCCTCGGTCTCGGCTTCGTCGATCTTATCGGCAGATTCCTCGAGAGTTCTACGGGTCTGGTAGACCACCTGGTCAGCCATATTGCGCAATTCGACCTGTGCCTTCTTTCGCTGGTCTTCCTCGGCGAACTCTTCGGCCTCGGTGATCTTGGCTTGGATTTCATCTTCGGAAAGCGAGGTTTGGCTCTCGATTTCAATCGATTGTTCCTTGCCGGTACCCAAGTCCTTGGCTGAGACGTTGACGATACCATTTGCATCGATATCGAAAGTGACCTCGATCTGCGGAATACCACGCGCCGCGGGAGGGATTCCCACTAGGTGGAATTGCCCGAGAGTAACGTTATCCTTGGAGAATTCGCGCTCGCCTTGGAGGACGTGGATTTCAACCGCCGGTTGATTATTGGCGGCGGTACTGAAAACTTCAGAGCGACGGCTCGGGATGGTGGTGTTGCGCTCAATCATGGTCGTGGTAACTCCACCCAGGGTCTCGATTCCCAGAGTCAGCGGGGTGACGTCGAGCAATAGGATGTCGGAGACTCCTTCATCTCCGGCGATGATTCCCGCCTGCAGTGCGGCGCCCATGGCGACCGCTTCATCGGGGTTGATGCCCTTGAACGGAGATTTGCCGACCTCGGCCTCAACCGCTACTTGTACTGCGGGGATGCGGGTTGAGCCGCCGACCAAGAGAACCTTGTCGACATCGCCCTTCTTGACCCCGGCATCCTTCATCGCCTGGCGGGTTGGAGCCATGGTGGATTCGACCAAATCAGCGGTCAGTTCATCGAACTTGGCTTTAGTCAAGGTCAGATCGAGGTGCTCGGGCTGACCATCCTTCATGGTGACGAATGGTAGATTGACTTGGGTTTGCCCGGTTCCGGATAATTCGATTTTCGCCTTTTCTCCAGCCTCTCGCAGGCGGCTCATCGCTTGTGGGTCCTTGGCCAGATCGATACCGGTCGATTTCTTGAATTCGGCTACCAACCATTCGATGATCTTGTCGTCGAAATCGTCGCCACCGAGGCGATTATTGCCGGCGGTCGCCTTGACTTCAATCTGTGGCTGACCATCGACATTGTAGATTTCAAGAATCGAGACGTCAAAGGTTCCACCACCCAGATCGTAGACTAGAATAGTCTGATCTTCTTCCTTATCGACACCATATGCCAGCGCTGCAGCGGTCGGTTCGTTGATGATTCGCATCACCTCAAGTCCAGCGATTCGCCCAGCGTCCTTGGTCGCCTTTCGTTGCGCGTCGGTGAAGTAGGCCGGACAGGTGATGACGGCCCGGTCGACCTGATGACCGAGATAGGCTTCGGCATCGGCCTTCAACTTCTGCAGAATGAAAGCGGAAACCTCCTGCGGGGTATAATCCGACTTATCGATTGCCATCTTCCAATCGGTGCCCATCTCGCGCTTTACGCTGACGATGGTGCGCTCGTTATTGGTGACGGCTTGGCGCTTTGCGGTAATTCCCACAAGGCGCTCTCCCTCTCCCGAGAAGGCGACAACAGAGGGGGTTGTTCTGGCGCCCTCGGCATTAGCGATAATCACCGCTTCTCCGTTCTCAAGTGTAGCTACACAACTATTCGTTGTTCCTAGGTCTATTCCAATTACTTTACTCATTTTTCCATCTCCATTTTTTCAATTAACATTTTATTTTCTTCAATTGTGATTTTTCGAGGTTTTCATACTAAAATTTCTGCACCGGTGCTCAATTCAGACTATCGGTATTCCACCGTCATCCTCATCGTCATCCTCATCGCCGAAGTCAATGCTGACATCGGGCATTTCTTCTTCCTCGTCATCATCTTCGGCCTCATCGGGGCGGTCGTCGTCATCATCGCCATCATCTGGCTCTGCCAAGGCTGAGCCTTGCGGTATCAACTTCAAGGTCAGGTCGAGGATTCCGTTGTTGAATTCCCAATCCAACAGGTCTTCACAGGGTTGCGGCAGGTCGATCTTGGTAACCGGATTAACCTGCGTGGTACGCATGATTTCGATGACTTCACCATCATTTATCAGTGAGACTTCGATATTGTTCTCGGTCAAGTCAATTTGCATCGAACAATCGATTGTAACATTCATCATCCAGCCGTCGAGATAGAAATCCGCGGGTGGAAAGGTGATGCTCGAATCTTCTCCTTCAGGGGTGTCAACCTCAATCACCTTGGCGTC
>DARQ01000064.1:6072-21073 GCA_002503395.1 Euryarchaeota archaeon UBA60 | reverse complement strand
CCCGAAAGCATTTCTTTGAATTGTGAAAGGTCGATATTGAGATTGACCGAATCTCCCGAAAGTTTCTCCGGGTCAATTCCCATCTGCTCGAACTGAGTGCGGAAATTGCCGATCATGCCGCGCAGGGTTTCTGCATCCATCGGCATACCCATGTTCTTGAACATCTCAGTGATTTGGCGAATCATCTGCTCTTCCCACTCTTCGTCCATTTTCGCCTCACCTAACGTCATTTTACCACAATGCGGTCAACTGATTTCCTCACTACTTAACCTGTGGTTGTATAGTCGGAGCAGTTTGCCCTATATGAACCTTACAAGCGAAGGCCAACGAAGGCCACAACGTATTTCTGCGAAGTTTGGCCTTCGTTCAGAGACCTTCGGTAATCATGTGATGTAGTGTGCGCACATGAATCCCGGTACCACCATCAGCGACCAGTACATTCGACTTCGCACCCCACGCGGTTCCGGCGATATCGAGGTGCGCCCATGGGATCTGTTTCTTGTCATCGCCCTCGCCCCGGCTCTGAACGAAGTTCTTGAGGTAGGCTGCGGCGGTGTTTGAGCCGCCCCATCGAGTGGTGCCGAGGTTACGCAGGTCAGCGATCTTGCTGTCCTTCATCTCCTTTTCAAAGGCTGGAGTCAGTGGCATCGGCCATACCAATTCGCCACAGTCATCGCCGGCCGCGACCAAGGCATTGCCCAAGTCGTCATCATTGCTCCACATTCCCGTCGCTTCATGCCCGAGGGCGATGACGATGGCGCCGGTCAAGGTTGCCAGATCGATGATGTAGGATGGATTGTAATCGGCTGCCATCCAGAGACCATCAGACAATACCAGACGTCCTTCGGCATCGGTATTGAGAATCTCGACGGTCTTGCCCGAAAGGGTGGTTATCACATCGCCGGGCCGTAGTGCCGCGGCGTCGGGCATATTCTCGGCCATGCATGAGATTCCGGTGACCCGCCCGGAATGGCCGGTCGCATCCAGTGCCTGCATCAGGCCGAAGACAGTGGCTGAACCGTGCATATCGAACTTCATTTCGTCCATGCTGGCACTGGGTTTGATGGAAATACCCCCGGTATCGAAGGTGATTCCTTTCCCGACAATCACCGGTGCTTCTCCCTCGACCTCGCCATTCATCTCAAAGATTACCATGCACGGTTTACGCGCACTTCCCATTCCCACTCCGACCAGACCGCCCATCCCGAGTTTGATGGCTTCGTCGTAATCGATGATGGTGACCTTGACGCTGTCTTTGTCGCTGGCCCACTCAACCGCCAGGTCAGCGTAGGCCATAGGGTAGAGGTCGTTAGGAGGGGCGTTGGCCAAATCTCTGGCACGGAAAACCCCACTGGCAATCTCGGCTGAGCGAGTGGCGCTGGCGCTAAGTGAATCGATGTGCTCATCAGCACACTGGATAGTCACATGAACCGGTGAATCATCATCGTCTTCATCATCGTCGTTCTTGGACTTGTAACGGTCGTACTTGTAATCGCGCAGAATCATTCCTTCGGCGAAAGCAGCCAATTCCTCACCTGACCAACCTACTGGTCGTACGGTCAGGCTCTTGCCGTGGCGCTTCTTCAGCCCGGCGAAGAATTTGGCGCCGGAACTGCGACACGAATCGACGGTTCTCTCGTCGCTCTTACCCAGGCCCCACAGCATCGCTTTGCCATCTGGAGAATGGAGGGTCAGGCGCTCACCTGCCTTTCCGGTGACGTCCTTATCAGCGAATAACTTGGTGAGTTGTCCGACCAAGCCATCTCCTAATCCTGACAGAGCGGCAGAATCGATTCCTTCTTCTCCCTTGTTGAAAGGTAAGACTAGAGTTCCCTTGATGTCGCCAATACTTTCCACTGAAATTTCCATAGTAATCCAACCCATCGACATGGGCACTACATTTCAAGTCATGGCTGGTGAAAGTTCCCCCACTTGCCTTCAGGTTGGCGTGGCCTTGGCTTCAACCAGAATCGCCGTTTTGCTCTGCCGACTCATCTTGTTGACCAAGCGCCAGGCGAGGAAAACTGACAGGAGAAATAATGGGATATTCAGGCGGAAGGCCCAATGGAATTGCTCGACCTGAGATAAGTTGGTGGTCTCAAGATATCTCAAAGAAGAGAACATCAAGGCAGTGCCCAAGCCTTGACCGAGCAAAGTTGTGGCGCTCGCTAATCCGATGGCACGATTGCGCTCGGCCAAAGTCGAATGTTGACTCATCAGAGCATCTGAAGAGACCACGAGGAATCCATATACCGGTAGAACATAGACTAGGGCTGCCAGCCAATTGGGCAGACCGAGGCTGAACGCGGTCCACAGACCGCAATAGGCCATTGCCGCCCACAATAGAACTGAATCTGCACCGTATCGGGTGCAGAAATATCCGGCATAGGCCACCAATACGACGCTGGCCAACTGCGCCCATGCGATTAAGACTGAGGTGAAGGCGATATCGAATCCTATGTATTCAAGATAGCGAGGAGAATTCAGCACCACTGCTCCCCTCGGAATGGCGACACTCAATACGACGAGGAGAATGACCGGCGGCCAAGCGCTTTTGAAACTGATCCATTTAGCCGGATTGAGGCCGAGTTTTTCTCCTTCCTCAACGGTCTTTGATTCGACAAAGGCTTGCAGTGATGAGCCAATGTTGAGCACGCACAGAATTGCAACAACTATGCAAATGATACTCAATCCGCTGACCGCCCAGAAGCCATAATCGCCGTACAACTTCCCCATCAGCAATACCGCGATACTCGCTATTGCCCAAGTAACAGCGTGCATCAGGCCAATCGACTCCGATTTTGCATTCGGATATATCTCGGTGACCATCGAAAACAACAACCGCACAACTCCCAAGGACATCCCCTGTATTGTCGAGATTATCAGGAACGGAATCAAGCCGAGGAAAGGATGGATGAGGTAGAGTACGATATTTACCAAGGCGGTACCGATCAACATTTCCTTACGTTTCCCGAATCGGTCGGCAATGGTGCCGTAAATTGTCGCCCCGATTCCCATCCCGACCACTATCATCCCGACGTGTAGAACAACCAGTGATTCGGCTCCGCCCAAGATTCTTGTGTGGTAGGAGAACAAGTACCATGCTCCAGTGATCACGCCACCGAATGAGCCGGCCGCGCCAAGTGTCCAAGCAAAGGTCGGCCAGCGACCCTCAACCTCATCCTCTTGATCTCGGTCGAGTCGTCGTGCCTTGCGCACTATCCAAGTTAGAATTGCGCCGATGAGGGGTACGGTCGATAATTGCAGGACTAAGACGGTCGTGGGGCTCAACGCACCAACGCTATCGGAAGCTGTGACGTATGTGAGATTTGTCTCGGGAATAGCCTCGCTCACCCATTGAGCGCTATCGATGACTCGCTTTTGGTAATGGAGTTCAAACAAACCACCTTCGACCAAACTGAGGTTTTCTGACGATAACTCAACCATTGTGGAGTTGCTGGCATTCACGCTGAAATTGCTTGAGTGCCATAGATGATTTCCTTCTGCATCAGAATAGTGAAGACTGGCATTGGCGGTCGAAGCATGACCGAGATTAGCGACATCAAGATTTACCGAGTTTGTGCCGACCTCGAGAGAAGTAACATTGAGCCGCGCCCGCCAATACCAGACATTCTTGATGAGGTATTTCATGACATCGAGTTCGACCGACAGGCGGTCGGAAAGCGCCTGAGTGGTGCCGAGTAGGAATTGCTCATCATCGGTCTCGAAAGTGAAGGTGGGATAGCCCATTATCCCATAGCCGTAGTCACGGGAGGTACCGTGGGTGGGATAGATTCCGGCATTGGCATTGCGCACCGGCAAATCGGCATCGATGGTCTCATGGATGGTATCTCGGATGTGCTCATACAACTCGTAATCACTCGGCATGTCGCCGGTGAAACCCCATGGATAGGCCAGTATCCAAGTCCCGGTGTGCATGGTCACATAGAGGTCGGCATCGACCATATTGGCCGCCATGTAATCGGCGTTATTACGGGTCTCAGGCTCGCTGAAGGGGCCATCACCGCTGGCGGTCTCCTCCTCGGTCCAGTGGTGGTCATAATTGCGGTTCAGGTCGACTTGATTCATATTCCAACGGCTATCGAGGTCGTTGCCGTCAGCATTGAGTAGAATCATGATATGCAGTTCGGTATTCTGCAAGACCGCAACCGCTTCATCATCTCCGGCGGCCCATCCCTCGATGTAGAATTCGGCGGTCAAAAAGGCCAATTCGGTTCCCAGGTGTTCGTTGCCGTGGTGGCCGCCGTCGATGTAGACCATCTCTTTGGCTGTGCCGTCGGCTTTGCTATCCATCGACCAGTCACTGATCTGCACGACCCATTGTTGGCGACCATGCAAGGTCGTGCCGGCGCTGACCACATTCACGATGTCCGGATAATCATCTTCCCAAGATTGCACATCGGCGGTCAAAGTGAGATAGGAATGATACCAGTGCTCCTGCACGATATCGGGTTGTTGGGCACTGGCCAGGCCCGTCATAGGGGCACCAGCAATGCACAGCAGTAACAGGAGGCAGATGACCTGACGCTGGCGAATGCCCATGCTATTCCCTACGCGAGCGCATTCTTGAGGCTATGCCTCAAGCACTTCGGCCAGCCAATCTGCGTATGATTCGTTGGCCCTGGCACCGATTCGGATGATGGCCGGAACCTCATAAGGATGATTTTCTGCCAACCATTTTTCGAGGTCGTCGGCTTTGGCGACGCTGGTTTTGAACAGGGCGACGACCTCGCCTTCGGCCGCACGTTTACCTTGCCAATCATAGAGCGATTCGACCGTCGCTTGCAGTATACATACGGCCAAGCCGGCGTCGAGAGCACCATTGGCCAATTCGCTGGCAATGGCAGAATCAGGACAGGTTGTGAACATCAGTACGAGCGCCATGGTTAGCCGAAGAGGCTGTAGCGAATAAGCCGAGCGTCGAGAGCCAGATATGCGAAGGGTTCAGGCCTGCCCTTGTTCACCAATCGAGAATCGCCGCGAAAAGCAGGGGCAGGACGATTGTAGCATCGGATTCGATTACGAATTTCGGAGTATCTACTGCAAGTTTGCCCCACGAAATCTTCTCTTCTGGTGTCGCCCCTGAGTAGCCGCCGTACGAGGTGGTCGCCTCGCTGATCTGGGCGAACCACGACCACAACTCGGCATCCTGGCCGAGGTCTTGGCGCAGCATCGGCACCACACAGATGGGGAAGTCACCGGCGATTCCACCTCCGATCTGGAGAAGTCCCGCCGGTCGCTCATCGCCTCGATACCACTCGGCCAATGCCAACATCGCCTCGATTCCACCTTTCACGGTGCTCGATTTGGCTAGAGTTCCATCGATGATTCTGGCGGCGAAGATATTTCCCAGAGTGCTGTCTTCCCAGCCCGGGGTGAAGATTGGAAGTTCGGCTTCGGCCGCGGCTAGAAGCCACGAATTACGAGCCTGCGCCTGATAGGAATCATCCAGTTCACCAGAGAGTAGGATATCGTACAGAAATCGGTGCGGAAACTTGCTCTCTCCGCTCGCTTCAGCCGCCTTCCAAGCCGACAGAATCGGCGCCTCTAACTTGCGGATTGCCTGCTCTTCGGGAATCGCGGTATCGGTGACACGATTGTAGCCTTCAGCGCGTAACGCTTCATCGTCCTTGGCGCTCAGAGTGCGCCAATCGGGAATCCGCACATAGTGGTCATGGGCGACGAGGTTGAACACATCCTCTTCGAGGTTGGCGCCAGTGGTACAGATTGCGGCGATTTTTCCGGCGCGGATCATCGGCGCCAGACAGCGTCCGACCTCGGCCGTACTCATCGCTCCGGCCAAGGTTATCAGCAACCGACCATCGGCATCTAGGAATTCGGATAGGGAGACCGCGGCATCGTGTAATACTCCGGCGTTGAAGTGGCGATAATGTTGCTCGAGTAGTTGGCGAACGCCGGCGGGAACAACTTCGCTATCATCGTTGCTCTGACTATTGAATCGTGATACTTCTTCGCTATTGCAGATTTCCAGCGTCGGAATCGCTTCAAACAGATTACCTAGCAGATGGTCGACAATCGACTGCGGGTCGCACTGGCCACAGGAGAACGAATCGATTGCCAGAAGTCCCTCCTCGGAGTAGCAGTGGGCGGTGACGTGACTCTCATCGATCAGTACCACCGCGGCAAAACCGCGTGGGCTGCTTTGTCCATCAAAGGCCTCGACGTGGGAGTGGACTTCACGCGCCGGGCTGGCGGCAACCGCAGCACGTATTTGCTGCAGCATCCATTCTCCATCATCATCCACGTGGGAGACATAGCCGCTCAAATCGACCAAGACGTGACGTCCTCTGGGGGGGTTATCCTCACTCATTATTGGACCTCCTCACTCTGGTTCCTCTCGTCTTGGTTACGTTCGACTGTTTCCTCAACTGCTAATTTACTCGCAAGGTGGGTGGCGACCACCTTGGTCGCCAACATCGCCGCGGTGAATTGTGAGACATGATTATTTTCGTCGGGGACAATTTCATTGATATCGGCGCCGAGCCAATTTGCGCCACATGACTCACCGATTGTCTCAATGGTCTCGACCATCTGCCAAAAGGCCAGCCCACCGGGCACCGGCGTACCGGTGGTCGGAACGTACACCGGGTCGAGACTATCGACATCGATGGTCAGCCACACCGGCCCGGTTATCTCGCGCAGGGTTTTGAGCCAATCCTTCCACGCCGCCTCACCATCACAGATGCTCAATACATCGCGTGCCATCCAGGTACTCACCCGTGCATCGGCGGCGATGAACTCCGCTTCTTCACGGCAAAACGCCCGGATTCCCATCTGCAACAGACGGCCAATGCCGAGGTCTAGGGCGCGCCGCGCCGCACAGGCGTGACTATCCGCATCACCGTCTAGTTCACTGCGCAGGTCCGCATGGGCATCAATCTGCACCAGGGTCAGCGCCGATAAGTCACCGTTGAGTTTGGGATGTTGCGCCAGCGCCGAGAGAATAGCCGGCAACATCCCATGCTCGCCTCCCAAGGCGAGTGGGAAAGCACCATTTTCCAAGTTCGATTCGACATATGCGGTTATTCCGGCGAGTTGTTGCTTGAGAGTACCGCCTTCTCCATCCCATGGTACTGCGGTTCTGAGGGTGTACCCACAGGGTAGGTCTTCGGGAAGCAGTGGGTCATACAATTCCACCTGGGTGCTGGCGGCGACGGTGGCGGCGGGACCGTGCTCACTGCCTTGTCCATAAGATGAGGTCAATTCGTACGGAATCTGCAGTATTACGACATCTGGTTCTCGCCCGGACTCAGCCAAGCCAAGAAACGTCGGCGGCAGTTCCCCTTCGTTCATGCACCCATCGCAACCAGTTGGCTTGAAAAGACATTTGCACGAGCCGTGGAGGGAAAAGACACCTTTTCACCGGATTGTCTATAAGGGATGAAATACAAATAAAGTACGTCTTGGCGGAGTAGTTCGTCACAGTGAGGTGAGAACAATGGGAATGACACTTAATGAATTGACCAACGCAATCTGCCAGCATATCGACAAAGAGATGGAATTCGACGTTGCCTCGGGAATGGCCGAGCACGCACTGGGATTTTTCGGTTTTTACGACCGTATCATCGACAATGCCCTTGAGCCCACCGACCGCAACCTGTTCTACATGTTCCAAGATTATGGATTACTTACCACCGAATCTGAGGAGACCACCCTGTGGGATGGCCGTGAATGGCGAATCCACTACTGGCGATTCAAGCCAGAACTACGCGAGAAGGTCAAGGATTACATGTCGCGTACCCGTGATGAAGAAGTCGTTGTCGACCCCTTCGCCGATGTATACGGGGAGATTGGCGAGAGGATTTGGGACCGCGAATCTGAGAAGGTACTCAACCCTAATGCATTCACCGCAGAACAAACATGGTAGGCTGTTTCGGTGAAACACCGAGGCAATGGATTATCATACTACGCGCCACCTCAGCAGTGCATGAAAAGCCGACCGAGGCCTGCCATTCTGGTCATTTGTGCCTTGTTGATGACCGGTATCTCGCCGGCTTTCGCCATTGCCGATAGTGACACTCAGACTGTCGAAATCCATGTCTATTGGGTCTCAGCCAACCAATCGGGCGCCGACCATGCGTGGAAATTCACCTTTTCCAGCCCGGCTCAGGATTTTTTCGAGTCGGCATCGATGAGCATCGTCCACCGAGATAGCGGTGGAACTGTGTTCTTCGACCAAACCGTCAATGCCAGCGACTTGGAAAATGTCAGCGACGATGCCAACTCGCTCATTTGGCGACCGGATTCATCCCTTTCATTCGGTGACCAAGTTACGGTTGAAGTCTATGACGATGGCACCTTGCTCGCTTCCCGAGTCATCGGCGTAACCGTATGGAATCAGCCCTTGGCCGACCACGAGGTGACGATTTCAACCAATTGGGTGATCGACCAGGAATACGATGACGAATACGGCCATCAATCCTATCAACTATTATTCATCGGTCAAGGTTGGCAACAACGTATCGGCGAGACCTTGGTCGCCAACGAGTTGGGCAATGGCACTCTGGATATTACTGAAAACTCTGCTGATGGTACGATGACCTTGGACCTGATACTCGCGGCAATTTGGCGCAATGAGACCACGTTCGACGGGATACTCGACCGCCAGGAATTCGAAGCGACCGGCTCGGGAAATATGGTGCTCATCAATATCGAAGAGGATACGGTGACCACCGTCAACGCCACCGTCACCGACGCTCTGTTCAACCGCACCTATGCCGGGGGAAGTCATACCGAGCACATCAGACTCGAGGCACTGGGTGAACTGAATGTCAGCGAGGATTCGGAAGGGGATAATGGCACTTGGATAGATGGTGACCTCAGCCTGCTCTTGGTCGAGACCATCGATGTCGATGGCACGAGGATATTCTCTCTCATCCAATTCGAGGCGACCGCCGAGATGAAAATGATTGACGGTGGGCAAAGATTCGATTTGGAGGTCGAGGAACTCATCGCAGTTCAACGCTGGCTCGATGGCCAGCGAGTCGAAGAGCACAACAAGATTCTCGCACACGGAACCTTCGGTTTCACCGACGAAGAAGAAAATGGGTCGGTGACCATAAATGGCACGGTGATAGATTTCCGCGCCGAGAGCCTCAACGGCCTGACGATTCAAGATAAACTGCACGTCGACGGCACCATCGAAGGTCAAGCCTCAGGAACTTTCGGAATTGTCCGCGACATCAAGGAGAGTGGCATTTGGCACAATGGTAACGATACCGATTTTTCGGTCAATGTGATTCATCAAGAAACCTGGTTCAACATCACCGCGGTGCAGGGGTGGTCGAATGGTGGCGACGGAGTCGGGGCGCAGCATAACGAAACCTGGTTATACACGGTGCCCGAGGTGGATTGGGATAACCGTACAATCTACCAGCGCTGGCGCAGTAGTGGAATGGGCGAAAATGATGAGGGTGAGGAATACCCTGAGGACTCCCCGATTGAGCAGGAACCCGAAGCCCCAGAGTCAGAGGAGGGACTTGGTGAGGCCAATATCAGCCGTGAAACCGGGCTGGCACCGCTTTCCCTCTCCCCAGGTGACCAACTGATTCTAGACCACCAGGAGGGAATGATTCTCATGGTTAACGCGACCATGACTTCGACCGTGGATAAGGATGGACATATTCTTCCCGTGACCCTTTGGAATGGAGTATACTTGGGTACCGAGTCCGGAATCGCCAGTGGCGCGATAATCAATGAGGGGATTCTCGATGGCCTGATTGCCGAGGTCATCCGCCAAGCCGAGGTAGAAACTCCGGCTGGAAACATGGGCATGTTCAACGAGACCCAGACCCTAGAGAGAGTGCTTTCCCCCAGTATCGTCACCGCCGCTGAAAATAATGACCCGAGCATTGTAGGGGCCGGTCTGCGCGGTGGATTGGTGGTCAATGAGGGTGGCTCGACCGCATATCTTGAGGTTGAGGTTAGCGACGTCGATTGGAATATCATCTCGGTAACTGCAGATCTTGGTCCACTGGGCCAAGGGACCCTGATTCTCAATGATGTCGGCTTGTCGGGAGATAGCGCTATTCACGATGACGAATGGACCGGCGAATTCACTTACATGGGAGCTCTTCACGGTCAAGTAAGCATAAACGTAACCGTCATCGACGCCTTCGACTCAGAGGTCACAGAATCGCTCAATATCACGATTTTCAATCAAGCACCGCGTTTGGTCGAGTTTGAATTCACCCCCGTTCAAGTGGTAAGAGGTGATGCAATCATTGTAAATGCCGAGGTGGTCGACGGCAATGGCGTCTCCGGAGTGGCCATCGATTTGCGTGACCAAGGAGGTGAACTGGTCGAACTCAGCAAAGAAGCATTCGGAAGCGATTGGATTGGGGTGGTTGAGATACCTTACGAGATGTCACCAGGTGAGCATTACTTGCGAATCAGCATGGTGGATGATGACGGAGCGATGGTGACGGTCACCGAAATGCAGAGTTTGAATGTGCACAAGAGTACCGGTCAGGAAACTCTACCTGACGACGTCATCCCACCACTTCAAGTATTGAATGAAGGGCCATTATTCGTTCTCGTTTCTGTGGATAAGTCGCCGCTTATACGGCCAAACATCGGCGGTGATGAAGTCAAGATAACCGCCACCATCTCCGACCCGGATGGGATTTCGACCGCGGTCATCAAACTCGGCGACCTCTCTCCTCCGGGAATGCAAGACACTTGGCTGATGATGAATGATGATGGACAGGAAGGCGATGAGACGGCAAATGATGGGGTATGGACCTATGTCTTTGAGACTCGCAGTGGCATGCCTCTGGGGACCTTTGCGATGACCTTGCGAGCGACAGATATCTATGGTGCGTGGACTGAGGACGACAGTCTGGCAATCCAGGTCATCGAGGAGGGTGGAATCAACCTAGGTGAAAATCCGGCCTCAGTCTTCTCCAGTTCTGCCGTAGTCCTCGGCTTGGTAGGTATCCTCATCCTGGTAGCTATCGCTGTAGTCACCGTCATTATCCGGCGAACCAAGCAAGAAGGCGGAATGAAGTGGGACGAGAGCGACGCATTTGGTGGCAATTAGGTACATCAGAGGACAATAAGGCTCCGAATTGCGGACCACGCATGAAGTGAACCTAAGGGCATTATTCCCTGTTGGCCATGATTACTCTTCTTCAAGATGCTTCTTCCACAAAATGGCGACCCTTTCCTTGTCGCTTCCCCAGCCCATCTTTTCAGCAAACACTCCAAAGCCGCCCCATATGAAAAAAACTATGATAGCCACATAAAATGGAAGCCCACAAACCCAATCACCAATCGCGTCGGGTATGGTGAAGAGCCACTCTATTGTCTCTCCAATCGTCCAGACCATGATTATTCCTCTTTCTCCTTTTTCCATTTCAAGTAATCCACTTTTTCTTCATTATCAATTACAGGAAATACAGCAGTCACAGCCTTTCCCATTGGTTTCTTAGTGATGGCTTTAAATCCCCAAAGAAGTGGGAAAAACCAACATAGCCACCAATACTCTTCGACGGCCATAACCTGCTGAATAAGACTCACTATTTAGGTTCACATTAGAGCCTAATTGGGGGGGGGGTCTCGGCGCTAATTAGCAGTAATAACTCACCCGTATGCGTCTTTCAGTGCAACGATTAGGATAAATGCGCGTGCCGAGAGTTGAACTCGGGTTCCGGCGTTGGCAACGCCGGGTGATAACCACTACACTACACGCGCTTGGGAATCTGCCGATTGACTCTGCATATAAACCGTTGTCGGCAAGAAAACCACGGCATAGGTGGGTCGGATTAGCCAACCTTCATTTGCTGCTTAGCATACCGCCTTGCGAGGGCGCAGGATGCCAAACCCCAGAGATATTTTCATTGGTAGTAAGCCGCTTCACAGTTATATTAATGCGGTCAGGACCACCATGTCCGAAGGTGAGAGGGTGATTCGTCTAGTCGCCAGAGGGAGGAATATCAGCATGGCTGTCGATGTGGCTGAAGTATGTCGGCGACGCGCCGGAATAATCGCCGGAAAACTCCCTGAAGACATCGATGTATCTGATGTCGAACTCGCCACCGAGACTTTTCCCAGAGATGATGGCGGTACTCGCAATGTCAGTGTGATAAAAATCACCATGGAAGGACATGCTGACATGCACGAAGAGGAATAACGAAAGCCACTAGGATTCAAATTCAGGCACGGCTTTCGTAACGTTGGTTATATCCTCACTCCTCGTCCCGAAGGCCGAGTGTTGTAACAATACTTAGTGGCCTTCGTAATCTTAGCCTTAAAGTAGGTTCACGGCGATGTTAGTGTTGCAGCGGATCCTTCCGTCGCCGAGAGTTCCGCTGTAGGGTGTTCAGTCATCCTCTATCACTGCTCTCGGCGGCACCAGTTGCGAAAGGTTCAGTGCCTCCCTAGGAAGGTGTTTTTCGAAAGTCGAGATTCAAAGCATTACATATCAGCCCCTGCATCGATGTGGCGTGGGAGTATTCAACCGCGACCAACCATGGACCGGTCTGGGCGTTGTGCTGTTCGTCTTCACCCTCGATTTCGTCCTCCATATCGTCTTCGCTGCGCAGGGTTGGGATTTTCTGTTTCGTCTGGTCGCCATCGAGATCGCCATCATCGTGCATGCCTTTGGTCCATTGGCGGTACTCATCGGCGGCCAGCGCGGTGAAGATGACCGGGTCAGGGCGATGAAGTATGGTCTGGTGCTGGCGCTTCCCCTGACTATCGGTTATTGGTGGGCGGTCAACGATATGTCTTGGTCAGATTGGCTGGCCGCAACAATTCTCATTCCCCTCGCAGTGCACGCCGGCCTGTGGAATCGACATTCGTGGCTTGCGAGTCTGTTTTACGCTGAAAAGGGTTGAAAGCCCTCACTATGCACGAGTCGTCTAGAGGGAGAAAATGTCCGACTCACCAATCAGCCACCACGACCCTTCCAAGGAAGGAAGTCCATCTTCGGAAAAATCCGAAGATATCGAGTCTGGCGAATCTGGTGCGCCTGCCTCAGCCGACCAGCAGCAGCAGATGGAACAGGCATATTCGCAGATGAAGCGAAAGATGACTCTACAGGAGATGGGTGCGAAAATCAAACACAAGATCATGGTCTTATCAGGCAAAGGCGGAGTCGGGAAGTCGACCGTAGCTACCGGTCTGGCCCTGTCGCTAGCTGCCCAGGGCAATCAGGTTGGACTTCTCGATATCGATATCACCGGGCCAAATATACCCAAGATGTTGGGCTTGGGCGGACATCGCTTACACGTAGAGGAAGGCCGTATCTATCCGGCGACCGGTTACAGTGGTGTGAAGGTCATCTCAATGGCCTTCCTGCTCGACGATGAGGATACCCCGGTGGTCTGGCGTGGGCCGATTAAATTGGGCGCGATTCAGCAATTCCTCGGCGATGTCGAGTGGGGAGAACTGGATTATCTGGTAATCGATTTCCCCCCCGGAACCAGCGACGAGCCACTTACGGTGGTGCAGAGCCTGCCCGACATCGATGGCATGGTCATCGTTACCACTCCCCAAGATGTCGCCCTGCTCGATAGTCGCAAATCCATCGGTTTTGCCACTTCCCTGAAAGTCCCGGTACTCGGTGTGGTCGAGAATATGAGCGGTTATACGATTCGTGGCACCGCCGAGCCGAATGCTGAGATGAAGATTGATGCCCCTGATGGGACTATGGTTGATGTCGTCGCCGATGCCGATGGCAATTGGTCGACAACTCTGGATATTTTCAAAGCCGGTGGTGGCCAAGCTACGGCCGAAGAGATGGGGGTTCCATTCCTCGGTCGTCTGCCCTTCGACCCTGGAGTTGTCAGAGGCGGCGACGACGGGGTGCACCGAATCGTTGCCGACCCACAGGGTGAATCGGCGCAGGCCTTTGCCAAAGTGGTCGAGCAATTGAATGCAAATATCGCCGCCGCCAAGCAATCTGGTGGGCTGGAGATCATCTGAGGTTGAGAAATGGATGAGGTGCCGGAATTACAGCGTTTGGAGCGCGGTGATTCAGCGATGGAACTTACTTGGTCAGACGGTACCGAGAACTCTGTCGATTACCGCACCCTGCGTTATTGGTGCCCGTGCGCCAAGTGTGGCCCACGCCGTGGTGCGCAGGATTTGGCTGAATTATTGCAGGCGGAGGTGGCGGCGTATCCACAGGAGATGCCGACCGTACAAACGGTCGGTGGCTACGCGCTGCATTTTGAATGGAGCAGCGGATGCTCGTCGGGGATTTATCGCTTTGAGCGTTTGTGGTCGATTGCCAATGCCCTCGACCCCGACGATGGTAAGCCATATGTGCACGGCGCATGGTGATTTTTTCTGCTATTGTTGCGAAGGTGACTTCAACACACGGCACCGCCGGTGTTCCGGGGGAGCAGATGGCGGCGAGCGTCTACATCACTTGGTTGGCCTCAGCGCTGGCGCTGGGAGTTCTGCTGATGCCGGTGTTCAAACCGAAGTGGCAGAAGGTGAATCTGCGTGGCTTCATCGATATGTTCCGCCGTTACTGGGCGCATATCGGTCTGGTCTTCTCGATTTACGTTTGGAAGGACATTCTCGACCGGCTCGACCGATTAATCATGGCCAATACCCAATTTGAGTTCACTCCGTGGTTATATGCTATCGAAGGCGATATGGTATTGTGGGTACAACAATTCTTCTACAACGATATCCTCACCGCGACGCTGACCCATTTCTATGTCGCCGGATACATGTTGGTATGCTATGTCTCGATTCTCTATTTCTCATATTTCGACGACCGCTATTTAGCCGACCGAATCTGCGTGGCGATTTTCTTTGTCTATGCACTGGCTATTCCGTTCTTCCTGTTCCTAAATGTTCGCGTCACTGGAGACCACATTCCGGCGATGCAGACTCTGGCCTACAATTTGACCCCGGAAATCAATGACTGGTTCACCCGTATCGACCCCTTCACCAATGGAATGCCCAGTCTCCACATCGGCATTCCCTTCGCGGTCTGGCT
>DARQ01000064.1:4125-5868 GCA_002503395.1 Euryarchaeota archaeon UBA60 | reverse complement strand
TTTCCGAGCGTAGCCAAGGGTTGTGGAAAGTGCTCGACGAGCGTACTTTCAATGCTAGGTTGGTCACTGTTCTGACCTCCCGTGAGCGAACTTTTTATTGGGCTAAGACACGCACCAAGAGGGCTATGAAAGCGCTCAAATCACCGACCAGTCGCGAGACCGGCTTGGCGATAACCATGGTCCTGATATTGACCGCTGGAGTCATCGTCTGGGATATCACCCATCGCGACCTGCCGGCAACCGGGGTTGAGTCGCCGGTCGAAGCCACCGCCGCTGACGGATGGCTGGTGAGTCTCGACAATAGTAGCGAAGGTTGGAGGGTGGTGGTCATCGACCTCTCCAATCCGCGGCAGGAAATCGAATTGGAGCATCAGGAACTCGACCGAAATTCTACATTCGACACCGGTTGGGATATGCTGACCGTTGCCAATAATACAACCGCCCACGTGTATAATTTGGCTGAGTCTCAAGCCAATCCGTGGGTCCTAAACGTCTCTTATCCCAGTGAGATACATCTTGCTGAATGGCTCGGACATGGCATCGTTTTGTTGTTGGTTGAAGAGGGGGTGCTGCGGGGTATCACCCTCGATGGCGAGGCCGTAGTGGTTCCAGCCGCGCCCACTCCCGGGGCTTTTATTTCGACTATGGCAGTACACGATAATCGCTTGGCCCTGGTCTATGATGACCAGCCCGCGACTGTGCGACTCGGCCGGGTCGGCTCGGCCAGCGTTTCTGACCAACCTCTTTCATTCAATGCCACCGAAGAAGAAAATGCCCTTCTCGAATCCTGGGGGCAGGTGGTAGACGAGGTGAACGCGACGATTGTCCAACTCGACCTCGACTATGATTGGTTGGTGGCGGCGGTCAATGTGACAGCGGTCGACAGGCTGGTCATAGTCGATTTGGAACGTGGCGAAAGTTGGTTGATAAGCGATGCAAAATTTCCCGCTCACGACCCTGCCGTAGGGCATGGAATAGTGGTTTGGGCGAGCCAATGGAACCTAAATCCAAGCGATCCAAAGGCTGATTATCTCGACCATGAGATATGGTATCTCGATATCGAAAACGGCGCCGTAAATCCTGAACATCTGACCGATGACAACCTAGAGCAGAGACAACCGAGTGTGCTCGAGAACCACTTCATCTGGATTACCACCGATGCTGATGGGAATTCGATGACGACGATTCACTCGCGCCAGATAGAACTTGAGACCTACTCCTCCCGTGCCTTACAATTGGCAGTGATCAGCACGATAATCCTGACCGGCATTTTCTCATGGCAGAAAATGAAAGAGACATCCCCTTCTGAGTCACAACGTGAAGAGGAATGAATTGCGAATGGCCGAGCCCGTATTCAAAACATAGTAGCCATTCGCTTTATATTGGGATTTGTAGCATTCTCTGCAGTGCAAGGTTTGCAGACTGTGAGACCTTATTCGGTACCGTGACATGGTTGGGAACTTCACCTTCGATTATTCGCTCCAATACATCGAGAAGGTAGATTGGGTGAATCATATACATCGTCGAACAGGGACACACGAGTGGGTCGAGGCACATGACCTGCTTGTCCGGATATTGCTGATTGAGCCGCTTGACCATGTTGATTTCGGTGCCGACTCCGATTACAACACCATCGTCTTGTTGCGCCACATAGTTGCGAATGAACTCGGTAGAACCGACCGCATCACTAGCCTCTACGACTTCGCGCCGGCATTCGGGATGGACGACAATCTTGCAGTCGGG
>DARQ01000064.1:3079-4026 GCA_002503395.1 Euryarchaeota archaeon UBA60 | reverse complement strand
GGGCTTTCACCCGGTTGCCAAACCGCCATTTCCGCCACGGACAGCCCCATCGCCAGGCCGGTATTTCGCCCGAGGTGTTGGTCGGGAAAGAACAGGACTTTGCCATCCTTGCCAGCCCGCTCAAATGCCCACGACAGGACTCCAGCGGCATTGCTTGAGGTACAGACCACCCCTCCATGCTGGCCGACAAAGGCCTTCAGTTCAGCACTTGAATTCATGTAGGTCACCGGGATTAGGAAGGCCTCCCCTTCACCCGCCGGAATCATTGCATCCTCACGCTCTGCCGGGTCGGCCAAGTCGAGATTTGCCAGTATCTCGTCCCAACACTGCTGAACATCGGGAACATTTGCCATATCGGCCATGCTACAGCCCGCTCTCAGGTTGGGCAGCACCACCTTCTGGTTATCACTGGTCAGAATATCGGCACTCTCTGCCATGAAGTGGACACCACAGAAGACGATGTATTCAGCCGAGGATTCGGCAGCCTGCTTGGAGAGCAGAAAGGAATCACCTAGCAGGTCGGCATGGGCAACGATTGAATCGCGTTGGTAATGATGACCCAGAATCAACAATTTCTCGCCGAGGGTCTGTTTGGCGGCGGCTATGCGCTCGGTGATATCCTGCTCACTCAAATCGGCGGCACGGGCGAGCGGGTCAATCTCACAAATCGGCAGAGAAATCGCCAAATTATCACCCACTCGGGACCTCGCCCAGATTATTCGTGAGTCGCCACCGCTTTGAAGTCATCTGTAATGGGGGAGTTGAGTGGGAGTGAGATGCAGGCTTGGATAAGCGAGAGAATAATCCACGTGGGGGCTGAGGCCGAGGTTAGTCTCGGCACCTATCTAGGTCAGCCAGCAGTCGAAAAAATCCGCCGCCCACGCCTCTGGCGACACCCCGAATTGGATGCTCGCTTAACCCGCCGCAGGATGATGGCTGAAGCAAGG
>DARQ01000064.1:0-2957 GCA_002503395.1 Euryarchaeota archaeon UBA60 | reverse complement strand
GCCGGCTGATAATGACGTTGATTCCCGGCCGGACGCTGATCGAGCACCTGCGAGATTCCAACTCCGTCCAATCGGCTGAGTCGGTGCTGTTCGAGACCGGGGAACTGGTGCGCAGGCTACATCGACAAGGGATTACCCACGGCGACCTATCGACAAATAATTTCCTCTATTGCCCGGTGAGGGGGGCTTCCCTGATAGATTTCGGTTTGGCTAGAATCACCGAGGAAGTCGAGGATTTCGGAATCGACCTGCACGTTCTCCATGAAATCCTCGGTGCCAGTCATCCCGAGCATTCTGAAGCGATGGAGTGGATAATCGAGGGCTACCTGTCCTTCGATGGCGACCAAGGCCCGCCACCGGCCGTAGGTGGTGGCCCCCTTCCCTCTGCAGAAGAAGTGGTCGCCCGGCTGAAGGACATAATGACCAGAGTACGTTACCACGGGTGAGGGTGACCGAAAATCAGTCCCATTCCCGAAGGCCGAATGTCGTAGCAATATTCAGTGGTCTTCGGTGCGCTTCGTTGATTCTGAATTGTGCAACCTGTGAGCGAGCAAGGCCGATATGGCAGCGAGCAAGGCGACGACCAACGTCGCGCTCGACAGCATGCTGTCATTGACGATACCAGCGGCGGATCCGAGCCCGAGGATGAGCACCGCGAAGGTGAGGCGACCGGAGGCAAGAGCATCGGTGTATCTTCCATCCTGCTTCGATATCCCCAGCAGTCTATGACTGCTCAAGCCAGGAATTGGCATCCTCACCAGTTCGGCTACGATGAGCAATACCAGAAGTGCGACGAACCCCTCTCTGACGCCCGCCATCCAATCGACCATCGAACCCGCGGCAACGAAGAACAACGGCACTACGAACTTGTCACGGCACCACTCGAATGCGGATGATATTGTCTTCGACAGCCGTCCATGACTGGAGATTCCAGCGATGAAGGCGACGAGGGTCAGACCCACTCTAAGGTCCTGCAGTACCAGAATCACTGCGATGACCACCGCACTGTTGACAAGGAAGGTCACACCGATAAGATTCCTCCCCGCCTCACTGTGAAGCCGGTCGTGGGCGTGTAGCATACCCCATGAGATCGCCACTGAAACCTCGGAGAGAGCGATACCTACGACGAGGGCTCCATCACCAGCCCCGGGCCATAGCATCAGGCAGATCAAAGGTAGTACCACCAAGGGTGGAATCAGTTTCATCGCCGCGGTTCGGGCTATTGCTGTGAACTTGTCCTTGAGGTGTGAAAGCGGTAGAGTTAGTCCGGCAGCATACACTATCACCAACCCTAATCCGGTACGGATGATTACCGCCCAGTCGGAGAGGGCGTAGCCAGACTCGGATATGGTGACAGGAAGTAGTGGCCAGAAAAGCGCCAGGCCCAGCCCGATGAAGAGATGAATCAGTGGAGGGGGGAGGGTCACCCGTTCTACTATCCTCGGTGATACCAGCAGAGCGATGATGGCGATGATGGCGAATCCCGAGGTGGTATCCGCTACCGCCATGGTGGTGGCCAGAGAACCCACATATTACCCGCTTGCGCAAACAATTCAGCAGTGGTATTCCATTTGCAGTCGCATCGATGGATTGGCACATCCTCAAGACAGTGACATCCCCTAGAGGGGCTGATGGGCGATGTTCGACCACTGTGGTTCATGACTGGCAATCTCGGCAAGTTGGCTGAGGCGCAACAGATTCTCGGGCCGCTGGGCTATCAGGTCTCACAATTTCTTATCGCTGGCCAGGTACCGGAGGTTCTTGAGCCGCAAGCTGATAGTCTCCTAGTTGTCGCTAAGGAAAAAATGCGCCAAGCACGGGAGATACTATCCTCCCTCGGTCGCGGTGATGAGGCGGTATTGGTCGAGGATGCAGGGCTATTCATCGATTCCCTAGGTGGTTTTCCCGGAGTCTATTCTTCGCATGCATTGGCGACCATCGGCTATTCTGGGATATTGCGATTACTGCAAGGTATCGGCGAGTTGTCAACCGATGCTCCGGCCAGCATCGAGGGGTCTGGCACAGACCGCAGTGCGTATTTTCAGGCTGTGGCCGCACTATGGGATGGCGAACAAACTCATTTCGGCGTCGGATTATGTCCCGGTCGAATCGCGCTCGCTGCCACCGAAGGCAATGGTTTCGGCTTCGACCCGATTTTCATTCCCGATGATTTGCGACCTGATGGCAATCCACTTCGAAGTGGCGAGAAGGGTGCGGTATCGACCGAGGGGATTCCATTCGGTGGGGTGGAAATGGTGGTCAAGCAGGAATTCAGTCATCGGCGGCGAGCCTTGGATGCACTAATTCTGGCTATCGGTGCACCGTCAGCATGAAAGCGAAGTGCCGATTGGGCGATGAGGGAAGGACATGGATATCAAGCGCTTCATGTTGGTATTGGCCATAATCGGCACGCTCGGCTTCTATTTGATGCAAGCGAGCGAATTGGATGAGGGGGCACAGTGGGGAATCGTCGGCCTGCTCGTCGCCGAATTCATCATGCTGCTATTCATGCCGGGACGGGAGCAGGGCCAAGTTCGCCGCCGTCCGGATTCCGGCAAGGGTGCCGTATCGAGTTCCGTCGTGGTTGAAGAAGGCTCTGAAGAGAATCAGGAAGGAGATGTCGACCTTCCTGAGTTGATCACCGAGGAGTCTCTGGATGGGGCCACCTTGAAAGAGCGTAAGATGGCCAAACTCAAGGCCAAGGAAAGAGCGGCAGTTACCGCTGCTGCAGCAAAAGCCATAGATGAAGTCGATGACGATGAAGACGACATTCCAGTGGTCGAAGTCGAGGTCGAGAATTACCATGTCGCTGAAGAATTCGTTGTCGAAGTCAGTGCGCAATCGATTGAGGATGCCGATATTGAGGATACGGTTGAAGAGCGCCGCGCCCGGCATGCCAAGATTCGTGCCAGGATTATCGACCGTCGCCGCTCGCAAATGGCCGAAATACGCGCCTC
>DARQ01000094.1:612-9317 GCA_002503395.1 Euryarchaeota archaeon UBA60 | reverse complement strand
CGGTTGCACCATCGCCCAGCGCATCCCCTTGCCCCGACCGAATTTGTCGTCGAAGTATTTCAGCAGGGCTTTGCCTTCGACCGATGGCGGTGCCATTGGAATGCCTATGCAGACCACTGCATCGAGAATATTGTTGCGATAATCGATACCTTCGGCCAGTTTCCCGGCAAAGACTCCAGCCAGCAGTAATCTCTTGCCGCGACGGCGGGCATCCTCAAGGTCATCGAGTAGACGATCAGTGCGTTGTTTCCCCCAAGTCCTTTCCTCCATGACGACTTTTATGTTGCCCCAGTTATGGCCGGCTACATATTCGGCGATTCGGGCATAGGATGGGGCGAAAACCGCGATATGGCCGTCACATGAATTCACCATTCCGGCGATATGACTCTGAATCTTCGCGGTCATCGCCTCGCCCTTTTGGCGGTGGGTGCCATTGACATCGCTGGCGATTGCAACTGGGCGTCGGTCATTCATGAATGGTGAGTCAAATGACCGTAGGACGGTATTTTTCGCCAGGCCGAGAATCATACTGTACAATACTGGGGGGTAGAGTGTACCCGACATCAGTATCGAGCCGGCGACCTTGGAAAATATCGTGCCCGAGACCAGACTCGGGTCGAGCAGGTGGCTGGTGATGACGCCATTGGCGGAATTATCCTCGAATACCAGTGCCAGCGCAGAGGTCTGACCGAATTGTTCGACCGCGGCGATTATTGAGCCTAGGCGGTGTGCAGCCAAATCCTGGATTTCATCGGCTTCGCGGGTGATTTCGACCCCTTGGAGTACCTCAGCAAGTCGGCGAAGTCGTAATTCAGCAGGTGGTCCTCCCTCGTCCGGCAGCCGATTTGGGTGGCCTCCTACAGACGTGCCGGCCTTGGGAATGCCATCCTCGTCGTGGCCTTGCCTGACGGCAACTTCCCCCGCTGGCATTCCTTGACCATCCGCGCTCACACTGGAGACGGTCAAGGTGGTCTGGGCTTTGTCAGTGGCTCTGGCATCGAAGGCTTGATTCATCAGGTCGTGGAATTCAGCAATAGAGACTTCTCGCTGCCTATCGGCCGGACTTTTTCCCTCATTGGCGGCGACCTCAACCCCGAGTTTGCGGAACCATGCCCGCATCGTCGGTCGCAATCGGGTAACGACATTGTGCGCCCAGCGAATCATCTCCACCACCTCAACATCACTATCTCCGAAAGCTGATTCCATGGTCTGCAGATATTCATCGACCTCGAAAGTCGCATTTCGCACCATATCTGGGGTCAGTTTCAACTCCAGCCCGTTGCGAATCCTGTCGGGGAGATTGTGCGCTTCATCGATGATGACTATCAGGTCTTCGAGTTCCAACTGCATTCCCCCTATAGAGGCAGAGCGGACACTTTCGTTGAACAGGTGATTGTAATCGCATACTATGATATCCACGTGTTTGGCTAACTCACGGCCGACTTTCCACGGACATACCGGCGTCGATTGCCCGTCTTCCTCATAGTCACGGGACATTTTCACCAATTCGTGCACGTGCAACGGTCTGTTCAGGGCGAGGTTTCCGATTGCCTTGGTCGAGGCTAGGAATGGCCGGCACTTGGCATCGGCTCTGGCTTCACTGCATAGACTGGTGAACAGTGCCGGGTGCTCGTTGGCGAAGGGTTGGACACACATTCCGGATTGGCCGATCATGTCGATCAGGGTTACCGGTGGCTCCTCCGCTGGAAGCCGTAGATTGATTTCACGTACCGTCTCGACCACGATTCGATGCTGACTTTGGCGGCCGGTCATGAACATGATGGTACGTTCATGGCCCGGCCGGCGAGAGATTTCCAATGCTGCAGAAAGCGCCGCCGCGGTCTTGCCGACCCCGGTGGGAGCGGCGGCAACTATAGCCCCGCGCTCCTCTAAGGCGGCAATGGATTCAGAAATCATCTCAATTTGCACTGGGCGCAACTTTTCGTGCGCCTGATAGGTTGGGATTCGGCCTTCGTTGATGCTATTATCAGCCGACATGAACGCAACTGATGAACGACCCCTCAAAAGCATTCACATTGTTTCGCCCGGCGCGACCGAGAAGCAGCCTATTGCCAGATTTGAGCGCACAAGCCTAGCAAGCGGAATCAGAGGAAAAGGTTCCTCCCGGGCCGGGATCTTCCCGGCCGCGGGAGGGGTGTGTGTTTTGACCCCGTCGTGCGTGACGTGCACGAAGACGTAAAGCGGCCAATCCGGATTGGGGTCCTTCTCCGGATGACGCGGGGGTGAACAATAACGGTGTGTGGGGGTCATTATTGTTCGGCATCCCATCCCCTCTTCAGCTCTCACCTACTCGGTGTACTCCTTGCTTGGCAAGGTCTCAGCCCGCTTCGATTGAAGGCGGGACTGGAGTTTTTCATCTACATCGCCCAGTTCTTCGGCGATGGCCGCGTCGATATAATTCAGCAGACCCTGAAGTGCGGCATCGGCGGCAGTGATGCCGCGCAATTCATACAGGGTTGCTAGGCGAGTGCGCACGGCACTGCCTAGTTGAATGGTGACCGTGTCCATGCTGGGAAGACTCGGTAGTTGTCGCACGTACGACCTGGTGGCCTGGCGAATAACGTCGGAGCGATTGCGCATTCCGTCAAGACCAACGCGAGAATCCAACTCTGCCAGAACATCGTCTGGGAGTCGCATACTGATACTCGTACTCGGGGCTGGCATCGCATCTCACCTTTGGTTGACTAAACTGGGCAGACCAGCTACATACCATAAAGGTATTCCAAATGAATGACAGATTGAAATGCAATTGAATTGCAAACCCTTCAATTTTTATTTAACAAAAAACGCCTCACTGCGCGCTATAAACCGGAAAAAAGCGAAAATATCACCTCTGAAACCTCTCCGCGAACACGTATTTCGTCTTACACTGCCAAGAACGAGTTTTTTTGGTTGAATCCACGACTTCCACCTCAGATTCACTTCTGGTTGTTGTAGGCTGGGAATGGTTGGAAGATGGTGAAATATGAGTTCACCCACGCAGTCACATGGCCTTACTTGAAGCGAGTCGCGGATTGTCAATCTACCTGAAGACCTTGAATATCGCTTTGGCCGATGACCGCATCACTTTCGATGAGGCGACGATGTTGCGAGTACTTGGAACCTCTTTGGGTGTCAGCCCAACCGTAATACCTGATTGCATCGCAATTTCCAAGGGTGAGATGCCGAGTCCGATTTCTGAAACTCAAGAGATAGAGTGGTCAGGGCGAGAGGTCGGTGATGTCATCATCTACCAGTCATTATTGGTTGCAGCTCTCGATGATGAAGAGATTACCGAAGATGAGATGGCGATTCTCGATGGCCTGCGTTCAGTTTATGGATTGCAGGAGGATGAACACGCCTTGATCGAAGAAGCGATTCGTTCCACAGCCCCTGAAGATGAGACGGGGAAACGGCGACTAGAGCGCCTCAATGCTTTCATCATCCGAAATCCGTGGTCGTAGTCATACGGAAGGCAATTCCAGTGCGGTTTCCATTGCCGCAACTTTGGTTTATTGTTGTGATTCACTCTCAGTCAAGAGGAATACACCGGCAATACTTACAAGTGAAGCAAGGTGGGCGGGCCAATCCCCTTAGGGATTGAGATGGTAGAATGAGCCACGTTGAAGCAGCCTTGAAACTAGCTAGACAAAGAGACCCCGACCAACCTGAATTTCTCCAGGCGGTTGAAGAGGTGCTGGAATCACTGGAATCGGTTATGGAAGCACACCCTGAATTCGTCGAGGCGAAAATACTCGAGCGCATGGTCGAGCCCGAGCGTCTGTTGCAATTCCGTGTTCCGTGGGTAGATGATTCTGGCAAAGTCCACGTCAACCGTGGTTTCCGCATCCAATTCAATGGTGCCATCGGGCCTTACAAGGGTGGCTTGAGATTTCACCCCAGCGTAAATCTCTCGATTCTCAAGTTTCTGGCCTTCGAGCAGGTCTTCAAGAACAGCCTTACCGGACTTCCACTGGGTGGGGGAAAGGGTGGTTCGGATTTCGACCCGAAGGGTAAATCCGATAATGAAGTGATGCGTTTCTGTCAGTCTTTCATGTCCGAGTTGTGGCGTCACATCGGCAATAACACCGACGTTCCAGCCGGAGATATCGGTGTGGGTGGCCGAGAGATTGGTTACCTGTTTGGACAGTACAAGAAATTGCAGAACGAGTTCACCGGCGTTCTGACCGGCAAGGGAATGTCGTGGGGTGGCTCACTGATTCGCCCCGAGGCAACCGGATATGGTCTGGTATACTTCGTACGTGAAATGCTGGCGACCAAGAGCGAAACCTTCGCCGGAAAAAGCGTAGCCATCAGCGGTAGTGGCAACGTCGCTCAGTACGCTTGTGAAAAGGTGATTGAACTCGGAGGCAAGCCGATGACGATGTCAGACAGCAGTGGTTTCATCCATGATGCTGACGGAATCGATGCCGAGAAACTTGCTTGGATCATGGATCTGAAGAATAATCGTCGTGGCCGTATCAGCGAATATGCTGACCACTTTGCCAGTGCATCCTATGCCGCGGCACAACCCGAGCCATCGGTCAACGGACTGTGGTCGGTAAAGGTCGATGTCGCACTGCCATGTGCGACCCAGAACGAGATAAACGGAGATGAGGCGAAATCATTGGTCGACAATGGCGTCATGGTGGTCGGTGAAGGTGCCAACATGCCGTGCACCCCTGAGGCAATCGAGTGCTTCCAGGGCAATGGAGTGATGTTCTCTCCAGGTAAGGCGAGTAATGCCGGTGGGGTAGCCACTTCAGGGTTGGAGATGAGTCAGAACTCCCTGCGAATGAACTGGTCTCGTGAAGAGGTAGACGAGAAATTGGACACCATCATGGTCAACATCCACAAGGCCGCCTACGATACCGCCAAGAAATACGGGCGCGAAGGCGATTACGTCTTCGGCGCCAATGTCGCCGGCTTCCTCAAGGTCGCTGATGCCATGCTCGCCCAAGGGGTGCTGTGAGGGAAACCCAACAGGAAGCAGCATGTATGTTTCCGGATGAACCGAAGGTCGTACCTGCAAGCGAATCCCAGTGGCCTTCGTAGTTATATGTCGCAAAGGATTGCAGTGGCCATGAAGACCATGACCTGTGCCCAACTGGGCGGCGCTTGCGATGTGATATTCACCGCTGAGACCTTTGATGAGATCGGTGAACTGAGCAAAGCCCACGGGGTTGAGATGATGCAGAAAGGTGACCCAGCCCACCTTCAGGCGATGCAGGCGATGATGGATTTGATGCAAGACCCTGAAGCCATGGGTAAGTGGTTTGAGGATAAGCGGGCTGAATTCGACGCCTTGCCCGATGATGTGTGAGGGCGACCGGACGTACAAATTTGAATCATATGTCGCTATAGAGGAAAAACGACGAATGCGAGTGCAAAGATCTCGCCATTATTCAGTGGCATTCAGGCGAGAGGTTTAGCCGAGTGTTAGGAGTTTTTCCGGCCAAGTAAGCCAAGGCGAAGTACAATATGTAGCATTACGAATGTCACCTGAATACTTGCTCGGTATTGCTCGGGGATAGACTAATGCACAATCGCATTTTCACCGGAAATATGCGGGCCCGTGCTCTGCTTCTGGTCACCTTGATGCTCACATCTGTGCTTGCCGGCTGTTTCCAAGACGACCAGCCCCCTCCACTACCTCCCGAGGAGCCATCCCTGCCCGATGGTACCTTTGTCACCGGCCCTGATGGATTGGCTGTTGATGCACCTCCCCTGAACCTCATTTTCACCTTCAGCGATGTCGGAGAGAACGGCCCCGAGCCCAGTATCGGCATCACCTCCAGCGGTTGTATGTTCTTTGTAGCCTTGGAGAAGGTCATGCGTTCCTGTGACCATGGGGGATTTTGGGAAGACGTTGCCGACATCGCCTCCCAACCCACGACCAGTGACCCATATCTGTGGGTCGACCCGGTTACCGACCGGGTGTTCAATGTGCAGATGGTGACCCTTATCACGACCTGGATTGCCTTCAGCGACAATGATGGAGAGAACTGGATTGGCAATCCACATGACTCTGGCCCGATTCCCTTGAACGACCACATCAAACTCGGTTCGGGACCGTGGACTGATGATGGCTATGGTATTCCCGGCCAACTCGACCCGGTTTACGAAGAAGCGATATATTTCTGCTACAACAAACTCGCAGGAATTTTCTGCTACACCAGTTTTGATGGTGGCGCCACCTTTGAGGTCGGCGGCCAGATATATGGATTGGCGACAACAAATGGCGGCCTGCACGGCGCCATCACCACCGCACCAGACGGCACGGTCTATGTTCCCCCGAGAGTCGGCACTCCGACCGTCATCGTTTCCAAAGACAATGGCCTTTCTTGGGACACCTACACAATGGGTGAAGATGTCGGCACCCCAAACCCGCGCAAGAACTCTGAGGTAGCCACAGACACCGATTCCAACGGATATCACATCTGGACTGGTGCCGACTTCGGAATCTACATGTCGCGCAGTACCGACTCGGGCAATTCCTGGGAACAGACCAGCATGCGGATAAGCCCGGTTGAAGTCATCTCGACAACCTTCCCGCAGATCGATGCTGGAGACCCTGGGCGAATCGCCATCACCTACCTCGGTAGTGAAAACAGCAGTGAACTGGGCCTGGACGACATCGATGGAAATAATTGGAGTGGCAATCCGCACCATGCAACAGAGAACATCACCTATTATCTCTACATCACCTATAGCCTGAATGCCCTCGATGCCAACCCGGTGTTCCACACTGTACGAGTCTCACCTGACCCGGTGCAGGTGGGTAGTATATGCCTGAACAGCGGAGATTGCCGCGATATCGGTGGCTCGAACCGCAACCTGCTCGACTTCAATGACCTGACCATCGACCGAGAGGGAAGGGTCTATGTCGCATTCGCCGATGGTTGCACCGGGGAATGTGCGACGATGGATGACCCCAAGCCGGCAGATTCCCGCAGTCGGCGTGGCTCGGTTTACTTCCTCAGCAGTGGGCCTAGTCTGTATGTGGATAAAGGCGAACTAACACCATTCACCCTCTCACCACCAAAGGCCACAATAAATCGCGATGACGTTCGGCCTTCGGAGACGAAGGCCACTTGGGAATCGGAAGACTGAGCGAAATCAGAGCCTAGGCTTGAATTGCATTGGCTTTCGCCTGCCTTCTACCTATCATCCGCATAATCCAATAAAATCCAATGCCGGCGGAGATATGCTTCAGGGCATGCCCACCGATAATACCGAGGGTCTCATAGACGAAGATATCGCCGAATTCAAGGATGCTGGCAACCAGGAAGAAGAACATTGAGACTAGATAATCTCCAGCCCGGTCATACGATTCCTCTCCCCAAAAAAGTAGAATCAGCACTAGAATCGGTGCCTGGAACTTGAATATGAAATATGGTCGCAGGTCACCGTTGAAATACCAGAATAATACGGTGAGTAATCCGAAAATCAGTAGTGGAAAGTGCATCCGCTGGGCCACCGATGGGCTGAATCTGTCAGAGACCACCAGCGAGCAATAACCGGTCATGATGATGGTCATCGCCAACCGGTCCCAGACCAGGGTTGCATCGCTGGGCTCCAGATGAAACCACATCGAGCCGAAGGCGGTAATCACCATTCCTCCGAACAGGGTGGACAAAATCACCGGCTCAAATTGGCGGTGATAACGATAATCGGAATTCCCCAGTCGATACATCAGAGCCAAGCCGAGGATGCCGGGGGCAAGGATTGTCAGGTTGGACAGCACATCGAAAGCATTCGGAACTCCCAACAATGTTCGAGTGTCGCCAAATTGGTGATAGGATTGCGGTTGTTCGATTCGACCATACCAAAGTGAGACCAGAACCATCAACGCGGTGGTGGCTATAAAAATCCGGATTGGGATTTTTTGCTCAAATGACATCTCGCCTCTTCCCCTATAGGGTTATTTCAGTTCAAACAATGCAATGAATCTTTTCGCAGACCGATAGGCAAATGTGGAGACTATTCTAAGGGGAACCCTCACCACAGGCAATCCAGCATGAGAAGTAAACTCGACAACATTCTTGGTCTGTGACCTTCCGTCCATAAGCATGGCAAGAAGCAAGAAGACAATGTTGATTCTGGGCGGTGTCGTCCTAGGAATAGCCCTAGTTGCAGGATTGTATGGATTCATCAAGTTCACAGATGGACAAAGTTTTGATCCTCCAACAGACAGTTTCTGGGATGGAAAGGCGAGCGATACCCCCGATTCACTTTCAGACTTCTCAGTAACTGGAAGTGTGCAGTACATGGTTTGGTCTGAGGATGACGGCAACTTACCGAATGTGAGTATTGTTGATGCTGATGGAGAAGAAATCTTCAATGAGTGTGGAGATAATTGTAATGTCAAAGAGGGTTTCAGACAATTGGGTTCTTTTGGAATCCCCACCAACGATACCCAGACCTACACCATCACGGTAACTGGTGGGGGAAATGTGTATGTCTTGACCCCACTTGGAGGACTTGGCGACAGTTTGATGGGAATAATCTCCATTGGAGTGGGGATTTGCTTCTCATTATGTGGATTGGTCATACTCATCATCGGCCTTGGCATGAAGTCTGAAGATGCTCCAGACGCACAAATGGTTCAGCCTGGCATGGTTCAGCCTGGCGTGGTTCAGCCTGGCATGGTTGCCCAGCAACCGGTACAACAACTGGTTCAACAACCGGTCCAACAACCGGTC
>DARQ01000094.1:0-542 GCA_002503395.1 Euryarchaeota archaeon UBA60 | reverse complement strand
CCAACAACCGGTCCAACAAGAGATGCCGGAAAGCCAACAATGAACTGACGAGAATGGAAGTACATGGAGAAGTTGTGATGCAGCACCCAATGGTGGAATGGGACTGATTGGCAAAACCGTTGAAGAGATTGGTCAGCGCCCATCAGGTTGGCATTTTCGTAACCGAGTGAACTAGAGGGTAGCGACTAGAATGACCCACTCAAAGCCCATGCAACTGGTCATTGTGATACAGTGGAGTTTCGGATGAGCCCTTCCAAACTATCCGAAAGGATTAGTTGATACTATTGACTTGTTTCCTTCGATTTATATTCTGCTAATTTTGCTTCAAATTCTTCTTGGGATAGACCATGCCACCCTTTGCACATTCCTGTTGGTGATCTACCGCAACCACATTCACTCATGAGATTCTTCCTCCTAAATCATCGCACTACCCTTGAGTATTAAAGTAGGAAGTTTCGATTTTGGCCCGCAGTATCACAGTCGATACTCATGATGATATAGATTACCATTCAACAGGCGTTCCATCAAACTGGACATATCGC
>DARQ01000083.1 GCA_002503395.1 Euryarchaeota archaeon UBA60 | reverse complement strand
CGCAGTCCTGAGATACCGATTATTCTGCGGTCATCACCACTACCCGGCCCGGGGTCATCACCACCCCGGCCATCATCATAGAGTACCTCCTTTACCGGGAAACCTTGAATCACCGCACCACCATTCTCGCGCACAACTTCAGTTGCCCGGTTAAACAACAACCAGTCGGTTCTGATACGAGGTAGGGAATATCCCGCTTCCTTTGCTTCGACTTCATCCTCGGGCAAGGGGATTTCGATGAAGTTCTTACCGTCGGAGAAAGTGATACCGAGTACCCTGAAGTGAGCCCCGCTTTCCAATCGTTCCTTGATTCCCATCTCTTTGATGAAACTCAAGGAACGCCCACCGACAGCATCCCCGCAGACCTTTGTATCGGGAAACACCCGTCTTTCGAGCAACAGGACCCTCAAACCACGCTCTGCTGCATAGAATGCGGCCGCACTTCCACCCGGCCCGCCGCCGACAACAATAATGTCGAATTGTTCACCCGACTCGGGAATCGGCCCCGAGTCGATAGGGCCTTCCCAAAAGCAGTCATCACGAAGCATACCCTACCCCCACGAATGATGTATAAACAAGGAGATGATGAGGGTTTTGCCTCGCTTCGCCGCCAACTTTCCTCTCCACTCAGCCCTTCAGCCCGGTTTGAAGACCCCAATCCTCATCCCCCTCACCCTAAACCCACATCCATGGAGGCGCAGGCACTAAGGCGCAAAGCCAGCTTCTACCTGCTATTTGTCACCCTTATCTGGGGTGGCACATTCATTTGGATGAAACAATTATTGTCAACCGCCGAGGCCAATGTTACAGTTTGGGATGCCCGCCCAGCAGTAGCTCTCTTCGTAGGTATTAGATTTGCAATTGCTTTTCTATTACTTGCGTTGATTTTACCCGACAGCCGAAAATTCGGCGAGCGACGAAAACAGGTTTGGAAAGGTGGAGGATTACTGGGGGTGTTGATGTTTGCTGGATTTGCCTTACAAATGGTTGCTCTGGCAGAAATTACCCCGGCAGTCTCGGCATTTCTTACCAGTCTATATGTTGTATTCACCGCTTTGATAGGCCGCTCGATAGGGCAGCAGAAACTCACCAAAGGGCTACTAATTGGAGTGCTTCTAGCCACTATTGGGGCGGCCTTCTTAGGGTTGGAGAAAGGTGATACACTATCCGATTTGGCGCTGTCTGAATTCGGTATTCCGGAATGGATGACGATAGTAGGGGCGATGATGTTTGCCCTCCATATTCTCGCTACCGATGCAGTGACAAAACGTGACAATCCGGTAAATCTAAGCATGGCTTCATTCATTGTCGTAAGCGCTTGCAGCCTCTTCATGTTGTTGGCAATAATCCCTTTTTCAGCGATGAGTTTTTCGGAACTTTTCGGCTTGTTGACTTTAGTAGATATTTGGATCCCTCTTCTTTTATTGGGTGGACTGGGATCATTCGTCGCCCTCCTTGTGCTCAATATATGGCAGAAGCAAATCTCTCCAGTCCACGCCGCAATTATTTACTCCCTCGAGCCGGTTTGGGCCTTGATGTATTCATTGAATCAAAATCTTGAGGTAGTCTCACAGTGGCTTTTCATCGGCGGGGGCACATTACTTGCTGGCAATCTCCTAGTCGAATTCTTAGTGCGCAAAGAAGAAAGAGAAGACCACTAAAAAACAAATCCAAGCCCGGCCTTCGCGATTCCGCGGCGAAATCACCAATGACCTCAACTGAGGTTGCTGGGTGTGGGCAAGTCGCCCCGTTCGCCACATGCGCTGGCCAGACTCTTCATCGCTGCGACATAATCATCCATGGTTGCCCCATCACCACCATCGACCAGGGAACACCCAACCTCCCACAATTCACCGATTGCTAGACTCCAGCCCGAACCGCGGTCGCGCGCATCCTGCTCAAAGTGCCATTCTTGCCCGCTTTCCTTACCATGCGCCGAGAGCCACGCCCAGCCGAGCGCCTGGGTGGCGATATCACCACGCATCTTGGTCGCTTTTGCATGCGCCCGCCCGGCACCCTGGCCTTGGGCGAGAAGCACCAGTCCATGCGCTTGGCCACAGATTCCATCAAGTTCATCTTCACCCCAAGGGAATAGTTGTAACAGGCTCACTGCGGCACGTTTCGATTCCAGACCGCGGAGGAATTTTCCAAATGGAGTTTTACGTTCAAGTTGTTGCCTCCAATCTTTCTCAGCCTCACCCGCAGCGATACCGAGTTGGAGCAGGATTTCTTCGCCATAATCTTCCCATAGTGCCGATAACAGATGATGTGAAGTGTCAGCCAAACACCAGATCAGTTCATCTTCCCGCTCCTCGAATTCACCAATTTCACCAATAGTCGCACCGACTTCTCCTTCGACCATCAAGGAGATTCCAATGGCCGCAGCCTCACGCTCGATATCACTACCGGACAATAATTTGATTGCTGAATCAATATCATCATTTGCGAACCATGATTCACAGATGGCTATTCCTTCGTTGAGGTTGCTGGTCAAGACCTTTTGAAGTGAACCCCAAAGGTCAGCCTCCAGGACCCCGAGTTCCATCCACGCGATAATCACCTTCTCGACACCATCAACAGCCTGCTGTGGCAACTCACGCCCCTTGGGCCATCCTTCCGGCCGCCAGGAAAAGCCACCGGTGGCGATCTCGGTGAGTTTCGGTGGCAACATCGGCAGTGCCAATTCAGCGATGAGCGAACTCTTCCTCTTGGCCGCCAGGGCATCAGCGCCGAAGCGAACCTTGGTGCCATCGATATATTCTAGTATGACACAACCATCATCGATGTTGCCAATGACATAGCCATCATCGCTTTTCTCAACCTTCGCATCCAAGTTGGTAACCACTTCACCCAACCAGCCATCGGGAATCTTCGCCGAGTTTCCGGTGCATACGAAACCACCCGACCACGAGAAGAAAAACCAACCCTTCCGAGCATGACTTTCCCAGGTCAGCAGGCGCAGTCGGACATTGCGGTGATTTTGCACCCCGACCGCGATAATTGGTTTTGCATCTCCCTTTCTCACAAATGAACTATTGCCGTATATCGGATGATTGAAGGTGCCGACCAGTGAGATACCATCCTCGTGAGCGGCGGCAAGAGCGCCGGCCCAGGCTTTGGCCACCGCATCACCGCGTTTACTCATCATCCTCTTGTTGAGCCAGGATATGTAGTGGCGTTTATCCAACACCTTGGCGATTTCCCTCAGGGTCTTGGTGACAGGGTCGGTTCGACCCCAAGGTAGGTGTCCATCCCAGCGCATCTCCGGCAATGCAACCTCGGGGGTGGCGACCAACATATCGAGATTCTTCCGCAGGCGTTGCTGAACATTCTGCGACGCGCGCTTGGTGCCACGCAAGCGCAGGCGTTGCTTCTTCTGCCCCGGAAACTCCACTTTACTAGGTCCCGCCATCCGCTCTCCTCCCCCCGCCGATTCAGCACTTCCAAATAGGTGCATCGCAATGGTAATCATGCCGGTGGAATCAATTTATCCACCGCCTCAGCCTCAAGGCCCTGCAATTCACCCGGGATTACCAAGCAGTGTATTTCCCCACCCTGTAATCGTGAAATATCACCGAGCGAACCTCGCCGAAGACGTTTCTCTATCGTTCCGAGGTCGGAGCACAGGATGCCAAACCATTGGCGTAGAGGCACGCTCAACAGTTCCTGCACCGCCCGGGCTTTCAAGCGCCCGCGTACGTCATCGGCTGCCATTTCACCCTCATCGAGATGAGGTGGGAGGTCATGGCGCAGTTTCTGCGCCATCAATTCCAACGTCAATACCGCTTGTTCTGGAGTCATTGGAACCGGATTAACATCACCACTTCCAGTAGGGTCGAGGTCGAATAATACCAATACATGGTTACCAAGATATAGTGACTCGCAGAGCATTTCCAACGGGGAAGTCGGTAGATAATCACCGACTGGGAAGGTGAGAGTCACCTGTCGGCCGAATCGATAGTTCTGCAAGCCGATGCCACCGCTCACCAAGGTGGTTACCGAGGCTGCATGTATCACTTCATATGGAATACCCTCATCGTGACAACGCAATAGTAAATCGATATGAGTAGTTGCTTGCAGGGGGCCGCCGACAACCAATAATGAAACCAA
>DARQ01000078.1:17922-18420 GCA_002503395.1 Euryarchaeota archaeon UBA60 | reverse complement strand
GGTGCTAAATTATCCTTCGTTTCCCCCTTAAGAAGAAAAAAGCGATTCATAAGCAGCCGACATGTTGTCTGAAAATACCGAGGAAGAGAACTTTCGCGCCTGTTCTATTCCTTCCTCGTGCGATGTGCGCGTTCTCTTACTGCGCTCAACCCATTCACTGTGAATCTCATGTAGCGCCGCAGCCCAATCTCCTATCTTGAAAGGGGGGAGAGGGGTTCCGGGGATTGCCAATTCATTGTGTGAACCCAAATCGGACATCAATACCGGGCAACCTGCCGCCATCGCCTCCAAGGGTGGATAACCGAATCCTTCAGCGACCGATGGGAATAACAGGGCATCAGCATGCTGTTCAAGAGCGATTAACTCAACTTCGCTGACCGCCCCCAGCCAATTCATTTCGACGCCTGCGCGCGCCGATTGCGATTGCAGGCGTCGGCTTGGTATGCTGTCGGATTCAGCACCGACCTTGTGTAGAACTACATCGCCACGGATATCTTC
>DARQ01000078.1:14040-17777 GCA_002503395.1 Euryarchaeota archaeon UBA60 | reverse complement strand
ACGATGGTACGACTATCGGGAAACAGCCTCTCAGCGTGCTCTTGGGTGGTTCGGCTGTCACATATCAACAGGTCAGCGCGCCCTAGCCCAGCGCGAATCTTCTCGAGGTCACGTTTGCGCACCCGACCGGGATATTGCTCGCCAACTGTGATTTTTCCCTCAGGGCTCTCGATTATCTGAGGGTCGAGATGGAAGAGGTCATGAACCGTCACCGCTACAGGAATCAGTGAATTATGTGGCACAAGTATCGCTTGCTCTTGATCGCTGATGTGCAGCAGGTCAGCTTGGCCGGAAGCGGCGAGTTCAGACACTCGCCTTGCGACCTTTCGGGGGTGGGAACGCCAACGTCGCCACAGACGGCGCAGTGGTGAACCACCGGTCGGATGGCTAATTTCTCCAGCCAGTTCCCAGCCCTTGATATCCCCGTGACGAAGGTGTAGCACAAGGTCATGGTGCGCCCGACCGAGTCCGGAAAGCGAGGAAATCGCCCCGCCACGAGCGACTAGGACTCGTCTAGGCATGGGGGTCACGAGAGGTTCTCATGTCTTGAAAGCAACCGGCGATAGTTCGCCGGTCAGACGATTTCTTCTAGTGTCTCAAGGGGGTGACTGCAATGACTGCGAGTTGTGATTCACTCGGGTGGCTGCGGTGGGGCGTAATCATTCTTGACCGCTTCGGCAACGATTGCCATATCGCTGTCGACCATCATCTCGACCAATTGCTCAAAGGTTGTGGTTGGACTCCAACCGAGGGCGGCGGCGGATTTTGCATAATCACCTATTAGCAGTTCAACCTCAGCCGGGCGGAAGAACTTGGGATTGGTACGAACCCGCACCGCCCCACTTTGGTCGGTGGCGATGGTATCGACATCCTCACCAGACCAGGTCAACTCCATTCCGACGTGGTTGAAGGCATGATTAATCATATCGCGAACACTGTGGGTGCGACCGGTGGCGACGACGAAGTCGTCGGCCTCATCCTGCTGTAGCATGCGCCATTGCATCTCGACATAATCGCCGGCATAGCCCCAGTCACGCTTAGCATCGACATTACCGATCCACAGGCATTCATCGATACCATGAGAGATTCGTGCCGCGGTCATGGTCACCTTTCGGGTGACGAATTCCAATCCCCGACGCGGGCTTTCGTGGTTGAAGAGAATCCCAGTACAGGCGAACAGGCCGTATGACTCACGATAATTTCTGGTAATCTCAAAGGCGAATACCTTGGCACAGCCATAGGGCGAGCGAGGGTGGAACGGAGTCAACTCGTTCTGTGGAATTTCGCGTACTTCTCCGAATTGCTCGCTCGAGCCGGCTTGGTAGTATCTGCAGTCTGGCTTGACACGCTTTATCGCTTCAAGACATCGCAGTGCACCCATCCCGGTGACATCAGCGGTCATCATCGGTGAGCGCCATGATTCGGGGACAAAGGACTGTGCTCCCAAATTGTAGAACTCGTCGGGTTGAACTTCATTGACGGCATTATCGATACTGCTCTGATCGGTCAAGTCACCATTGATGAGGTGGAATTTCCCATTTTCACGCAGGTGGTTGATGAGACTCCGCCCCAAGGTAGGCTGACTGGTTCTCCTTACCAGACCGTAAACCTCGTAGCCCTTTTCCAGTAATAGTTCAGCCAGATAAGAGCCGTCTTGACCGGTTACCCCGGTTATCAAGGCAGTCTTACCTTCAGCCATGCCCTTCCGAGCCCTCTTCTCCTCTTCAATGCAAAGGCCACTGAGATTTGAATTCCGGATTAGCCTTTGCTTGGTAGGGGTACCTCTGGAGGATGCATCAACAGGCTGATGAAAGCGCCAGCGCACCCGGCCAAGAAAAACGCACCGAAGGTTCCGTGAATAGTCCACCCGAGTGGGGCGAAGCGAATGTCAAGGCCACTGCTCTCGATTGCGAAACCGTAGGCCCAGAGCATGCATAACCACCAGATAAATACCGCTAGGAATGCCAGCAAGAAGCCGAAACTGCGCATTCTCAGCGCCGATTCATGCGGTTGTACTTTGACCACCAGAACCTCGGCCATCAAACCGGTCATCATCGGTAACAATAGCTTGATGGGAATATCTTTCAAATCTCCGGGAGAGAGGAATACGACGGCGATTCCATTTATTGTGAACAAGGTGAACAGTGACCCTCGCGCCGGCTTCCAGCGGCGTAGAAATAACAGCGTGATGCCGACCATTATTACCGCTTGAATCTCCATCGAGATAACACCGAGAAGAAGGCCACCAGTGTCGTAAACCGCGGTCATGGAACTACCTTGACCTTTGAGGATGGTCGAACATTTCTCGGCCCCGGCGGCAACCGTAGAGCCTTTACCCTGACATATTTCGCTGAGATTGAGATTCTGCAAATGAGCATATTTGGTGAAGAAGGTCATTACCGACATCATGATTCCCAATGAGATGACCGCCGGTAATTGTCCGCTAAATGTATCCTCGTCTTCATGAGGATGATGCCATGATGCCCAGAAAGGTGCCATCACCCCAATTGCCATTCCTGCGGCGAGCATCAAGTGGGTGGTAGAAAGGAGGATGTCCAACCCACCTTCGATACCGAATAAAGCGTGCCAAATCATGTCTCCAAAACCGGCGATGGCAAAAAGAACCATCCCGGTTACCGCTGGACCGTAGCCCTTTGGCATTCCTGAAAGAAAAGTCTTCATCCCGGCAGGAGTGAAAGAAATCGGCGCATCGGCCAAGCGCCATAGAGTCCACACGATGAAGCCGGCGAAAGCAGTGAAGCCGGAATAGAATATCGCATGCCATGGGGTAAAGAAGGCCTCATCGACTACGCCATGTGTATGCGCCCAGCCATCGAGAACCAGGCCGCCGAAATACCACAGTGAAAGAGCTAAGGTCGTCCAAGTAAACTCTCCAGGTGGGCCCGCTTGTGGAAGCAGGTCGGAGCCCATCACCTTTACTCGAATGAATACCCAACTGGCAAATGTGCCCAAGGTCGCTACCGTGATTATACCGAATAGCCTTAGTTCGTCTGCTGAACCAAAAAATCCACCCATGGGAAGGGTTTTGGAATATATATGAGATAGTATTTACTACGTATTTCACTCATACCAGCGGATTGGTGAGAATTGGCTACAGACTCACGCCGTCTTCATAGGTCGATGGCCGGTCACGCCACCGTGGACGGAGAATCAGCCACCGGCAAGCGCTTGCGGGTGCTGGTCGTGCGAGCCTCATTTGCCAGTCTGGGCGGTGCCGAGCGAGAGTTACTCACCGTCCTTCGGGATTGGGGGCAAAGATGGGAGGTGACGGTTGCCACTTTGGCCCTTCCGAAAGAGGCACAGGAATTAGCCGCAGGGCTGAAGGTCAAGTGGCTGAAACCCGAGGCAGACCTGATAATTCCGAGCGGTGGAACAGCCGAGATCACCGGTAAGGCGAGCAAGGTTGCCAGCAAGGCTTGGAAGAGCGTCCCAGGCCTCGCTGAAGCGATTGCGAATGTCGATGTGGCTCACATTTCGGTTTGTCGCGGCTCACTGGAGATTCTCCCGCTACTCCCCTCTGGGCTTGGAGTCCACTACCATTGTCTGGAGCCACCTCGCTGGTTGTACGAAGATGTGCTACATCGGAAAATCGACGGGCGCCGCAAGCGACCACAATGGCTGACCAATCTGTTGTTCCGGTCGCAGAAAAAGGCTGATCGAAGGTTGGTCAAGCAGTTGCTTGGGAGAAAAGGAAGTGCAATTTCCGGAAATTCTCA
>DARQ01000078.1:12067-13918 GCA_002503395.1 Euryarchaeota archaeon UBA60 | reverse complement strand
GTGCTGATGCACGTTGTTGACCTTGCGGATTGGTCTGAGGCCGTCGATAATGCTGAGACCGCAACCGAATTGCCACTCACTCCCGATTCACCCTATGTGGTCACGGTCGGCCGTCTCGGTTGGGTCAAGGGGACGTGGGAAACCGTACATTCGCTGGCTGGCACCGGTTTGGGATTGGCGCAGGTCGGCGGTGGCGATGTTGCCGACAAGGCGCGCCTGCAATCTGAAGCCAAGCGATTGGGCGTGCCATTTTGGTCGATGCCACGGCTTGAACAAGCAGCCCTGCGAAAACTGGTGCGTGGGGCGGTGGCGATGGTCAGCCATGCGCACGGTGAGCCGTTCGGTCTGACACCGATTGAGGCGATGGCAGTCGGAGTGCCGGCACTATTCGTCGATGAAGGCGGTTTTCACTATACCATGACCAGTGCAGATTCTGGGCGGTTATTGCCGCGCCCGCCGCTCAAAGCCGCCAGCGACCATCCGGATATGGCCGCTTGGCACCAAGCCTATGCACAGGCACAAGATGCTGATATTCGACGAGATTGGGCCGTAGCCGGACGGAAGCACGTCGAAGGTGGTTTCACGCTTGAGGTTCAAGCACTAGCGCTTGAGCGATTACTGCGAAACTGTATCGAACATGCCAACTAGCATTTCAAGCCTTGACGAGTGGGCGCGTGGCGCCACATTCAGGGCATGATTGTACATTCGTATCATCGTATTCGTATTTGCATGCCGGGCAATCTGACGATAGGATGCGGCGCGACTTGTCGAAAACGGAAATCACCTCATCTTCGGCACTTTCGAGCACCAGACGACGCTCTGCGACCTCGTCCACTACCCATCTGCCAGGCCCTCCCATCTCGAGCAGGATGTCAGGGGGTAGACTTACCATTCCCATTTCATCTATCAGCAATTCGCGTGATTCGGCCAACTCGGCAACCTCGAAACCTTCGCCGTGTTGAGCGATGAAGCGACCGTCGCGTAATTCGAGCGCCCGATCACAGAAATCAGCGACCTCACTGCTGTGGGTGACCAGCAAGAAGGAAACATTCTCCTCTTCGTGCAGTCGCTTGAACAGCGCCAATACCTCGCGACTGGTAATCGGGTCGAGTGAACCCGTCGGCTCATCGGCGAGAATCAACTTCGGATTGGTAATCAGCGCTCGAGCGATGGCCACACGCTGCTGTTCACCCCCGGAGAGCATCGCAGGTAGACCATGCATTCGCGATTCAAGCCCCAAATCAATCAGTAACTCGCCGGCGCGCCGCTTCGCTTCACGCGGTGAGACCCCTTGATGGCGCAGCGGTTGGGCAACGTTGTCCAGCGCCGACATATTCGGCAGGAGATTGCCCTCCTGGAAAATGAAGGACACCGTCTTTCGCCTCAGCTCAACCAGTTCTGCGCCGGTCAGGCGAGTCATATTCCTCCCCGTCAGAGAGACCGAACCAGCGCTCGGCTTCATCAGCCCACCCAAGCACTTGAGAAGGGTGGATTTACCGCTCCCACTCGGCCCGACCACGGCGACTGCCTCGCCTGATTTAACGCTCATATGAAGACCGCGTAATGCGACGACGTTGCCGTCTTCCGCTTTCGATTCGTAGACGTGGTAAAGGCTGTCTGCGGAAAGGATTTCCTGATTGTTCTCCAACAATTTCACTCCCCCTTGAGAACCGTTGCCAAGTCCGCCTTCAGAGCCTTTCTGGTAGTCACCAATAATGCGGTGAAAACGGCGATGAATACCGCTAAGACAACCATTGATAATTCAAACCACGGCCATACTAGATCTCTGGTTATCACCGTCGAAGAGCCCCCGAAAATCTGGAAGATGAAGCCGAAAATCTCGAACATCCC
>DARQ01000078.1:7478-11954 GCA_002503395.1 Euryarchaeota archaeon UBA60 | reverse complement strand
CGCTGGTTCAATACCAGTGAGAGGAAGACGAAGGCCGATGCAATTGCGGCTATACTGGCGACGACGAATTGCAGGCTCAATAATCCCGGTGTGCCGAAAATCAGTCCGCCGTTTCGTTCCACCTTCTCATGGGCGCTCGACCAGTCATCAGCACTGGATACCCGGTAATCCGCCTCGAGATTTGCCCGCAGCGCCTGCAATTCCTCTCCTTTGATTCCATCAACGGCTATTATCCATGTGTATGCAGTGTGATTATTCACCGCATCATCGCCGACGAAGGCACGCCAAGCGGACTGCCCGATAATCAATGATCGCGACATTGTATCATCGGGAATTCCGGGGATGAACTGGTGCACACCGAGGTAGCGCAGGGTGGCATTGTGCAGGGTCGAATTCATCCGAATCGAGGTGCCGGACTCAAACAATACCGCGGTCAATGGTGGCGGCATCAATGCCGACCCGGAGACGCATCCGGTATCATCTGCAGCCGAGTTATCCGGGCATATTGCCCCGCTGAGGTCGGCCGCTACAGTGAGGTCAAACATCCCGAATGCTCCGGATAGATTTGCACCCGAAAGATTCGCTCCGGTCAGTGAAGGTGGGGCGAACGGCAAATCGACGATGATCGTATTCTGTAGTTGTGCGCCCGATAGGTTGGTTCCCATCATATCGGTACCCACGAATAGTGATTCGCTGAGATTGGCCTGTGATAGATCTGCCATCGATAAATCGCTGAAGGAAAGGTCACTGCGACCATAGTCTCGACCACTCATGTTCTCTCCACTTAGATTCAATGAAGACACGTCATGCTCCATCATTGCCGAGTAATTCTCCATCAATCCCATCAATGCCGACTGATTGGAGATGAGCATCGAAACATTGAGGCTGAGACCATCTGATTGAACGATTTCGAAATTAATCTCATCCCAAGTGAAATTTCTCAATTCCGAACGCTCGCGAGAGTCATCGGTGGCAAGCAAGATATCGCCACTGTCCGAGCCGCCACCGCGTCGGCCCGAGCCCCATAGGTCGAGGGTATATGCTGAATCGAAACCGGCCGAGAAGGTCATCCCCTGATAGGCGGTCAAGGCCTTTTCGACATCATCCCCGGGTAGCGATTGCTCATACCAGTGCAATACCTCATCACTACCATCGAGAATTACCCAGGTCTGTAACGTATCCCCGTCATCATTGCTCAAGATAAGATTCGGAACCGTGGTCGCGAGCAAAGGTAATTGCTCGCCATATACGTCTTCGACCAGCTCCTCGACCTGAGAGGCATTACTCAGGTCGATCATCGTTATCTGCAGATCCGAACCGACCGTCGATGAGGCGGTGCGCTCGTCGACCATCGTTCCGGTGTACCCCTGCACCGCCGCCAAGGTGACTATTGATAGGGTCAGCAACATGATGACTGCTAGGCGATTGACCGATTCGGCCGAACCCGAGCCCTTCAATCCGCGCTTGACATCGTTGAGAAGAGGTGAGCGGCCGAAGAAGAATTGCATGATGCGTGGCCCCGCGGCGCCGATTTTTCCGAGTAGTAGCGCCCCGCCGAACCATAGTAGGAACGGGCCGAATATTCCGAGCAGACCCTCGAGGAAGAAATTCTCGACGATGCCATCTTCACTGCCCCTCATCTCCAGCCAGGTATCGACGACCGCAATCATACCGATGCTGAACATCAACCAATGCAACCAAATCTTCGGCTTGGTCACCTGACGAACCTTACGAACCCCTTCGTCGATTTCTAATTCTATGAATTCCTTGGCCTTGCCACGGCCAATAATAATCGCCAGTCCCAAGGTGGCGAAGGCCGTCAGCATGGTCGAGCCCAATCCCAAGGCTGGGTCGACGCTGAATTCACTTTGCGAGAAAACCATGAATCCGACGCTGGAGAGAACCACCGGAACCGCGGCCAAGGCAAGGAAATATCCCCCCAGCCACGCTACTGAGGACATGACCGCCAATTCCAGTAATACCATTCCCTGCAATTGTTTAGCGTCGGCGCCGATGACGCGGTGGATTGATATCTCGCGCCGGCGTTGTTCCAATGATAGTACCAAGCCGTAGACCAGAACCGCCAATGACAATACTACAATCGGAATCATGATGATATAATCAAAGGTTTGAATCAGCCCGAGAAAAATGTTCAAAAAGGTGATTGTTCCACCGACGATATCAAAATAGTACAACTCAATATTTTCCGAGGTGTAGTTCTTACCACTTACTTCCCAGCCCAGGTCTTCAACCCAATCCGCCGCTTCTGCGGTCGAGGAGGTCGGTAATTGCGTACGGTCCAGGGTAATCCCGAGATAGACGTGGTCGTGGTCGATAATAGTGCGGATATCCTCCTCTTCGAGGGCGGTCCAGGTGGCGAATATCGGATTCGGCGCCAAAGTTGGATTGCCAAATGGCCAGGGCTCGTAAATGCCCAGTATCGTCGTATTGGTCATGGTGATTGTCTGGCGGCAGAACACGTGGTGGGTCTCACCGAAATCGGTGGTGCCGGGGCAGTCTTCAATCCCCCCTTCAACCGTTGATTTCTTTTCGACGACGTATTGGAAGGTCACCTCATCAAGGTGGTCTCCCACCTGTGCCTGAGCAGCCGAAGCGATGGTTGATGGAATGAATATCCCGCGTTGTTCCTCCACCTCCTGCGGTGATGACCAGTTGCCCATTCCCAAGATTATGCTGGCGCCGAGCCGCTCGGCAATCTCACCATCGAAAGCACCTGGGCCAAGGAGTCTGATGGCGCGGGTATCGGTGATTGGTGGGCCGTTCGACATCAATTCAGGGTATTCAAACGTGACATTCTCCCAGTTAGTGTTTTCAGTCGATGAAATAGAATCCATCAACAATGGTTGCGCGGTGACGAAATCCTCGTTCCAGAATCCGCCGCCGTGTATCCCCTGGCGACCGAGAATGACCGTACAATCACTGATTTCTATTCGTTCGGTCAATTCATCACAGGCCGACATCAGCGTCGAAGTGTTATTGGTCCACCCCTCAGCCCCTATTATCGGTGCTTTGCGGAATTCTATCTTGGCATCGAAGGGCTCTGATTCAAGCGATTCCTGAAAGAATATCTGTGATAATCCAACCCCGTAAGACAACACTGTGGTAATGACCAGGCTAGCGAGGAAGACGCCGGCAACAACCGCTAACCCACGCTCTCGCCCACGCCACGCCCCCAGTATTGCCAACCTCAGTCGGTCGGGAATATCGCGCCCTTTGCGCACCCTCTCCTTGGCCCAACTCAGGCGACTCATTCTTCCTCACCTCTTATCGCATCGCCCCAAGCGCTGTAGATATCCGAGTCGGAGGTCTTGCCATCCTTGAGTAGTAACATTCGGTCAGCCTTTGAAGCGAGATTCGGGTCGTGGGTGACCAAGAGAATCGAAATCGGGTTGGTTTCGTCGTGACATAATTCCTTGAACAATTCAAGAATCTCGTTGCCGCTGGCGATATCGAGATTCCCGGTCGGCTCATCGGCCAGAAGAAGGGGACGGTCGCCGGCGATTGCCCGGGCGATGGCGACGCGCTGTTGTTGTCCGCCCGAGAGTTGGTCGGGCAGGTGGTCGATGCGGTCGTCGAGGCCGACTTTACTGAGTGCATCGGCGGCACGCTTCTCGGACTCATCGCTGGGGATTCCAGAAATGTCTAGGGCGATGGCGACATTGTCCAGTGCCGAGAGATGATCGAGGAGATGGAAGTCCTGGAAAATCCACCCGACTTTATGGCGACGAACGTCGACCACCGAGGATGGGCCTTTCAAGCCATACTTACGCCCCTCAAGGTCGATTGTTCCACTATCAGCAGCAAGCAAGCCGCCGATGATGTTGAGCAGGGTGGACTTCCCGCAACCCGAAGGTCCCATCATCGCCACCAATTCGCCGGACTTGAGTTTGAGGTCTATGCCTTTCAATACTTCTAACCGATTGGCGCCGGAACCAAAACCCTTGGTGAGTCCAGATACCTCCAGCATACTGCGGGCTGATAGAGGTAGTATTTACTGATAGCCCCTATGCGAACTTGAGGTAATTGAGGCCCCGGGAACAAAGGGCAGATTGATGAAGCGATGGCAGGTCGCCAAGCCATGCGACCGGTCGAAAGTGTGGCGGTGATTGGCGCCGGAAACATGGGCTCGGGAATTGCTCAGAAGAGCGCCCAAGAGATGTTTGATGTGCAGATGGTCGACCGTGAGGAGAAATGGGTTGAACGCGGGCAGACCATTATCGCTGAATTTCTCGGCGAGGCGGTCGAACGGCGAATCTTTTCTGAAGCGCAAGTCACCGAAATCAAGGGACGAATCGCCAGCGTGGTCGGCACTGAGAATATCGATCCAACAACCGATTTGGTCATCGAAGCAGTGTTCGAGGACTTTGCCATAAAAACCGAGGTTTTTCACATTCTCGATAAGGTATGTGATGAGCACACGATTCTAGCCAGCAATACCAGTAGTCTGTCTGTGAA
>DARQ01000078.1:6254-7328 GCA_002503395.1 Euryarchaeota archaeon UBA60 | reverse complement strand
CAGTATTGCAAGATGACCGGCAAGGTGGTCATCATCTGCAAAGACCGCCCCGGATTTGTCGTCAACCGGTTTTTCGTCCCGTGGTTGAACGAAGCCTGCCTCCTATTAGAACAGGGAATCGCCACCACCGCACAGATTGATGCCGTCGCCTGCAAGGCCTTTGGAATTGGCATGGGGCCATTCGCTTTGATGAATCTCACCGGGCCACCGATTGCTCTTCACGCAACCGATTATCTGAGCGAACAACTCAATTGTCCTCGATACCGCGGGGCTGACAACCTACGCGATATGGTTGCTGCGGGAGAGATGTGGGAAATCGCTGATGCTGGTGATGGTGGCGACGAAGCACTCGACGACGAAGTTGCAAGTACAATCTCCGAGCGCCTGCTAGGCCAGGTCTTCGCGGTCGCCGCGCAAATCGTCGAGGAAGAGATATGCTCGCTAGAGGATGTCGACCGCGGCGCCAAGGTCGGACTTCGCTGGTCGCGCGGTCCGTTCGAATTGGCCAATAAAATCGGCGTTTCTAACGCGAGCAGAATGGCGCAGGAATATGCTGATTTGGCCGGATTTGAATTACCTGAATTCCTACCCCAGCAAGCAGAGATAAGCCAGCCCTTTGAATTCAATTTTGTCGACCTGCGCGTCGATGAGGGAATCGCCACCATCGCCTTGAACCGCCCTGAAGCGATGAACGCACTGAATCAGACCATGGTGCGCCAACTCGGCGAAATGGTCGCCCAGGCAAACTCGAGAGAAGATGTTTCCACCATCGTGTTGGAAGGTGCGGGCAAGGCATTTGTCGCTGGTGCAGATGTGAAATTCTTCGTCGATAAAATCCGCGCCGATTCTATTCCTGATATCTGCGAGTTCACTCGCCATGGCCACGAAGTGCTCAACCTGCTGGATTCCTCACCAAAGACTACCATCGCCCTGACCACTGGACTGGCGCTGGGAGGGGGCTTGGAACTCGCTCTCGCCTGTGATTATCGCATCGGCACCCATCGCACCCAGTTCCGTTTCCCCGAAACCAGCATCGGAATCTATCCTGGTCTTGGTGGAACTCAGCGACCGGCG
>DARQ01000078.1:5262-6201 GCA_002503395.1 Euryarchaeota archaeon UBA60 | reverse complement strand
AATACCGCCTCAGACCTTGGTCTGGTTACCCATCTAGTCGAAGCCGGAGAGGTAGAGGCAACCGTTGCCAAAATAGTAGCAACAGGAAAACCGGCCAACAAATATCCCGCTAAACCGGCGAATCCAAAGAGTAATGTGGCATTATTCGCCGCCGAATTCTACCGAGATTCCTCCCTTCAAGCCCTGCTGGAAGGTAACTGCCCAGACGGTTTCGATGCCGAGGATAGAAATGTCGCCCGCCAACTCAAGGCACTCTCCAGGGCCGCACCAATCGCCGTACGGATGGCTTGTGAACTGATCGATACAGCCGCTGATACCGATCTGGAGGGTGGTCTGCAAGGAGAACTTGACCGACTACCGGAGATTTTCTCGACCGCAGATGCACTAGAGGGTTTGTCGGCACTGATAGAAGGGCGCAGGGCGACCTACTCAGGGAAGTAACCGGTTTACCGATTAAACCATGTATGTGAATTAACACCGAGTGTGTGAGGTAATCCAGATGACTGAACCAGCGCTGAGCATCCCGAGCGATGAACTCGACAAACTTCAGACCCACATCGCCGCCACGGTGACCACCGGTGTAGATATCCGCAAGATTATGTCGACCTACTCCGGTACTTATCCCTATGATGAGGCTTGGGAAGTCTCGGCCGCGGTCAAGGCCTTACGGGTTTTCGCCAGCCGCTGGACAATCGAGATTCTCTCTGCCCTCTACATCACCGGCCCAAAGCGCTTCAATGAGTTGAAGGGCCTGCTGACAGGAATCTCCAGCCGTACCCTGTCAGACAAGTTGACTCTGCTGGCCAAGGAGGGATTGGTCATCCGCAAGGTCAGCGACGGCCCTCCGGTCAGGGTGAACTACATCCTCTCCGAGCATGGATTGTTGTGCGGTAGACTGCTCTCACCGCTTGTTGCACACCTCAAGTTACACTGTGGTGC
>DARQ01000078.1:4077-5223 GCA_002503395.1 Euryarchaeota archaeon UBA60 | reverse complement strand
AAGCCTGAGTTCTACCTTTGATTCTTTGATTGTGAATTACCTAAGGCCTTCGCTTGATTAATTGTCGAGGAATTCTGTAACCGCTTTGGCGAAGTCCTCCGGCTTATCATTGCCCATCATCAGTTTGCGCGCCGCCCGCGCTCCGGGCAAACCCTTGGTGAAGGCGACCGCGTGGCGGGTCAGCCATTTGGGCTGTAGGCCAGTTGTCTCTTCAGACAACTCGACGTAGCGCTTCCAGCACCATGCCCGAGAGATGAAATCTCTCTCGATTGGCGTAACCTCATCCCATCTCTGCGAATCCGCTATCACCCATGGGCTGGTCGGGATTGGCCACCCTAATCCGGCTTTGATTTCGGCGAAAACCATTGGCCGGCCAATCGCCCCTCTTCCTATCATCAATCCTGCCGCACCGGTCACCTCAAGGCATTTCGCCGCGCTCTTCGCATCGGTGATGTCGCCATTGGCGATTACCGGAATATCGACCCTCTCAACCACTTTGGCTATAGTTTCCCAATCGGCATTACCCGAATATCCTTGGCGTAAGGTACGGCCATGAATACACAGCCGTATGATTCCGGTGGTGGCTAGTCTTTCACATATCTCGACGACATTATTGGCGCCAGCACCGGTTCCCAATCGTAATTTGGCAGTGATAGGAATATCGCTGACGGCTAAGCAGGCCTCGACAATTCCCACCAGTTCATCCGGGGTCCCCATCAGTGCCGCCCCGGCACAGGTCCGTGCAACTTTGGGTGCGGGGCAACCGAAATTCAGGTCGATGATGTTGGCACTGCCCTGTAGCAATTCGACGGTTTTCACCATCTCATCTAAATCGCCGCCGAAAATCTGCGGGATGAAAGGCTTCTCACGCTCATCTGATTCAAGTCGTAACCAGGAACGGGCGACATCACGGCTCAGCGCCGCCGAAGAGGTGAATTCGGTTATTGTGATATCAGCTCCGCACTCCTTGGCCAGCAGGCGGAATGGCAGGTCACTGACGCCGCTCATCGGAGCGAGAAAAAGCGGCACCTGGGCCAAGTTTGAAGGCACCTCTCAACCCTCTAAGTAGGCCTTTTCCAATTGCTCAGCCACCCGCCTGATGCGGCGCAGAACGCGGTCGAGTTTGCTCATACACATCTCGGCACA
>DARQ01000078.1:3346-3876 GCA_002503395.1 Euryarchaeota archaeon UBA60 | reverse complement strand
CGCTTGCGGAACTGCGATTCCATCGCTTCCCAGAGGATGGTTGGCAAGCGGTCGATTCGCGCCACCCGCTCGACGATTCCGGCGGCATGAAATCGCTCGAGGATACGGATTAATCGGGGTTTGGTGGCTTTGGTCATCTCGACCGCTTCGTCGATTGAGAGTGGGGCGGTGCGCGCCAACATCGTGGAAAATAATTTCACCGCCACAGAATCAGCCATTATCGCCTTGCCTGGGCGCTCTCCGAGCAGTCCCATCTCGGCCATCCAGTTCGACAATTCGCTCGCACCTTTGATGTCGGGTTGTGGTGATGGTTCGGTCACCCATAATCGCAGTGCTGGGGACTCGCTCGCATCGGCCATCGCAATTTTGAGAGAGCCTTGGCCACCCTCTCTGTCCCACCAATTATCCAGGTCGGCCAAGCGCATCTGTAGCAGCATTCGCGCCTCCTGTGAGAACAATTCGATCGCCGCACTCAGCGAACCGCCGCGTAGAAAGTGCCGGCGCCAGCCATCTCCTTCACTGCGGCTGCT
>DARQ01000078.1:0-3252 GCA_002503395.1 Euryarchaeota archaeon UBA60 | reverse complement strand
GGGATTAGCCAAGAAATGCTCGCGCAATAATCTGACCACCGGCTGCTGGGCATCACCAAAGGCGTGTTCTTCGCCCCGACGGCGAATCAATCCGAAGGTGGCGACCAGCCAATCGATGAGTTGGGTAACATCTTTTTTGCTGGTCGGAATTGGATGTTCCTCAAGCCTGACTTGGAACATATTCACTCACCCGCCTCGACCCACCATAAGCATGCGCACGCGACAGGGCGAACATTTGATGATTGGCGGTGCCCGACTTCGTAGCCGACAAGAAAACGTCGGATGGCAATAAGAATGGCCAAGAGGTATGTAGAGACGCAAATCAGCGCTCTTCATTCCAGGAATGGTCGAGAACGGAAACCTCAGATTGGGGGGTGCCCGTCGATGGGACTTCATCGCCCAATGATTGCTTCAAATGGTCCTCGAGGTCGAGCCGGTCAAGGCGTAGAATACCGCGCCGGCGCAGAACCTTGACGGCTGAATGTACTGTCGCCTTCGAGCGACCGAGTTGGCGTGACAATGCCGCTTGCGAGCGTGGCACGCCATCAATGCGAATGTGGTCGACTATAGCGCGCTGAACTACCGAAAGACCGATGTCGAGCCGACGAGCGGCACGTTGCGGGTCGGCATCGATTTCCGACAAGACCTCGACCTGACTAGGCCCCCCGGCAAAATAGCAGGTGCGACCATTTACCCTGACGATGGTGATGGCGCGCTGCGCCTGAAGGACATCGAGGTGGTGTCTGAGCGAGCCATTGGCCGCCTGTAGAGCGCGTTGCAGTTCACGGTAGCACAGACCGGGTTGTTCATCCAAGGTCTGCAGTATCGAGACTCTAAGTGGGTGTTCATCGCCATCAGAAACTCTGGTGGTTATGGTACCGCTGGAAGTGAAAGCAGTAGATAATCCGCCGAATCCACCTACCAAACCTGCCAGCCCAGCCGCTAGCCACGGCCGTTGTCGGACCCATTGCTGGAGCAGTGCCATCGAACCGACCTCGGTCCTCAACTCAAATGAAGGCACCGGTAAACAGCGTCAAAAAGCCGCAACGTGGCATCGCTACACCCTGTCGCCACTGGCGACGAATATATTTGCTCCGCTCTTAACGTGATTTTCACGTTGCGGCTTTGTTCAAGGTAGTCGGGTTTCATAGATTCGGAACCTTACCGTTCAAACAAAGCCGAGGGTAGTCTCTAGTTAGGAGAAATATTAGGATATTATTTGGGAAAAAACTGCATCCAAATCAATAATATACTAACAAGGTAACGCGAATACATGTTTTCTAAGATATCAAAGTCAAACCACCGCAACACCCGCTCAAGAATGTTCTTCCTCGTCACCCTCACCATACTATTGACCTCAACCATGGTTGCGGCCACTCCAACAGATGAATCAACATCCAACTCTGGTTCTGACGATAATGATGATTTTCTCGGCAACGAGCGTATCGACTACCGCGAACAGGACATTCGAGTAATCAGAGAACCCGACAACAAGTCGCGGGTCTCCATCAAAGTAGGAGATGATGTATTCAGCGTCCGCTGGGGCGATGATTCCTTGAATGGCGCGGTCGAGTTGGTGAGCATTCAAAGGCGCTACCTCGGTGTGGCTGATATCTACAATGTTAACGACGAGTTTGAAGGCCGAATCGGCATCCCCGTCGAGAAGATATTCAGGACGGGGTTCCCTGGTATCATCGAGTACGCAGACCAGGATTCTGACGGCATGTTTGGGGTCAGTTCAAACGGCAAGGCAGGTTCCTTGAATGAGATTCTCAACGATGCGGCGATGACTCATGAGGATGTGTACAAGTATGTTGACCTCAGAGACGCGGAATGGTCGCTGCGTGATTGGGACAACTCTTCCGACACGGATTCGCGAAACCGTAGCCTCTCGTTTACCCTAGTTGCTGAGAACATCACTTACGAAGCTGTCAGGGAGGGAACAATGAGCGACAACACCGCCAAGTTGGACGCGGTCGAGATTACCTTCTACGGAACAACTCGGGAAGAGGTCGTCGATATTGAGAGTATGCCTCACTACAGGGTGGAAGTTGAACGTGGAGCGGACGATGAGATAACCGTCAAGGAGAGCCGAAAGATTGCCTCTTCAGATGTCACGGGACACGTGCTCAACACGACTTGGAAATACGATATGAGAATCAAAGGTTGGGACGGTGTCGCAATCAACGACACCATTGATGGAAACGATAGCCGGCTGTTCTCGGTCACCGAGGTTGCGACCGCCACCCGAATAGACGAGAGAGTCGATGAGTGGATGCGAGTTAATTTCGACAACGCGATTGACCCGGAGGCGGTCATCGGCCATGCCAAGCGGAAAGCCAGTGATGACCCAGTCGGAGCGACGTACGACACCGAGGGCTGGTTGAACGTCTGTGAGGTTGGAAAGATCACGGAGGTTGGTACTTCGGGCGAGCTCGTGAAGATGACTCCTACCGAATTCTTGCAGCGCGAAGAGCAGGTCAAGGAAGGAATGAAGCCTGAAAATCAGACTCAGGCTGAAGATGGAGAGGATGATGCAAACAAGGAATCCAAGTCACGGTCGGGAGATACGACTGACAGCACCACCGATGACGATAAGGCGAACAAGAGTCGAAAGGAGCGATTGCTCGACGCTGTGGGTAACCGGTATGACCGGGCCACGGATAACTGCGCTGACCACGGTGAGTTGAAGGACGACGCTGTCAAGCGTGCAACGGCGATTCGTGGCGGCGGTCTATACTTTGAGGACAGTGGTACAGAAGTCGGGCGGTTGCGATGGGTCAACAACGTCACTGTGCGCGAAGAGGGCGAGGAGATGAACTTTGAAGTCGTCTATCAGGTACATGGTCGTCGCAACGTCACACAGGTGGATTTACCTGACAACAACACCGATCGTTATCGTGGAGTTCGCCTGATCGGCGGCTTCAACTATCCAGTCGCTGAGGACATCATCCACGACCCCGAAGTCAGTTCAGACACGGTGTACATAAGTGTCTTTGATGAGGGTTTTGCCGCAACAGATTCTCCCAGCGAACGCGTCGACACTACGCCAGAGCCGAGGTTATCGGAGGGGTTCCCAGGGTTCACCGGACTCATCGCCGCCGCGGCTCTGTTCGGCGCCGCTTTGGTTGGCCGCCGCAGGCTGAATCACTGAATGAGGCTGCTACTAACTAGATACTGCCTGTTATCATCCGTCCAATAATGGCCGATTGCGGACCTGAGTAGAGGCTACCCTCTGGTTTGGATTGGCAA
>DARQ01000026.1:14324-15398 GCA_002503395.1 Euryarchaeota archaeon UBA60 | reverse complement strand
GGCTTTGCAGATATCGAAAGTCAAATTGTACATCTGTGTCGGGTCGAGGTCGTAGGCAGTGATGTTAATCACCACGATATCACTGCTCGCATAATTCAAATTGTAACTGATATTCTCATCGTAGGTAGAGCCCGGGGTCAAGATGTTTATCCACTCGTAGTAGACCGGCATGTAAATCTCGAAGCACTGCTGGAAATCAGCGATAAAGGTATCATTACCTGCTGCATCGACTTCTTTGAGGGTCGCTGTTACACAATAGGTGTCAACCCCAAGATTTGCCCATGAAACCGATTCGTTGCTGGTGTTATAATAGGCGTGCCAGTTCCAATTATAGGCATCGACTTGCATCCCACCATCTTGCACACGCAACGAGTAATGTAAGGTGTAATTGGTGCCGACCACGAGATTGGTCGAATCCATATTGACCGAGACATCGTCGCCCCAGGGGATATAGGTTGTCGTCATCCACACATCCAGTTCTTCGTAGCTCTCGCCACTGCCATTTTCTCCAGCGATGGTAAAGCACGCTCCATTTCCACCCACTGTAAAAGACTCAACTAATAACTCGGCAAATATGCAATAGTAACCCGCGGTCAGATTACTGTATGTTGCATACTCTGTAGAGGCGTTATAGTAAGAGTGCCAAGTAGCAGAACTACCGGTACCAACCTGGGTCGCATTAGAACTGCCGGGAAGGCCACCAGAGAATAGCCCCCATGACGCGGTGTGATTCTTATTTAATTCCAATCCCCAAGAGGAGATGGTTGCATTCACAACACCGTCGGTTATTTGAACAGAAACTGAAATCTCATTGGTAATCTGAGAGTTGTTTCCTGATGAAACTGTGAAACATGCTTCATGGGAATCCAAGAAAGAACTGGCATTGAATAACTCGGCATTGATGCAATAAATTCCTTCGGCCAATGCCGTCCAATTGTTGTTTTCGTATGAAGTACTGTAGTAGGCATACCAGTTATAGGTCCCATTGTCAATTATGGTCGTGTTATTTGCACTGTCGATTAACAGCAATTCATAACTCATCGAGTATGTTTCATTGAGAGCCAGATCATAAGA
>DARQ01000026.1:13893-14196 GCA_002503395.1 Euryarchaeota archaeon UBA60 | reverse complement strand
CCAGTGCCATTACTGCCGACTTGGAAACAGGTCGAATCCCAATCGAGCCCATTCCATAATGGAAGCTCCCATAGTTCTACGGTAAAGCAGTAGTTGCCATCGGCGAGACTTGACCAAGTCAGGTTCTCCGTCGACTGGGTGTAGTATGCGGTCCAAGTGAAGTTGCCATCATCGACGACGATGCCGGTGAGGCTATCTTGAAGTTCCCAAAGGACAATGTAATCATCGTCTAAGGTCAGGTTCGTAGACGATATCGAGGCGTTGACCGTGGCACCAGAGGAATAGTAGTAGTTGTCAGTCCAA
>DARQ01000026.1:13485-13761 GCA_002503395.1 Euryarchaeota archaeon UBA60 | reverse complement strand
ACCTGGAAACACGAGTAATCGAAATCGAGCCAAGTCAGATTTCCAGCACTATTGTACTTGTTCAAATCGGCCTGTATACAATAAATGTCGTCGGCCAAATTCGACCAAGTCGGATATTCCATCGACGACGAAGAATAGGCTGTCCAAGTGTAAGAGCCATTATCGGCGATGGTGCCGTTGGCAGAGTGCTCGAGTTCCCAGATAATCTTGTAGGTGGTATTGGTGGAAAGGTTGGTCGACATCATCGTCGCATTTACCTGACTTCCAGAGGGGTAG
>DARQ01000026.1:11802-13318 GCA_002503395.1 Euryarchaeota archaeon UBA60 | reverse complement strand
ATCAAAGAGATATGCGTTCAGGCAATACCAATCAGAACTAAGATTCGACCAAGATAGATATTCAGTGCTCGAATAATTGTAGGCCGTCCAGGAGTATGAACCGTTATCATAGGTTGAATTGGTACTCGATTGTATCAGCATCCAAGTCATGCTGTAACTGGAGTTGACGGTCAGATTGTCGGAGGTCACCCAAGCCTGCATCGAACTTCCACTGGTGCTGGCGCTGACAGAAATATCTTCGGTTGAATTCACGATTGTTGCACATGTTGTATAATTATCCAGTTGTGTGGAACCATTGAACAGGTAAACCGAAAGACAGTGTAGCCCAAGGCTGAGGTTTGACCATGACCCGAGATATGAATAATCGGTCAAGGGGTTGGCATTTCCTGGCACGGTAAATCCAGTCGTACCACTAAAACTACTATTGGAAAGGGTCCAGTTCAGTGTATATGATGCGGCCGGAGTCAAGTCATATGTGAACGCCCACCCATACATCGTGTTGGCATTAGTTCCAAGTGTAACCCATGAAATGTTTCCAGTGCCACTACCAATTATGGTGAAATTGAAAGTTTTGATGACCAAAGAAGTTGAGTTGCCGGTATAGTGAAGGTTGGCAACCAAACTGTAATTTCCCACATTGAGGTTCGACACATAACTGCTCAGATTCTCGTGCGAGCCTGGCGGGTTGATCGTTCCTGAGTTGACTACAGTGCCGTTTTGTTCCAAATCCACACTCAGGGTATAATTGCTATTGTTGTTCAAACCCGTCACATAAACCCCCAGTGGCACATACCCGCTGGTTCCGTAAACAAAGTAGAAAGTATTGAACACCAGACCATATGAGGAATTGTGGGAAGAAAATCCGGAGGGCGATTCATCGCCATCGAGGTCTTCAGCCATAAGGTCAGGAAGTCCCTCGAGCAGCGACGCACCCATCGTTCCAGCCAAGAAGAGAATCACCAAGAAAATCGTCTTAAAATTATTATTTCCAATATTTGCATTACCTTGCATATTCAACCCTTGAAATGCTACCATTTCAAAGGTCTCCCTACGGATTCTGGGTGATTTCTTTCGGGATGATTGCATATTTCGCCAACGCAGGGGCTATGCCCTTTACCCTCTAGGCCTCCACCATGGCGCGGATTGTGGTCACAGGTTCGGCCGGCCTCATTGGTGGCCTGGTATTCGACGCACTGCGGGCTCGTGGTGACGAGGTATTCGGGATTGACCGGCCGCACGACGAGCGGATTTCTCGCGGTCGCAACGTCGACGATGCAGGGGCTTATTCTCGACTTGACCATGCTTGCGACCTGGCTCAGATCTCGGTTCCGGACTTGACCATGTATTTTGCCGGCGCAGACGCGGTGATTCATCTAGCAGCAGATGCCGACCCCTCCAACACCACCCTCTCGTTGCTTTCGACCAATATCAACAGCACCGAGAATGTCCTGAGTGCCGCGCTTTCGGCCGGGGTCAACCGGGTTATTCTGGCATCTTCAGGACTGGCACAGGTCAC
>DARQ01000026.1:11059-11687 GCA_002503395.1 Euryarchaeota archaeon UBA60 | reverse complement strand
TATGGCCTGTCGAAAATCATCGGAGAGCAACTTGGACGAGCCTTTGTTGAACAGCATGAAATCGAGGTGGTCAGCGTCCGCATCGGTACGGTGATTCCCGACGATGACGAACATCCCCGAAGAGGTGGCCGACTGATGGCGACCGCTTTCTTGGCCGAGGATGTACGGCGATTTTTCTTGGCCGCTCTCGATGCCGACCTTTCCGAGGTCGGCGGGCATCTGCTGACCGCGGCGCAATCGGCCAGCCCAACCAGATTCATAGACTTGGAACCGGGGATTTCGGTACTTGGATGGTCACCGATTTCGTGGCCTTATCCCATCGCTCATGAGGAATAAGAATGAGTACGGACACCGGGCATACCTTGGGTATCGATGTCGGCACCACCGCGACCAAGGTCATTCTTCTCAAGCCCACGGGGGAATGGGAGATGGATTCCTGGCCGTCCGAGGAAGGGGTCTGGGAAAATCTGCGAACTTGGCTGGATGGGCTGGGTGAGATTGTAGGTAGCGAAGGTTTGGGCAGGGAAATCTCTCGCGTCGGCATCACTGGCCACGGTCCCTCTGCCGCTATTATTCGCGATGGCGAATTGGTTGGGCGCATCATTCCCTGGCACGAGCCATTGCCCGA
>DARQ01000026.1:2683-10846 GCA_002503395.1 Euryarchaeota archaeon UBA60 | reverse complement strand
CTCTGGGGAGGGAAATTTTCACCTTCCCGAGGAGGTCATCGGAGAGGTTTCCGAAGCGGGTTCCTCACTATCGGGAATCCCGGCTGGAGCAGAGGTTATCTGTGGCTGTGACGACCTTTCGGCTGGGGTCTATGGCCTCGGTGCAGGCAAGGGAGACATATTCAATCTCGCCAATACCAGTGAACATGTCGGTCAAGTCGGCGGTGAACCGATTCCCGAGATGAGTTGGTTGCCGTCTCTTGGGCGTCTGCCAGCACTGACCTATCTCTCGACTTCGACAGGGGGGGCCAGCCTGGCCGAATCACTTGGTGAGGAGAGAACTGTGGCCGCGGCGCAACGCTTCATCGCCCTACTGAGCAAGCCCACGAGCGAAGGACATGACTCGGCTTGGCAAGCACTCGTTTCGCTGAACGACTCGGTATCCGAGATTCTCGCCCTTCTACCAGGGGGAGATGGTGAGATGCTTATCGGGGGAGGGTTGGCGATGATTCCGCAACTGGTCGAATCTCGGGGCGCTGACAAACGGGCCGGCCAAGAGGTCAGTGTGCTCGGAATTGCCAAACTTGCGCAGAAACCATTGGCGGTCATCTTCGGAGCCGGCAAGGTCGGGCGAGGTTTTCTCGCCCAATTGCTGGTACGTGCCGGATGGCGAATCCACTTCGTCGACCCAAATCCAGACTTAGTTTCGGCACTTGCAGGTGGCTCGTACTCAATAATCAACCTCGCCACCGGCGAGGTCGAGGTAGTCTCTGGCTATTCCATCTCAAGCGATACATGGCGAGTGGATGAGGCTGACCTCATCCTGACTTCACTCGGTGCCAGCCATCTCGATTCATGGGCAGAAGGCCTGGCTAGCGTCCTCACCGGTTGTGGAGAAGACGGACGGTCTTCCGGTTACGCCCGCTCGATAGACATCATCCTGGCCGAGAATCACCCGGCGCCTGCGACCTTGGTAAGGTCACATATCTCGTCAGGACGCATCGGCATTGCCCAGGCACAGGTCCTGCGCTCGTGTATCGAGCCGAGACCTGAACAGGTGGGCGAGTTCGGTCAGCTGACTGTGCAGGTTCAGGATCACTGGTCATTACCGCTCGACGGTGCAGCCCTGGTAAGGCCAGAGTTGGTCGCCTCGGTGCCCGGCTTCGACCTGCGCCCCGACTTCGTAACAGAATTGACCCGCAAACTGTACACCTACAATTCCATCAACGCGGTGGTTTCCTACATCGGCCACAAGCGCGGCTACGAGATGTTGGCAGAGGCCGCAAACGATGTGGAGATTGCCGCAATTGCCAGCGCCGCCGGCGCCGAGGCCAGCGCCGCACTGGTGACCGCCTACGGCTTCACTGCTGGTGAACAAGCCGAATGGGTCGAGCGGGCGCTGGCCAAATATCAAGACCACAGAATCCTCGACCCGCTCGAGCGCCAATGCCGTGACCCGGTGCGCAAACTCGGAAAAGATGACCGTCTGTTCGGACCTATTTCCCTGTGCATCGAGCATGGCCTGCCCTATGAAAATCTGCTACTCGGAGTCAAGGCGGCTTTGGCCTACCAGCCACATGATGCGGCTACGGTTGGTGGTGGCGACCCGAGCAGTGCTGAACTGCGAGGCTGGATCGAGCGAGGAGGGGTGAGCGAGGCCCTGGTCAATCTCGGGGTTGATCTTCCACATGAGGCAATCCGGTCATTGCAGGAATGAGCGAGGTAATGAATAATAGCGAGACCACTAATCGACGGTCGGGGAATAACATGGATTCAGACATGAAAGGATACATCGTCACCGGATTATTGGCGCTTTGCCTGCTACTCGGATTGGCCGGCCAGTTCGGCTCGACCTGGCTGGTCGAAGAGACTGGTGAAGGTGATGTTGTGAACGAGATGAGCACTGGTCTGCGCTCCATGCACACCGAGACTGTATGCAATGAGAAAAATGAAACTGCGGTGGAGGTGTGTGAATTCTCCGATACGATGTATAGCGAAGCGGCCAAGGAAGCCGACTATGTCGAATATGATGATGGAGTCACCACGATAGAATTGGACGGGGCATACGATGATTGCATCAAAGAAATGGAAAACGCCGGTAAGGCCTCGGATGAGGCTTGTGAGGTGATGTCTGATGTCATTTCAGCAGGGACATGGGGTGGAATCATCCTGTGGATGGGAATCCTGTCATGTCTGGCCTGCATAATGATGTTCATCCTGCCCAAATTTGAAGTCGACCTTGAAGTCCTACCGGACAATGTCGACATGGGAATGTCCTGGGCCGGAGGAATCCTGACCGGATTGGCGGTTCTTGCGTGGTATGTCCTGCTACCGGATAGCGGTGATGCGAGTCTCGGAATGTCGGTATGGTTGACCATCATCGGCAGTGTGATGGGTGTTGGAGCGGCGGCTGTGACAACCTTCGTTGCTGAAGATGAATCGTAATCGGCGTTTACGCAACCTTCAATTGTAAACCCCAACAGTCGCCAGCGATGACACGTACCTCAGCCTATGCAATGATTGTGAGCAGTCTAGTCTTATTGGTTCTGAATCTGGCTATAATCGCCCCGATGGCGACCAGTGCTGTGCAGGATGTCGTCGATGAAATGACCGTCATGACTGAAGAGGATTGGAGCGATGACTCGTGGTTGAATTCTACCGATGAAAGGTCATATTACGCATGGACGATTGCCAATATCGACGATGTGAAAAACGGTAGCGAGCCACAATTCGAGCGGGTCGGCCCCTATACGTTCCAAATCGACTCCGAGCGCAATATCATCGAGCACGACGCCACCAATGGTATCCTGACCTACGATGAAATCAGCACCTTCACATCTATCGGTGAGAATAGCCCGACCGATCTAATCAGCAATATCAACATCCTGTTTGAAGCGCAGAAAATCGTCGTCTTTCCGACACTGATTGAGCAATTGCAGCAGATTTCCCAAGCAGGATTTGTCGTCGGGATGTTGGAATACGACCTCACATACACCCATGCATCGATACGAATCGCCGCTGACCTGCAAGATGATTACGACTCGACCGGGCTCGATTCGACCACAGGCTCTGCCGCGGTCGGCAATTCGATTATCGAGAATTGGGCGGCGACGAATAACTACTCGGGGCCAGATGCCAATTTCACCGACCTTACAACCGCTTTTGAGGGAGTTATCGCACCGGGAACCACGGATGAGGACCTGTCACTACTGAGTAAACATGGCAGTGAATATTTCCTCGGCTTCGGCTCACCCTCACAGACCAATTCATCCACCCGTGCCGCTGTCTATGGCTATGCAGATGGAGACCCGGAGATTACCGAGGCCCGAGACTCGGCAATGCATTGGTATGTACAGAATGCCTGGACCGGATATGGTGGTGGCATCTCCTGGAAAAGCGCCAGCGATGAGGATTTACAAGACCGCATGGGGGCGGTGATTGGAACCTCATTTGCGGGAAAAAATGTTCGCGCTCTGCTCACACACAATGATTCTACCAATAATCCGGACGGGCTCTTGGCATGGGATAGCAACCATTTGATTCCCGGCTTTGCTAATTTCTTCTCTCTGGCCGATAACCCCGCAGCCTTGGGGGCCTGGGCTTTCCTGAACTTCGGAATATCCTTGTCTGAAATATCCGAGATAGGGGTTTATGCGGGTGATTGGATGGATGGGGAAACCACCTTCCCACTGGTTCTATCCGGCGGACAGGGGGCGATTAATTCCTTTGAATTTGTACCTCTGGCATGGGGAGGAATGAATCCCGTCACCGGAGAATATGATTTGACTTCGGTCAACGGCCCTTCGAGCAGAATGCCGTGGTTGGGCTATGAGAATGTGAATTTCGATGCCGCTACCATTGAGCGAATCCTCAACGGCCCGATGGGTCTTACCACCAACGCTTCAATCAATCTCCTGTACGGAATCTACTCGGGTAAGACCGTGCCGGTAGATGCTGACTACAATCCTGTAATCGGCGGTCAGCAACTCGAGTGGAGCAACCAGACCATGGCGGCGATTTACAACATCACCACCTCCGAGGCCGACACCTTGGAATACTGGGTCAAGGGGATGTTCGATGGGGTTCTGCCTGATTTCTTGGAGAGTATTTTCGGCGTAACCAAGTATTCCACTATGGAGGTGAACCAATGGCTATTCGGTTGGCACGACCCACTTCTCGCCTACTCTGCCTCGAACGAGACCAGTATTTCTGCGGGGATGGCTGACACCAGTGTCGGATGGGCCAGCCTTGAGACCAACAAGACCTACTACAGCAGTCCGAACGTTACCAATGAACCTGGCATTCACACCATCAATACCGGAGAAATAGACCTCTCCAAGGTCGGAGAATATGTCGCCAAGGATGGTAATCCACAACTTTGGTGGCGCACCAGTGAACATTACAACGGCTCCTATGGCCTATCACCAATAATCGATGCCAGTGGCACCACCGGCGGTTGGGTGGACGGCACCAATTACGACCCCAACAATCCCCCCAGTTTCACCGTCAATCTCGCCGATTATGCAATTCTCGAGGCTCAGTATTCAGGCAAGGGAGACCTGCACGGAATAACCACCGAAGTTTGGCGAATCGATGCCAGCCCGGTCGACCATCCGGTTCAGGCCAAGAATCTCGACAGTGAGAGCATCATGGATGTATTTCCCGGGGTTCTGCCGATTTACTTCGGCACCAATGTGACCCTGATGACCGAGGCGGTGACCGGAAGAATCGTCAGCGGTGAATCGGAATCGGTGATCTACTACGACCAACGCGGCCTCGGCGCTGACGACCCTACCATAGATGACCTGCAGGCTGTATTCATGATTGTGAGTTCAAACGCGATGGACGCCGAAACCGCACAATTACTGCAGGACAAGGTACACGCTAATCAAGACCCGATGATGTATTGGGCCAATTTCGATACCGATGGCTCGGCCTTCTACATAGACCAGATAACAGCGATTTTCTACGCTCTCGCCATTATATTCGGAGGCTTGGGGGGATGGAAGTTGGTGGTGCTGCAACCCGAGGATAAGTCTTGGCAGGACCAGACAGACGGCGAGGGTGATGGTTCTGAAGGCGACGGCCAGAGTTCGAGCGATGAACTCGAAGAGGTAGTCGATTCGGCGATGGCTGAAGAGGAATGACTCGACACCGATGGCGAACCCTCATCAATCTCCGCCGCAAAGGACCTCCATGGCGCAGAGCGCACCGACGTCAGAATCACCGGAGAAGACCTCGCCGCTCATCGGTTATGTCACCCCTCACGTTCACTGGGACCGGGCTTGGTATCTGCCATTTCAGCAATACCGTTACCGCTTGATTGAGTTCGTCGATGAATTGCTGGAATTGCTTGAGAATCCCGAGAGCAATTACCCCTCATTCGAGTTCGATGGCCAGACCGTGGTGCTAGAGGATTACCTTGAGGTGAAGCCGGAGAATCGCAGCCGAATAGAGAAATTGGTCAAAGCCGGAAAACTCGGTGTCGGGCCTTGGTACGTGCTTCCCGATGAATTCATCGTCGGTGGCGAGGCCTTGGTGCGCAACCTGCAATTCGGCCACCGTATCGCCGAACAATTCGGCGGCCGCAGTGATATCGGCTACGTCCCCGACCCGTTCGGTCATGTCGCGCAATTACCGGCGATTCTGCGCGGGGTCGGCTTGGACACCTTTCTATTCACCCGCGGGGCGGGAAAATGGGTCGCCGATGCCGGATGCGTGTTCGAGTGGGTCGCAGGGGATGGCAAAACCTCGGTCACCGCGGTCAAACAGACTCCCGATTATCCATGCCTGATGGCTTGGGGTTTTGAGGAGCGACAACTCGATGCCAAGAACAGCTCGACTGTGAATATCGATACCGCCATGGGGAGATTACAGAAACTTATCGACGGCTTGGAAGAGACCTATAACTGGGCGCCGCCGGTGGTGCAGTTGGGTAATGGTTCCGACCACACCATGCCGCAACCGACCCTGCCGATGTTAATCGAGGCGGCGAACCAGCATTTCGCCGGTGTGATCGAATTGCGCCATGCCCGCTTCGGTGATTTCTTCGCCGCCATCAAACAGTGGGCTGAGACCGAGGAAAAGGCCGGGAGAGCACTAACCCGCTATCAGGGCGAATTACACCAAGGTTGGGACCGAGCCCTGCTCTCCGGGGTATTCAGTGCCCGACTGTACCTGAAGCGAATGAATGACTCGACGATGGCTCTGCTGACCCATCAGATCGAGCCGATGGCGGCGCTGGCATGGGGGTTGGGTGGCCGAGCGCGTCCTGAAAGCCTGCAATTGGCATGGCGTGAGGTTCTGCGCAACCATCCGCACGACGACATCTGCGGTTGCAGTGTCGATGCCACCCATCAGGACATGGAGATAAGATTCCGCCACGCCCGTGAAATCGCCGCCATGCTGACCGATGACCTGACCAAGGAATTACAACCGCTGTTCGACCTCAGCCATATCAATGAGGATGCGGTTCCATTCCTGATTCACAACCCATTATCAGTGCCGTGGAGCGGCTCTGTGCAGGTCGATTCCCCGGTCCCCGACGAGGGAAGATGGCAGAGCATGCCGACGGCACGGGCGATATTGGCCGATGGTGACGGGGCGGTGCTCTCCAACCTTGAGATCACACCGCCACAGTGGGGTCTGCACATCCATTCCGACCGGGTCGCCAATGTGAAATTACCAAAGGTGAGCGGAACTATCGAGGTCAGCGAACTACAGCCGGGTTGGCATGTCATCCACCTGCTGCCGGGAATCGATACCACTCCACCTCCGGCACAGCCGGTCACCTCCAGTGGTGGAGAGGGAGGATGGTGGATGGAGAACGGCTTGATACGGGCAATTTTCCGCGAGGATGGACGCTTTGACCTCATCGATACCTCGACCGGCAAGACCTACTCGGGGCTGGGTTGGCTTGAGGATGACGAAGATGCCGGCGATAGTTACGACCACAGTCCCGGCGGATATGCTGTTGCGGTCGGCGCCGGCAAGGATGTCGGATTGGATGAACGCCCTGACCATGTCGGGCGACGAAATCTGCATGATGATGCGAATTACCGCTCCGAGGTCACAATCTCGGCTTGCCATAGTGATGAGTGGTCGGCGACTGTGCAGATCCGAATCGAGTGGCTGCTGCCGAGGAATTTCAATGACGATAAGCAGATTCGCAGTCAGGACGAGGATTGGCTCAGCATCGAGCACTGGGTGACGATGCGTAGTGGTTCACCGGTCTTGGAGGTCGACACCGTGGTCGACAATGGCATTGACGACCACCGCTTGAGATTGATTCTGCCGACCGGAATCGAGGCCGATGTGGTGCGTGCTGGAGGGGCTTTCGAGATGGCCGAGCGGCCTTGGCACTTCCCGCACGACAGTTCGTGGAACCAGCCTGAGGTGCCGACCAAGCACATGCGTAATGTGGTGCTGGCACAAGACGATGTCGGCGGCCTGGCACTGCTCGCCCCCGGCGCCAATGAATATGAGGCGAGATTGGGTGATGATGGTGCGCTCGAACTCTGCTTCACCCTACTGCGCAGTGTCGGTTGGTTGTCACGCGACGGCTTCGCGTGGCGACGCAACCGTGCCGGCCCATGTTTCCCCGCGCCCGGCGCACAATGCCACGGCCATCACTTCATCCGCTGGGGAATATTGCCTTTCGAAGGCTCGTGGGAGGATTCACAGCCGACCATCAGCGGCCACGGAGTTCACGAATACGCTGAATCTTTCGGTGCCCAAATTGCCTTGATTCCCGGTCTGCCAAAACCGCAACTGGATGGCTCTTTCGACCCTCTTCCGAAGCCCGGGCAATTGGGCACCAGATCAAGAACTTGGTATCTCGAGGGTGAGAAACCAATGCCAATCGCCTCCGCCTGCAAGCCCTGTGAAAACGGCGACGGATTGGCGCTACGACTGTGGAATCCGACCTCCACTGATTGGCACGGGGTGCTGGCCAGTGACCTCGTCCTGTGCATCGAGCCTTGTGACCTATTGGAGCGCCCGACCAACCAGTCCCCAACCGGTCAGTCCCCGAACGGCAAGCACCAGCCCAGTTCGGGCGGTGATGGGACGGTCGGTAATGGTGAGACAGTGAAGGCCGGAAATGTGGAGATTTGTGTTCCCGCCGGTGGAATTGCAACCTTCACGATGAGGTGAGGCGATGAGTTTCTGGTCGCGTGACTACGT
>DARQ01000026.1:220-2550 GCA_002503395.1 Euryarchaeota archaeon UBA60 | reverse complement strand
ATCGGTCCCAAGCATGCCAGCCGATGGGTGATGGTCTCCTCGGGGGTTCACGGTGTCGAGGGATTTGCCGGGTCGGCGATTCAACTGTCGATATTGGCACAACTGCAGACATTACCCAACGATACCGCTCTGGCTCTCATCCACATCGTCAATCCTTACGGCATGGCGTGGTTGCGTCGGGTCAACGAATCTAATGTCGACCTCAATCGCAACATGTTACTTCCCGGCGAGGAATACTCGGGCGAGCCGGACGGATATGCGGCACTGAGCCCACTGATAAATGAGCAGGTGGAGCCGAAAAATAAAGATGGATTCCTGCGTCGGGCAATGCTTTTCGTCGCAAAAAATGGCTTCGCCAATACCAAGCAAGCCTTTGCCGAGGGGCAATATGAACGCCCGCAGTGTCTACAGTACGGAGGAAGTGAACTGGAGGTCGGTTCAGCCCTTTTACTAGAATGGCTGGGGGACAATCTCAGAACTGTCAAGAGATGCGTGTGGATCGACCTGCACACCGGGTTGGGTAAGACCGGAATCGATACCCTGCTGGTAGAGTTCGCCCACAACGACCCGATATTATCCGGATTACGCGCTCATTATGGCAAGCGAATTACCAGCCTCGACCCCGAGGCTGGCATTGCCTACAAGATACGCGGCGGCCTGCAGGCCGGAGTGGAAGCGAGATTCCCAGATATCGAATGGACCTCGATAACCCAGGAGTTCGGCACCGTTGGACCATATGCGGTCATCGCCGCTCTGCGCAGTGAGAATCAGTGGACGCAATGGGGTAGAAAGTCCGGAAGAGAGGCTCTCAATCATTGGAGTCGCGACAAACTGCTGGCAACTTTCAACCTGAAGAAACCCAAGTGGGAGGAGAAACTCATCATCAGGGGGAGAAAACTATTCGCCGACGCACTCGCCGACTTACAAGGGGAGCAGACAAGGTGATACCATTGTCGGGGGAAGGGAATTAGATGGCCAAGGAAATCCGAGTGCGCGCTCCGGTCAGGGTTGACCTTGCCGGGGGGTGGAGTGACTGCGCGCCATTCACCCACGACCAGGGCGGCGAGGTAGTCAATTTCGCCATCGACCAATATATCGAGGCGGTGATGCGCATCGACGATGACGGAAAATTATCGGTCGAGTACCATTCTGACTGCCCGACCTCGAGTGGACTCGGCACCAGTGGAGCGCTCAATGTAGCATTTCTCGCCGCCATCAGCGGCGACGGCCGCAGCCCGACCGAAATCGCCGAACTAGCATTCCAATTCGAGGTCTTGCTCGGTAATCGTGGTGGCCGCCAAGACCAGTGGGCGGCGGCTGGCGGCGGCTTCCAACACCTGATGTTCCATCGCGAAAATGTCGAAATCATGCCATTCGAGCCGATGCCGTCGGCAACCCGTTGGTTACAGCGCCATATGGTGCTCGCCTACACCAACATCACGCATACCAGTGGCGAAATCCACAACGGTATCTGGCAACGCTATGATGATGGCGATGAAACGGTGCACTCGGCGATCATGACCCTGAGAGAAATGGCTCGAAAAGTCGCCAATTCCCTGACCTCTGACCGCCGCGACATCTTCATCGATGCAATCCGCGCCGTCAGCGCGGCGATAGATGATATGAGCCCGGAACTGAATCAAGCATACCGACCGCTGGTCGATGACCTGATGGAATCCAAGACTGCTCTGGCCTGGAAGGGAATGGGCGCCGCCGCCGGCGGCACAGTTGCCATCTTCGCCAACCACGGCAAGGTCGAGGAGGTGAAGGCCGCCTGCACGCAGGCCGGTTGGGAAATCATCGATTGGAATTATGATAACGAGGGCTTACAACGTCAGGTCATCGAGACATAGTCGAGTGCCGGGCGCAGAAGTCTGAGCAGGGTGCAGAACCACTCGCCGACCTCATCTCCACCGAATTCAGAAGGACAACGGCCGATGACCAGTGGCCATAATTCACAACCGGAACCGCCCACCGGGGTTATGAGCTCGGCGAACTCCAAATCCACATCGCCACGACTTGCGGCGTTCGCGATATTTGTCAGCATTCCTGTTTTTGAGAATAGGTGTTGGGTGCGTAGGTGGTCAGCCCGGTTCGGCTCGGCTTCGTCTGGACGGTCGAGTTGACCGAGGGGGGCACGCTCAAACAGGAAGAAACCGTGTTTCCTGATGTTGTCGCCTCCAGGCAACCCCTTATCGATACCGATTACCTCATCCCCAGTCCCCTCAAATCCACCGTTGTCAAGGCCACCCCAACCGAGAAAGACCGTGAATAATGTGTTTCCAGGCGCCCGGATGTACCAACCTAGGCGGTCGGATTTATTGCCGAAC
>DARQ01000026.1:0-176 GCA_002503395.1 Euryarchaeota archaeon UBA60 | reverse complement strand
GATTTATTGCCGAACTCAAGATGCCAGGTCCACCCCGGCAAAAGTGGTGATGAACGCTGTCGCCATGACCATAGGTCATCACGCCAAGGGGCCGGATTTCCCAGTGAAATAAGTGGTCTCGACAACAGATCTTCGAAGTATTTCGATTTGGCAAGTTTCTGGCTTATCCAAGACCG
>DARQ01000023.1:4437-12507 GCA_002503395.1 Euryarchaeota archaeon UBA60 | reverse complement strand
CGCAATGGCGGGGTACAACTGAAGTTGGATGAGCATACCACCATCAACGCCATCGAAAAGGATGAATTTGAGGGGCATCAATCTCCAACCGCTCTACATAGGGCGAATATCCGCGGCCGGGTGATGTCGCTATCGGGAGGCGAGGGCGAGACCAACTGGGGCAAGTGGAAGAGATGGGGTGCCGAATTGGCGACCGCCGATGGGCCAATAGAAATCTCGGCGATGAGCGAGAACATTCCCTTCGCTCACGACGAGGTGAAGCGCGGTGATGAGGTCGTTGTCATCGCCGGCTATGCGGCCGCTTTCGGCGACAAGAAGCAGTTGTCTTTTGACGGCGAGACGGTTCTGCGAATACTGTGAATCGGCGATGAATTCCACCCCTCCAAATCACCTTAGCGACCTCATCACCATTACCAATCCTTATGCCCCTTCGTGAGAGCCATCGCCTCGATGGTCACAAAAATTGTCTGGCGAGATGCCCAAGGTAAGAGGCTCGTGAGCCGTACAGGCGAACGGCCCAGCGACCAACCCGAGCACAAACTCAACCACTTAGGCAAGCACCGGATGGCTTTCGCGGCATTCCCAGGGGTTGGAAATGTCGGCAAGTTACTCACCGACGGTCTGGTCGATGGCCTTGATTCAACTCTGGTTGCCGAATTATTCCATCCTGAGATGCCGCCTCAGGCGAAGATGACCGGTGGTCTGCTGACCCCACCTCACCTCACCATGCACTCCATCAGCCTGGGAGAAGAGAATATCCTGGTCATCTCAGGGGAAGCCCAACCAATCTCACCCTGTGGTCAGTTCGAGATGGCTGAGATGATTCTGACAACTGTAGCAGAACTCGGTTGTGAATACATGATTGTGCTGGCCGGGTTATCGAGTGAGCCCACCTGTGAGGAGGTCTATGCCATCTGTGCCGATGACAACATCAAGGCACTTTTTGCTGACGGGGGGGGGGAAATTGCCGTGGACAGACCATCCGGGGGAGTCATCGGGCTGGCCGGACTACTCGCATCGCTTGGCCCGGTCAACGCAATCTCGAGTGGTTGTGTTGTCGCCGCCACCATCGGTAGCAGTGCCGATATCCATGCCGCCGAGCGGCTCAGGCTGGCATTACAGAAATGGTTAGGACTGGCTCTGCCGATTCCAATTGCCACCACCGAGGCGATTGCCGACCGCATCGAGAGTCTGATCGATAAGTATCCCGATGCCGAGATGCCGAGTGAATTCCTTGAGGAAGACCCCTCGTCATTATACGCTTAGTGAGCCATTTTCCCAGTGTTTCTCTAACGGCGGTTTCAAATATGGGCGGTTGGTCGGCGGGCTGTCCGTAACAGGTGAGTTCATGAGTAAAGGTACACCATCGATGGGTAAGCGCCAGAAGTCCACACACATCCGTTGCCGCCGCTGTGGCAATCATTCCTACCACAAGACGAAGAGTGTCTGTGCCTCTTGTGGCTACGGTGCCACTGCCAAGAAGCGCAGGTATTCGTGGGCCAAGCGTACTCACCGGCCAAAGCAATAATATCGACCGCTGAATATTGCAACAAGGCTCGGCCTTGAAACGAATAATTCTTTGAAACCCCGTGTCAATATTATCGTCGCCAATCCAAGCATTCATGTTCAGTTCTCAACTGGGGCATCACATGGCACGACAGAAACTGCAGAAATGCACCGTTTGCGGCGCCTATGGCTTATCGACCACATGCGGCAAGTGTGGCGAGCGCGCCCAAGCGGCGGGCCCGATGAAATGGTCTCCTGAAGACCGCCAAGCGCAACGTCGACGAAAACTGCACAATGTCGGTGGCAAGGAATGGTTGGAATCACTGCCGGAATTCACCAGCGAAGAAGAATGATTTCGGTGGCAACTCACCACGGCCTCAACCTATCTCATCAGTTGAAGTATTCAGCCACCACTGGAGACTATTATCAACTCGATTTCGACGTCTTCGTGGATTATCGTGTTCTGGGGAATCACCGCCCCATCATGCACCGCCAAGACGGTGGAAGGATGGATTGGTGTCAACTTAATCGCGCCGAGAACAGTGGTGCCAGACTCACACTCAACCTCGACCACTCCGTCGGGGGAGGAGAACTTGACCCGCATCGATATCCTCTCATCCCATCACGCTTATGACGCTCTCGACGCTCGCCGGTCGTACAGCCGAGATCGCATAGCCCGGTATCGCGGTGGATTCGAAATCCACTGTCCTTTGGACGCGGGGGTTCAAATCCCTCTCTCGGCGCTTTATGCACCATTCTGCCAAGCCGATAGAGGTATTTGAAACAGGCAATACTCAGCAAACAATAGCATTCTGAGTTATAGACGTAGTTTGAATCATTTTGATTCGGAACTTTGATTCAAACGTAGTTCAGAGTTTCAAATATTCATTATTAGTCGTAACTCTGGTACAGTATTATTCTCCATTTCTAGCAACTCTACCAATTATTGTCGCCAATATAATCTATGAAGAGCGCCAGTACAAATTGAAATGACCACCCCACCAATCCTCTACACCTTCCGCCGCTGCCCCTACGCCATACGCGCCAGAATGGCTCTCAAGCACGCCGGTATCGAGTATGAGCACCGCGAAGTAGTCCTGCGCGACCGACCCCCTGAGATGATGGCGATATCCCCGAAAGGGACAGTCCCAGTCCTCCAACTACCCGATGGAGAAGTGCTCGAGGAGAGCATGGATATCATGCTGTGGTGCTCCCCCGGGGAATGGCTGGAAGGAGATTGGCAGGAGTTGGTCGAGGTCAATGATGGCAAGTTCAAGGATAATCTCGACCGCTACAAGTATCCGAACCGCTTTGATGATGTCGAGAATCCCGAGGCGCACCGCGATGAAGTCCTAGAAATACTCAACCGGTATGAGCAACGCCTAGGAGAGTCACGATATTTCTGCGGCGACGAGTTGAGTCTGGCCGATGTCGCGCTGGCTCCGTTCGTGCGGCAATTCGCCAATACCGACCGCCCCTGGTTCGACGGCCAAGCCCTGCCGAATGTCCAGCATTGGTTGGAGGGGATACTGGCCAGCGAACTCTTCACCGGGTGCATGGTCAAACACGAGAAGTGGCAATCGCCGACCACTCCTTCCGAGACAACCACCCCGACCGAACCGACCACCCATGCCGAACCAACCGAGGCCCCTGAGATGACCAAAGCCCGCCAAGAAATGGTCGACCAGCAACTCATCCCCAGGGGAATTTCCGACCCCCGGGTTATTCACGCGATGTCGACCACCCCCCGACATCTGTTCCTGACACCAGAGGCCTGGCCGGTGGCCTATCGTGACCACCCGCTGGCAATAGAGTCCGGCCAGACCATCAGTCAACCCTTCATCGTCGCGATGATGTCGGAATTATTGGCGCCCCTGCCGGTCGGTGCGAGAGTATTGGAAATCGGTACCGGTTGCGGATATCAGACCGCGGTATTGGTGGCGCTGGGATATGAGGTGCACAGTATCGAGCGCATCGCCTCGCTGTCGCAGGGGGCTCAACAGAAACTCAGAGAAATCGATTCACTGCCCGCTGAACTGCTGGTCGGCGACGGTATGTTGGGGAATCCTTCTGGAGGTCCATATTCCGCAATCATCTCGACCGCCTGCGCCCGGAGAGTCCCCCCGGCATGGATTGACCAAGTAGCAGAGGGAGGATTGATCATCACCCCCATAAAACGGTTGGGTGGCAAGCAATATCTGATGCGCTATACCAAGCGGGGACGAAAATTACTCAAGGAAGACCTCGGCTTAGTGAGGTTCGTACCCCTGTTGAGAGGGGTCGATGAATCCTAGTCATCCAAACCCAACAACCGGATTTGAAGGAAGCACCGCCAGGAGCAAGCGAAGAGAATTGATTTTGGAATTTTCAAGCATTTCACAAAAATCGCGATTTGATGAGCGTTTGCGACTCGCTTGAACAGGACATAACTACGCCACTACTCTCCAGAGTGGTGAAGAATCACCCAAAGCTTGCGCTGGAAGGGGTAAAAAAATCGGGAGAAAGAAGAGGAAGTAATTCACTCTACTTTGCTGACTTTGACCGCATTCGGACCTTTTGGACCTTCTGCGACTTCAAACTCAACGGTGTCTCCGTCGGTGATCGTTCCTGTGACTTCCGACTTGTGAACGAAGAGGTCTGAACCACCTTCTTGCTCTATGAATCCGAATCCTTTTATTCTGTTAAACCATTTGACAGTACCTTGTGCCATAGTTCCTTGCGGCAAGCCTTTAGTATATGGCAGTTGTTATGTGATGAAAGTGCAGATATCCTCTCAGTCGCCGCTTCGGTGGTGCCGCCAGTCGCCGCTCTCAATCACTGGCCATGCCGAGTTTTTCCCTTGTGTCCCATTGTAGAAGTAGGCCCATGCCCATATCTTCTCACCCTCGACATCGACCTCGATTAGCACTCGGCGAAATAGTGAACCATCATCGCCGGCGCCGTAATAGCCTTCTATCTCATCCAAATACTGTAGGACTGTGAACATGTCTGAAAAGGTGTATAGTTCGCCTTTGACCACTGATTCAGCCACAACGCCAGCATCGACCCCCCCGACCACGCCTGCACCGGTACCTGCGAGAATCATCCCGGGGAACTGACCGAGGTCGAGCAGAACTACCTTGGCAGTTGTTGCTGGGCCACTTGAGATTGGTGATAAATCCTGAATTATCACGTGGCGACTTTCACCTTGAAGGAGCGTGCCATAAATGAAGACATGGGGAATGGGGAAATGTAGACCACCATCTTGAATGGCATTTTCAAGGTCATCGGTGGGTAGGCCTCGTAGTTCCAAGCCGGCGCGAACCAGTCGCTGATATTGCTCGGTCGGGGCAATGTGCCGATTCTCCCGTTTCCCTTTGACCACGGTATAGGTCAGCGCCTCGTGCACATTGCCGTCCGGGGTGCAAACATTCACGATTCGCTGCTCGTAGCAATTCGCTGACACGCCTTCCTTGATATCCATCGCCGCCAAAGATTGTGCATCAAGATGGAACAGCACCCCGGGAACTGCGGCACCAGGGCCAATCCTGACCACATCGGCAGCGCCGCCCCTACGCCTAGTGGAATGGTAGTGGAATTTCATCGAGTATTCAGGTAACCAGGCTGGTCCAATCTCGGTCATTCCGTCTGGGTCGTAACCCCTGTCCTTGCACCAATCAGCCCAGTCATCGTTATCGAGGTTCGAGCCGTAGCCGAAATAGAGGGTTTTTTCCGCCATCATATCATCGCCGAAGAAGTAATTCACGCGGCCTATTTCAACCCTGTTTTTTCCCGACCATTCCCGACCATTCCGAATTACTCTTCGGAATCAATTTCGACCACAACTTCGACCTCGGCCTCGACTTCGACCGGCCACGGCAGGCGCCGTGGAGGATTTCCTGTGATATGAGCCATGGTGATTCCCGCCAGTAATCCGGCGGCGGTGGCCAGAGCGAGGAAGACCACCGCCAGATGGACGATGTTGGAGAAGAACTGTGCCTGCATCGAGGAAGACTGTTCCATCAGCAGATCACTCTGTGACAGGAATAGGAAGATTATCCCGGCCCCGACCAAGGTCGCGGTGAGCATCCCGAACAGCGGGGCAAGTGGCCGATTGCGACTGTCGGCATAGAAGAACATAGCCCCGAACAGAGCCCCAGCGGTCAGTGTATAGGCGGTGAGAAAAGCGTTGGCGAAGCGCTTGAAGGCATTGCTCACCTCCCCTAATCCGAGGATTGAATCAATGACCAGTATCAGCACTAGGAAGATGAGGGTCGGAGCCAGCACCAGCGCCCAAGTTCCCTTGCCATTATCGACCTTCACTGCTCCTCACCCCCGAGATTATCGAAGATGATTTCGCTGACCCGTTGTTTCTCGGCCTCACTAAGAGGCGCAGTAGGCTCGATTGCCGTCAGCGAGCGCTCATAGAGGGTGATGACGATTGCAAAGGCCAGGACCGCGCTCAAGATGCCGGCGATTGTGCCGAGCAGGTCGGCGGTCGCCAACCATATCTGCGAGCGCATCTGTAGTGCCGAAATCTGTGCCCCATCATTGAACATCATCGCCAATAGGAAGCCGCCGGAGACGAGACCGAAGATACCGACATTGGCCGCGGTGCGGCCACGCTCATCGCCGAAGAGATAGACAACCTGTGCCAAACTGGTGCCGACGAGACACAGTGCCAGCAGGAAGACTGCCCACCAAACCATCCAGTAGGGATTGACCTCGCCCCGCCACAGCGGTGATTGTACCAGATGAAGTGCCATTAACCACGCCAGTCCCAAGGCGATTGAGAAATACCCTGCCGGTCGCGCCACCGAAGGTAGCCTTCCAACCGGAACCGGGCCGCCGAAGATTGCCATGAATGAGCCGACCCCCAACATCAGGATTGGCCCGATGACCACCAGTAGAAGGTGGCCGCTGGCGCTCGAATCAGAGTCGGGTACGGTCCACTGCGAAGCCATCACCATGATGAATCCGAAGAATACTGTAGGCATTCCCATTTTGCGCACTGTCTCGCTGCTGCGCAATAGCAACATCCAGAATCCGAGCGGCACCAGCGCCAGCGGTAACCAGAACCAAAGCAGAGCCTCGATTTGCTGCAGCTCGACCAGCGCCATGCCCGTAGGCATGGTTTCAAGTTGATGAAGGTTAGTGGAATAGCGTGTGAAAGCGGGTCTTTCCACCCCGTAGGGGTGTCCGTCAGCCATATATACCGAACCCGAGTGGCCGAAGCGCTGAGGATGATATCATGGTGAAGAGGCCGCGACAAGTCAAGCGCTACAGCCCATCGGCTGGCAAGCATACACTCCACACCGTCGAGCGGGTCAAGAAGCGACGCGCCAGTGAGCAGAAGTGGGGTCAGAGGCGATTCCGTAGGGTCACCGCCGGTTACCGTGGTTTCCCCCGTCCAAAGCCCGAAGGTCGCGAGAAGCCGACCAAGCGAGTCAACATCCTATACCGTTGTACTGAGACCGGTAAGGCGCACTATGCACCGTGCCAGAGAGCGAAGAGATTCGAATTAATCGATAAGTGAAGTGACTAAAGATGACTACCGGATTTCTCAGAGTGGCCTGCAATGATTGCGGGTCGGAATGCACTATCTTCAGTCGCGCCACTACCACGATTTCATGCTTGGTGTGCAATAGTACGTTGACCTCTCCGAGCGGTGGCAAGGCCAACTTGGTCGGTTGTACCGTTACCGAGAACCTAGCTGAGTGAAGGTAGATTGACTATGGCTGGCGACGCACCGCGCGAAGGCGAACTCGTCGTTTGTAGCATTACCAAAGTCAAAGAAAACGGCGCCTATAGCGTTCTCGATGAATTTCCCGGACGTGAGGGTTTCATCTTCATCGGCGAAGTCGCCAGTGGCTGGGTCAAGAATATCCGTAACCACCTGCGCGATGGCCAGCGGGTCGTCTGCAAGGTCCTGCGCACCCGAAAGGATGGTAGTAGTCTTGAATTATCTCTGAAGGCGGTCAGTGAAGAGCGCCGCCGTGAAACCCTGCAGGCGTGGAAGAACGAGGGTCGTGCGGCGCAACTCCTGCGCGTATTGGGTGAGAAAATCGGCTGGGATGAGGCCGAGATCAAACACACCCAGGAAGAGATGATTGATGCGTTCGGAAATCTATACGGCGCCTTCGAAGATGCGGCTCTCAACGAGAAAGCCCTCGAGGAAGCCGGGTTTGAGGGAGACTGGATTGCCAAGTTCAACGAAATAGCAGTCGAGAATATCATTCCACCCTTCGTCGAAATCCGTGCCCGTTTCGAGATTTCGGTAATCGTCGAACAGGGCATCGAAGTCATCCGCAAGGCGCTGTGTAGCGCTGAGGAATTGACCGACGAAGAGGCCGACATCAAGGTCGAATGCTTTTACGATGGCGCCCCGTTCTATCGAATCGAGATTCGCGCTCCTGATTATCAGGTCGGCGAAGCGACTTGGGATGAGGTCAACAACCGGGTCATCGGCGCCGTCGAAGACAGCGGTGGCAGTGCTTCCTCAGAACGCTTCTGAGCTTTGGAGTGCCCACCAGTTGAACTGAATCGGTTCGCATCTTTGTGTATTTTTGTTGCCCCGATAATGCA
>DARQ01000023.1:0-4397 GCA_002503395.1 Euryarchaeota archaeon UBA60 | reverse complement strand
ACTGAGTAATGTTACGACACTCGGACTCCGGGGGTGAGTTGAATGAAGTGTATTCCCATTAGCGAAAGCCGAGCCTGAATTAATATTGTAGTGACTTGCGCTTTTGACCGTGAAAGGTTCAAATGCTGTATTACTCAGCGCACTACAGGCCTCATCATGTGCGGCATCCTCGGGATTGTTGCGGGCGAAGGTTCGCACGTCAACCAACTGCTCTACGATGGCCTGTTGGTATTGCAGCATCGCGGTCAGGATGCCGCTGGAATAGTAACCAGCGACGGTGAAAAATTGCACCGCAGGAAGTCTGCAGGGCTGGTCAGCGATGTATTCTACAAGCGTCATATGAAGAACTTGGTCGGCCATATGGGCATCGGTCATGTGCGCTATCCCACCGCCGGCACCAGTTCGGTCGCCGAGGCGCAGCCGTTCTACGTCAATTCCCCCTACGGCATCACTCTGGCACACAATGGTAACCTGACCAATGCTAACGAACTGCGCGCCAAGGTTGCCGATATCGGGCGCCACCTGAATACCTCATCCGACTCGGAGATGTTGCTCAACATCTTCGCCGCGGCGTTGGGAGATGCCAAGAAAATGAAGATCGATGAAGCCAATTATATCGATGTCGAAGATATCTTCTCGGCGGTAGATTCGGTGCACAATCACTGTGAGGGTGGCTATGCAGTGGTCTCCTTGATAGTAGGTGTCGGAGTGCTCGGATTCCGTGACCCAAACGGAATCCGCCCCTTGATAATCGGTCGTCGTGATGGCGAAAATGGCGACGAGTGGATACTCGCCTCCGAGTCGGTCGCCCTGACCACACTCGGCTTTGAGAAGGTACGCGATGTCGAGCCGGGGGAGGCCGTCTTCATCAGCCCGGGTGGATATTTCTTCAATCGCCAAAGTGGCGGCGATGCGGTGCATTCACCATGCATCTTCGAGTACGTTTACTTCGCCCGCCCGGACTCGACCATCGATGGTGTCTCGGTACACGAAGCCCGCCGTAATATGGGGGTGGCTCTGGCCGAGAGAATCCTTGAAGAGATCCCCGCTGACGAAATCGATGTCGTCATTCCGGTTCCCGACAGTGGTCGTATCTCGGCCCTGGCCTTGGCCGAAAGACTCGGCGTCTCGTATCGTGAGGGATTCGTCAAGAATCGCTATGTCGGGCGAACCTTCCTGATGCCCGGTCAAGCGATTCGCAAGGATTCGGTACGTAAGAAACTGAACCCGATACCAAAGGAATTCGAAGGCCGCAACGTGCTCTTGGTCGATGATTCAATCGTCCGTGGCAACACCTCAAAGAAAATCGTCGAGATGGCGCGCGAAGCCGGCGCTGACAAGGTCTTCTTCGCCAGTGCCGCGCCGCCGGTCTGTCATGCCAATGTGTATGGAATCGATATGCCTGCGGCCAGCGAACTTATCGCTACCAGCAAAACACGAGAGGAAATTGCCACTTGGATTGACTGTGACAAAATTTTCTACCAGCGTCTGGATGACCTGATCACCGCCTGTACGCTCGGTGAGAATCCACCTCCAAGATTCGATGCCTCGTGTTTCGATGGTGATTATGTCGTCGGCAAGATAACTGATTCCTATCTAGCAGAATTAGAAGCCCTGCGCCATGACGATGTGAAGCAGAAGGGTGCGGCATTGGCCGAGGGCCAGTCCGGGAATGGCAGATGATTGGGTATTGCTCGTCAGAGATTGAGGGGGAGAGAAAGTGGTAAAGCCACATTTCTGGATTCTACGTCTCGGTGAAATGACCCTCAAGAGTCGACCGGTGAGGAGACATTTCCAGAGTTGTATGGAACAGAGCCTGCTCGATTTGGCTCTACTGGCGGGAATCGACCTGCATATCGAGCACATCGGCGCATTGATAATCGCCTCATCGCATAGTGAAGTAGGTGAAGTTGAAGAGGTACTGTGCCATTGCTTCGGACTGCAATCTGTCGACCGCGCCATCCCCTGTTCCCCCGACCCTGAAGAGATTGCGAAAATCGCCTTGGAATCAGACCCCGACTTCGGCAAAAAAAGAACTTTTGGCGTCGCCACCAAGCGTTCCGGCGCCAAAGGTGAGTGGGGCTCGCAGGATTTCTCGGCCGAGGTCGGCCACCACATGCTCGAGGGTGATGGAAAACTCAGTGTCAACCTGGGTAATCCCGATTTTCCGGTGCGGGTGATACTGACGAAACAACAGGCTTGGCTGTTGGCTGAGAAAATCAACTGTCCCGGCGGCCTGCCAATCGGCGTGCAGGGATTGGTCCTGGCAAAAATCTCCAACGAAGCGGATATGCTTAATGCATGGCAATTAATGCGTCGTGGATGTCGAATGGTTGTCCAAGAGCACAGTGATGAAGGACTGCTCGCTATTCTCGCAGCTTGGGATTCGACCATAACCGATGCTAAGAAAGCACTCCACAGTCGCTCTGGACCAGGTCGAGCAAGAGGTGAAATCTGGGGTAGAATCGGTGATACCGTGGTCGTTGATGAGGTGAAAGAAGGGAAAAACACCCCTAGTTCTCTACTGGAGCCAATGTGTGGATGGACGACCTCTGAGATGGCTGCACTCAGCGAGCATATTCGAAATCCGACCACCGCAATGCGCCCCTCTTATGATAACGACTTGCTCACCTCGTGGATAGCGTGAAGAATGGTCGTCTCCAGGCCAGCCTGAGTCACGTGCCCTTCGTCATCACTCCAAGTGCGACCGTCGAGGTCGAGTCAAGAGTCATCTCAATGGCCATATCACAAAATGGCGAGCACCTGGCCATATCACACTGGGATGGCAATCTTCAGATCTGTGATGGCGATGGCCGTCAAGTGAATCAGTACCCGATCGAAGGCCGAGCAGGTATCGTGGTCGCCACTCCATCCGGGGGATTCATCGTCGGCGCCATCGAAGGTAATCTCCATGCCGTCGATACGAGAGGAAATATCGCCTGGGAATACGAGGTCGGCGGCGGCGTCGAAGACCTTCAGGCGAGCGCCGGCGGAATCGTCTGTCTCGACGGTGCCGGCAAGGTACACATGCTCGACAGTAATGGGCGGGCCAAGAACACCATCGAGGTCAACTCGGCACAGAGTTTGGTGTATGACCGCCGTGGCAACACTCTGGCCGTAATCTCCAGCGATGGCTCGGTGCGAACTTATTCACCTTCGGGAGATATGATTCTCGAGCGCCAACCGCGTAACGATAAGGGCGAGCGCATCACCGCCGCGTGCTTCGATTCCACCGGGCATCTAGTGGTCGCACGAGAAACCCTCGGGCTGGCCGCCCAAGGTGAGGATGAGGTCGAGGTCGAGTGGTGGACGCCGCTGGGGGAGCAGGTCGATATCCAAGGTCTGGATACCCGTTGTACCGCACTTACCGCGTATTCTTCCGGAGTATTGGCCGGGACTTTCGCCGGCGAGGTCTATCTGCTCGACCGGGCTCAGGAGCGGGTCGATGTCTGGAAGTCTGAATATGCAATCAACTCGCTGACTCACTTCGGAGTTGATGTCTTAGTGGCCTCATGGTTCCACCTCTATAGAATTAACTTCGCCACCGAAAACCGCTCTGAAGAGCCGACTTGGCAGGTTGAGCACCCTGGCATCGTCGATTTTGTTGCCCTCGATAAAGCGCAAGAGGTGCTGTGCATCGGTGGCGAAGACCGCAATGACTACACCGGCGAGGAACCGGTGCTGATTCTCGACCCCCACAGCGAGCCCGAATGGCTCGATGCGAGAGGTGATGACCCATGGGTGCAGGACTTACCGGTCGATGAAACCGCCTCGCCGGTAGGAGAACTCGACATCAGCGATGATTACTCGGAATTGCTGACCGCCGAAGAGCAGGCGCAATTGGCCGCCGGCCATGGCGCCAGACTGCCAAGCCAAGACGGTGTTGGCGACAGCGCTGGTGGTGGAGGCTCAAGTGGAACAGGGGAGGAAGTCGACCTGCCCATTGCAGTCTCAGTTTTGGGGGAGGGCGTCGCCGAAGACCTACTCAGTGCTTTAACCACAGAACTTGAAGACGATGAATCAGCCAGCGTTGATGAGGTGACCAGTCATGAGGACCTTATGGCCGGATTGGTCGAGGAGGTCGGCGGCCATCGTATCTCCCCGGTTGCCAATTCCGGTGATGACAGGGTGGTGGCAACTGGCGAAGACGGCACCGCAGTGGTACGTTTGGATGGTGGTGACTCATACGACCCCAATGAAAGGATTCAGCGGTGGTTATGGAAGGATGAGCGCGGCAAGGTCATCGGCGAAGTGGCGAAGATTCGCGTCAGATTATCTAACGGAAAGCACCGCTTCGAGTTGTCGGTGCTCGATGATGACGGGGTGTGGACGACCGATACGACATTCATTACGGTACAATAGCCGCAACGTTTTCCGAAAGAACCGAAAAAAGACGA
>DARQ01000004.1:11644-12321 GCA_002503395.1 Euryarchaeota archaeon UBA60 | reverse complement strand
CCCTTCTTTGCACCTTCGATATGTCCTTGCTCGATAGCTTTCTTGGCATTATCCCATGCACCACCGGCGTTAGCCATGAACAGTGCCATCAGCACACCGGTGACCAAAGCCCCTGCGAGCAGACCACCGAGGGCTGAAGCACCGAGGGTGAAACCGACGATGACCGGCGCGGAGATCGCAACAACACCGGGCAATATCATCTCCTTAAGAGCTGCCTGGGTCGAGATCTCAATACAGCGCTGACTGTCCGGTTTGACTCCTTCCCTACCTTCTAGTAGGCCATCTATCTCCCTGAACTGGCGACGGATCTCGACCACCATCTCTCCAGCCGCCTTGCCGACGCTGGTCATGGTCATAGCCGCTACCACGAAGGGTAGTGAACCGCCGATGAGCAGGCCGATGACGACCATCGGGTCGTCGAGGGAGAGCGAAAGGGTCTCGCCGACACCGAGATTTGCCTCGACGGCGATTTTGAAGGCCGCGAACAGTGCCAGTGCGGTCAGAGCCGCACTGCCGATGGCAAATCCCTTGCCGATTGCCGCGGTGGTGTTACCGATGGTGTCGAGACCGTCGGTGATCTCACGCACTTCTGGACCTAACTTGCTCATCTCGGCGATTCCCCCGGCGTTATCGGCGACCGGGCCGTAGGCATCGACGGTCATGGTCACGCCGACCGT
>DARQ01000004.1:10979-11560 GCA_002503395.1 Euryarchaeota archaeon UBA60 | reverse complement strand
CCACTCATCATGAATTCATTAGCACAGTAAATGCCGACGGAGATCAGGATGATTGGTAGGAAGGTCGACTTCATGCCGATCGACAGACCAGCGATGGCATTGGTTGCCGGGCCGGTCTTCGACATCTCGCCGATGTGAGTGATTGCCTTGGGTTTAATTCCCATAACCGGCTCGATACCGGTGTAATACTCGGTCACCAGACCGATGAGGATGCCGACGATGCTGCCGACGATGACCGCCATCATCGGGTCGGTTCCGGTCTCCAGTCCGGCATAGCCGATTCCGAACCAGCCGCCGAGCCAGAACAGCCCGGCACCGATGAAGGTGGTGTTGCGCAGCGCCGCTCCGGGGTCGCCGCCCTTGAGAAGGTGGATGCTGAATACCCCGATGATGCTGGCACCATAGCCGACCAAAGCGAGGAAGATGGGCAGGATGACCCAGTCTGCATTATTGACGCCGCCCATTCCACTGGACTCGGCGATTACCATCGCGGCGATTATCGAGCCGACGAAGGATTCGAAGATGTCGGCACCCATTCCAGCGACATCACCGACGTTATCACCGACGTTATCGGCGATGAC
>DARQ01000004.1:6354-10875 GCA_002503395.1 Euryarchaeota archaeon UBA60 | reverse complement strand
ATTTTTCCGACCAGGTCGGCGCCGATGTCGGCGGCCTTGGTGTAGATTCCACCGCCGACTCGGGCGAATAGGGCAATCGAAGATGCGCCCATTCCGAAGCCGGCGATATTCTGCACTGCAGAACCGGTTCCCAGCCACATCGCCATCAAGGAGATGCCGAGCAGGCCGAGCCCACCGACCGACAAGCCCATCACTGCGCCGCCATTATAGGAGACTTCGAGAGCCTTGGCCTGACCGCTTTCTGCCGCGGCCATGGCGGTTCGGCCATTGGCCGAGGTGGCGGCGCGCATGCCGCTGAAGCCTGCGATGACGCTGGCGGTGGCACCGGCCAAGAAGGCCAATGCGGTCTGTTGGCCGTTATTCCACAATAACAAAGCGGCTACGACAACGATGAAGACGCTGAGATAGCGATATTCGGCCTTTAGGAAGGCCATTGCGCCGTCTTGAATCTGCTTGGTGATATCGGCGACGGTAGGATTGCTGATCTTGATTTTGTTGATCTGTTTATACAACATGAAGGCAATCAGTAGTCCGATGACTGCAACGCCTACGCTAATTAATGGGATGTTCTCAATCATGGTATCACCTATTGGCCCGCCGACCTATGCTCTCCATATAAGGTCAAGGGGATAGGAAGGCCGATTTTCTTCATGATTCATGCGATTTCTTTATTCTCGAAAGCACTACTGAGGCAAAGTTCGCCAATACCTGAACCCCGTCGTGCTCACCATAGACGGAATTGCTCTCCTCCAATGTGAGATATCCAGCTTCGAGCGAGCGTTGAATCATCTCTGGATAGGCCTCTGGGTGAAATTGCACGCCATAGGCATCGAGCATTTGCTTTCCACGGCATACCCGTACTGCGGCATAGGGTGTGTGTTTGCTGCGGGCGAGGGTGATGAAATCATCGCCAACCGCGACCACATGATCCTGATGGGTGAACAGACCTCGCAGATTCTCGATTCCGGTGAATAAGGGGTCGATTCCCCCGAAGCCGGTCTTTTTGATTTCGCAGACCATATCCGAACTGGCGTCGGAACGCTCAACCTCCCCTCCCATCGCCTGGCACAGCAATTGATGGCCGAAGCAAACCCCCAAGGTGGGAATATCGACCTCAACCGCACAACGCATCAATTCCGCACTGGGCGCCATCCAATCCTCCCATTGTGAGACATTGCGTCTGCTGCCGGTGCAATAGAGTGCATGTAGACCTGCCTGTTGCAACCACCCAACGATATCCTCGCTGGCGGGCAAGGCCATCCGCCTCAGGTGAATTGTACCCCCACTCTCGCTGGCGGGAATCAGACTCATCAGGCTGGCAAAATCGAAATCTCCGTCCCAATGGGGTACGTCTTCGACTCCCAACATCTGTGGCACAACTCCACCGACCGCACCGTCCTGCATCTGTGGGGTGAGCAACCAGACCTCGACCTCACCGTGCTCGGAAAGCGGGCTGATCATCTGTAGATTGCCCTCATGGCCGAAGGTCGTGCGCTCGACCAACAAATCGAGAAGAGCAACCCGAAGCATGGAAATCACGCGTTGCTCGGTGCAGAATCACTTCAATCTAACGCACCGAAGGCCACGAAAACGAAGGCCACGATGGCGGAGGCCACTAGGTAATGTTACAACCCTCGGCCTTCGGGTATTATGGTAGGCCTGAGATGACGATGCATCTACGCGTTTCCCAATAGACTCGGGCCCCTCCAACCCATGCGAGTGTTCATAGGTGGAGGACTTCACGAACTTCATGAGAGGGGTGAGCAGATGGCCATCAGCAAGGAGAAAATAATCGCCGAGGTCGGCCCGGTCGCCGAGATTCTCAAAGCCCACGATGGTATCGTAAACGTCATCGATACCACCGATGGAATCATCATGATAAGCCTTGAAGGCGGCTGTGTCGGTTGCTCGTCGACTCCGATGACGGCGATGCAGATGTACTACCATCTGATGCAACTAGAGGAGGTGAATGACGTGGTCTTCGTCAATGGCGAACTACCTGAGTTCATGCGCCAATTCATCGACCAGAAGATGGCTGACGAAGCAGAAGAAGCAACCGCGGCCGTCGGCTGAGCGGTAACCATAACCGTTCCGTGTCCTTCCCTTGGGATTTGGTAGTGGGGGGGTTGCTGGCTATTCCTCTTCGCGAATCATCTTCATTATCTGATGCGGATTCATTCCCTGTGACAGGTCGATTCCGCGAATATTGAAACCGGCACCTAACCCGATAATTACACAGGCGAAGGCGAGCACCGGCGGCAATGCGCTTGAACCATAGAATTCACCACCGACAATGGACAGCCATCCGAGCAGTCCTGCGGCGGTGAAGCAAACCACTGAAAGCAGGCGCTGTACGAGTTGTTCAGCCTTTTCTGAGCGTGATAATATGGCGATGAAGACGAAGAATAACAGTGCGATTCCACAGGTTGTACGCGCCAGTGATTCAACCATTTCCACTTCGACCATACACCGGCTAGGCTCGTCGGCTTCTTGAACCTCGCCTCACTGGCTCTGCCGGGGCGATGCGATGGCTGGTGGAGGAAGTTGGAAATTACCTGAGCCGCGCCGCGCTGGGCCACCATTTTTCACCCGCTCCCAGGTCGCCAGCGTCCTCCATCAAGTCGGCGTCCTACTGGAATTACAAGGGGCAAATCCATTCCGCATCCGCTCCTATGCCAACGGCAGTCGAATGCTGGGGAGCCTGACCGCTGATTTGGGCGAATTGGTCGCCAGCGGAGAACTGATTGAGGTCAAGGGAATCGGCAAAGGCCTTGCCGGTGGCATCAGCCAAGCGGTCGAGCAAGGGGTGTGGCCTGAGGACTGGGTTGCACTGCACGAGGGTACCCCGGCCGGACTCATCGAGATGCTCGGGATTCCCAATCTCGGCCCGAAGCGAATCAAGCAACTCCACGAGGAATTGGGACTTGACGATGTCGAAGCCCTACAAGGCGCGGCTGAATCCGGAGAAATCGCACCCTTGGACGGCTTCGGCGAGAAATCACAGAGCAAAATCCTCTCGGGAATCGAATTGCTGAAGCGCTTCAATGCCCGCCGCCGGCTCGATATCGGAATGCGCTACGGACAAGCTTTCGAAGAGAAGATCGCCGCCCTTGAGGGGGTCGAGAAAGCAACCCTCGCCGGCTCGACCCGGCGGCGACTCGAGACCATCGGCGATCTCGATATCGTGGTCGCGGTGGAGGCTGAAAATCACGACGATGTCGCTCAAGCAATTCTAGGACTTTCAGGGATCGCCGATGTAAAAGGAGCTGGTGACTCGAAGATTTCTCTGATTCTCGATACCAGTCTGTTCGACGAGGGCTTCACCCTCGGCCATATCGATGCCAATGTTCTCGAAGCCATCGGCGGCGAAGCATATGAGCAACTCGAATCCAGTGGCACAATCGATGCGCAGGTTCGACTGGTCAGCCCTCGGGCTTTCCCCTATACCCTGGCATATTTCACCGGCTCGAAAGAGCACAATATCAGACTGCGACAGAGAGCCATCGAGCGGGGATTAAGACTCAATGAATTCGGTCTGATTCCCGAGGCCGAAGCCGGTGACCTGAAAGGCCAAGAGGCGGCAAAGTTCAGCCTACCTGCCAAAGATGAGGCGGAAATCTATGCCCACTTAGACCTGGCTTGGGTACCACCGGCGCTGCGCGAGGATATGGGCGAGGTCGAAGCGGCGGAAATCGGTGGCACAGGCCTGCCCAATCTGGTTTGTATGAACTCGATTCACGGCGCCCTGCACAACCATACCGTGCTCTCGGACGGACAAGCCACCCTTGAGCAGATGGCCGAGGCGGCAATCCGCCTCGGCTGGGATTGGTTAGGAATCTCCGACCACTCTCAGTCACTCAGAATCGCCAACGGTGCAATCGCCGAAGACCTGCTCGCCCAAGGGCGAAAAATCAGCACCTACAATGCCCAATGGGCTGAACAAGGGATTAATTTCAGGCTCTTTCACGGCGTCGAATCCGACATTCTGGAAGGTGGAAAACTTGACTATAGCGACGAAGTTCTCGGCCAACTAGACCATGTTATCGCCAGTGTTCATGCCATCACCAAATGGAGCAACCGCGACGAGATGACCAATACTGAAGAACTGATAAAATGCCTTGAACATCCGGCCACGACCATCCTCGGGCATCCGACTGGGCGCATCCTGCAGGGAAGGGACGGTTTCCCGGTCGATATGCATGCGGTACTGCGAGCGATGGCTGAACTGCGCGCTGATGGGCAGGTGAAGTTCGTCGAATTGAATGCCTCACCATACCGTCTCGACCTCGATTGGCGACTGTGCAAATATGCCAAGGAATTGGCAATTCCGGTCTCAATCAATCCCGACGCCCACTCGGTCGGAGGACTGGCCGATATTCACTACGGGGTCGAGGTTGCCCGGAAGGGCTGGCTGTCCTCTGAAGATGTAGTGAATTATATGCGGGCAGAACAACTTGGGGAAGTACTGAATTAGTGAACCCACGAGTTTTTTCTCATCGAGGTGAAGTGATGCGATTTCTA
>DARQ01000004.1:5414-6198 GCA_002503395.1 Euryarchaeota archaeon UBA60 | reverse complement strand
GGCGCCTTTGTCTTCGGCACCTGGGCCGGCTGGAGAAGCGGCGCTGAATATGCCCCCGGTACACTGGAGTGAGCGGTGATGCGCCGTGCCGAGAAGGCCGAGAGAATCGGTCAGATTCTCGACCGGCTCTACCCGACCCAGCCGATTCCCCTCAACCACGGCGACCCCTACACCCTGCTGGTCGCGGTGATGCTCTCAGCCCAGACCACCGATAAGAAGGTCAACCAGGTGACGCCGCAACTCTTCGCCAAAGCCGATACCCCGGAGAAAATGGTCGAACTCGAGGTCGGCGAAATCCAACAGATAATCCGTGAAATCGGCCTTTCTCCTACCAAAGCCAGAAACCTCAAGAAAATGGCTCAACAACTGGTCGAGCGACACGATGGCGAGGTGCTCGCCGATTGGGATGCACTTGAGGGATTGGCTGGAGTAGGTCATAAGACCGCCAGCGTGGTAATGGCGCAGGCCTTTGGTATTCCGGCTTTTCCGGTCGATACCCATATCCACCGATTGGCAAACCGGTGGCGACTGAGCAATGGGCGCTCGGTGACTCAAACCGAGCGCGACCTGAAGGCGGTTTTCCCAATGGATACTTGGAATTGCCGACATCTGCAGATCATCTTCTTCGGTAGGGAGCACTGCCCGGCGAGAAATCATGACCTGTCCCAATGCCAGATCTGCGGCTGGGCCGCGAGCAAGAAACAAATCGCCCAAGAGCGCCGAAGATAGTCCGCTTTCTCTACCCCATCATCGTCATCCACCTTTTACCAAGGGCGTCTTGGGT
>DARQ01000004.1:4536-5288 GCA_002503395.1 Euryarchaeota archaeon UBA60 | reverse complement strand
GATTCGAGCAACATCACCGTGGCCATACTGGTGATTCCGGCAATCCACGTCATCTGCACCATCAGGCCGATGGAACTGGCATAGCCACCACCGCGCATGCGGGTCGAAATCGCCGAGAGGGTCATCACTTTGATGATGATGAGAATTGACACAACAATTTTGAACAAGAAGATATTCTGCATGATGACCTGATTATCATCCAATGCTGGAAGACCAAAACCCCCGGTCGTGGTCTCGCTTATCGCGCCGAGGTCACCGATACTGCCGGCGATACCGCCGATACTCTCACCCAATTCCAAGATGATGACATTGGTGACATTGAGGCTGGCAACCGTCGCTATCAACAATCCGATTGCCGTTCCAACCATCGTTCCAGCCGACAGGCCACGACGATTTCTCAATGACAGGATGCTGGTGGTCGAACGACTGACCATTTCGGCGGTCTCGGCCGGCCGGCCACTCGATTGCGAACCCTCGATGTAAATTCGATTGAAGCGACTTATCAGCGAAGAATTGGTTTCGGCGGCGAAATAATCCCAGGCGCGCTCAGAGTCGATCCGGGTCGATAGACGGCGCTCAAGCCGCTCGATTGAGTGGTCGAGTTGGCCGAAATCAATTCCACGCAGAGCGCGAATCGTCGCACTCGGCTCGGCTGAGCGAGCCTGAGCAGTTCCACCAAGGGCGCGGATGAAACCAGGATATGAATAATCACGCCGACCTATGTGTTTTTCTTCACGGCGCTCGATATATGC
>DARQ01000004.1:1987-4395 GCA_002503395.1 Euryarchaeota archaeon UBA60 | reverse complement strand
ATAATTTCCGATAAGGGGTCTCCAAATCATCGCGGGCAAAAATCGGGTCATCGGGCAGGGTGGCGCGAAACGCGAATAGACTACCGAGCTGGATGATGACGAAGAAGAAGCTCGCAAGCAATAACCAGCGCATCCGTGACATGACGACAATCGGCTCATCATCGGGCAATCCGGTCATGAACAGCACCAGATGGATTCCGGCGATGACCAGGGCGAAAAGACCGGCTGAGACCAGACTGACATAGATCTCCTTGAGCGTGTCGACGGCTTCCAACCGGGTATCATAAAGGGTGTTGTACTGTTCGGAAATCGTCTCCTGTTCAGCCCGCATGAACTCGTCGATAGGTTGACCTGCTTCGATTGAGAAGGCCATTCGGTCGAGGAAATCCGACCACAACTCACTGGCGCTCTGATGGGCGACGATGCGAGCCGCTTCGGGTAGGCTAGTGTGCCACTTATCGACCAGGGTATTGATTCGCTTGACCTCGACCGCGAGTTCACCATAATCACCCATCTGTCGCAGGATGTCGAACATCGAGGTCGCCCCGACCTCACCGAGTGAGAGAATCCCCATTCGGGTGATGAACATGTGCATCTCTCGCTCGATGAGTATCGCCGAGCGTTTCATCTCAAGGAAGGGGTAGTAGACCGCCGCAGCCGTGGTCGCCAATGGCAGAGCAAAGAGAAGAATCACAGCACTCGGGCCGACGAAAAGACCGGGAATGGCGAAGACCATTATCAGGCCGACGAGCGTTCCGATAACAGTCGCACCACCGACGTAGAAGATGAGATACCTCTGCGCCGGCATCTCAATCCGACGGAGGGCAATCTGCCAAGGTGGCAGTCGCTCCATTCTTTTTCACCTCATCCTCTTTTCACTATTCGTGATTCCGTCCGACCCAGGAATCGACCGCAATATCGAAAGCATCCCAGCCCTGATTATAATAGATGTCGAGCAATTCGAAGACATCGTCGTAATGAGTCAGGTCGCGGTCGACCATCCTTTGGATTGTACCTGACCGCTTCATCATCTCATCATATATATCACGCTTATTGGTAAAACCGGCCTGAGCGGCAATCTTATTTTCAAGCAGGTGGGATTGGAACATTCCGCGGAAATAGTGTTTATCCTTCGGCTGATACCACTCGAACATACCTCTGGTCAACACCCCGTCGCTGTGCTTATTGTAGCCGATGACCTCATCGATTCCCGTCACCCGACGCACCAGACGACCATCGAGTTCGGTCACCTCTTGGAACAGTGCGAAGTTCAGGTTATCGAAGAAACGTATCGGGACGTTGATCGGGTCGCCGGTGAAACGCTGAATCATCTTGACGATGGAGGAGGCGTGGAAAGTGGCGATGACAGGGTGGCCGGTCTGCATCGCTTGGAACGCGGTCGCCCCTTCGACACCACGAATCTCACCGATGATGATGTAGCGAGGGCGGCTACGCAATGCGGCTTTGAGCAGGTCGAACATCTCGACCCGGGCCTCTTCATTCTTCGACTCGCGAGTGACCAACCGCTGCCAGATCTTGTGCCGCACCTTGACTTCAGGGGTGTCTTCGGCCGAGTAGATCTTGACGTTGTGGTCGATGAAGGGCAGGATGGCATTCAGGGTGGTGGTCTTTCCCGAAGCGGTCTCTCCCGACACCAGCAAGGACATTCCGTATTCCAGACATAACCAGATGTAGGCCGCAATATCGGCGGATAGAGTTCTCCACTTGACCAATTGGGTGATTGAAATAGTCTCTTCGGCGAACTTACGAATGGTGAACGAGGGCCCGAGCATCGAGACGTCGTCCGAGAAGATGATATTGATGCGCGACCCGTCGAGAAGAGCACCATCGATGATTGGTTTATTGTCGGAGACCGGCCGCCCGATACGCTCACTCATCGCCCGCAGGTAACGGGAGAGTAACTGTTCATCGCGGAAGCGGATGTTTGAGGTCACCGATTTGAAAACCTTGTGGTCCATGTTGATTTCCTTGGTGCCGATGGAGTGGATATCTTCCAACTGCTCATCGGATAGCAGAGTCTCGATGGGGCCATTGCGAATCAAATCACGAATAATGATGTAGCGAAGCCGCTCACGCTGTGCCTCACCGACGACGATTCGCTTATCCTCAAGGCCGAGGAGATCCCAGAGTTTACCCGAGCGACTGACCAGTGGCGCATCCTGCTCCAAGACCGTAAAGCGGTCAATCATCCCCGAAAGGATATGCTCGAACTCATCATCGGTGGTGAAGGAAGGGGCGGTCGGTGCCTCTTGCAGGAGAATCTCAACCAGATTGCGGCGAATCAACTCATCCTCTTCGGTCATCTGTGGCTCAAGGCCGAACCACAGCGTCCTACCCTCACTTCCCTCATCATCTGCAGGTGGTTTGTAGATGTGGACAAAAATCGG
>DARQ01000004.1:647-1911 GCA_002503395.1 Euryarchaeota archaeon UBA60 | reverse complement strand
GCCTCGAAATCATTGACCCAGTCACGAACGTGCGGATAGGCATTCATCAGCCCGGCGAGGTCGCCTGGGGCGATTTCTCGTTGTTGTTCTGGTTCCAGTTCGTTTTCTTCTGCTGCCTGCATCAGCTCACCGCCGTGATGTCGACAATGAAGCCCATTCCGGGCTCTACTCGCCAACTGATATTGGTCTGCACTGGGCCTGCCGCCCGCAGGAATCTAGTCACCTGAAGGTCACGTTTCAAGGTGCCACCGATGAGTTGGGCGGTCATGTCGAGGACGACTTCAGCCGAAGAGCGTAATTCGCGCATCAGGCCTGCATTGGTGCCGCTAGGGTCGAGTGTCAACAACAGACTATGGCCACTGGAGCAGAATTTGCGCAATTTCTGCAATGTGGCAAATAATTCATCGCCACCTATCTCCATATCCATGATCGACGAGGCGGAATCGACGATTATGAAATCGGCTTCTCCCAAGGCTTCGGAATCCAATACATCGTTCAAGCCGACACCTGCGATGGGTTCGGCGATAGTGCCGAATCTCGAGATGACGACCAAACGACCCTTGGCGATATAATCGGCAATATGATAACCGATGCTGTTCATCTGTTCAATCCACCCACGGGTGGTCAATTCAGTGGTGACGATGACGACCTTTGAACCGTTCATCAGCAGACCGAAGACCAGGCGCTGTGATACCAGACTCTTGCCCGAGCCGACACCGCCGCTGATAAGGCACAGCGAGCGGTTGGGCAGGCTAGCGCCCATGCTGTCGCTCAGGCTGTCGGTCTCAAGACCGAAATCAAAGCCGTCTTCCACTATTTCGTCCATTTTTTCTCATCTCTATTAAATAATCATACCAGCCTTACCGTCAGGGTCAATGAATAAGTTCCACGTACACCTTTGCTGATAACGCTGTTAGCAACCAGCATTAATACCACTTCATTGCCATCGGCGTAAGTCCAAGGACTGGTTGAATCTTCCAGAGTCAATCGCAACAATTCACCCGGCGCCCAATCTCCACCTCCCACTACAGCCGAGGCAACAGAAGTTGCGGGCCTCACCCCATCGACAAACACTCCGCCAATTGAATCTTCAAGAATGACCTGTCCTGTATTCTGCAGGTAGAAAACCATGATCTGGTTAGTCGAATCATCGAAATTCACCATCATCGGGTTGCCGGCGAAACTGAACTCCGTCTTCGCATCCAGCGCCGCCTTATCGCGATTATCGGCATAGGTATCGGCGATGCCCTTCCACGAATCGACC
>DARQ01000004.1:0-605 GCA_002503395.1 Euryarchaeota archaeon UBA60 | reverse complement strand
GAAGATGAATGCACTCGGAGCCGAACCTGCCAATATTTCACCTCAGTCTACAATCCCGCCCTCGTAGCAATCGCTCCATTCGCAGTGATAGTAACAGAACTAATTAATCCAGAATTGCCAGATTCCATATATACAATAGGTATGATTTCTGAGGGAAAAAATGTTCCAAATGTACTGTAACTATTCGATAGCGGATCGGGTTCTAGCCCTTCGACACTTATCCACATATCATCAACATCAATCGACACACTGCCATCGTTTGATGCATTAACATAAACAATATTTCCTATAGTTGGGTTATGGAGAGATGCGTCGGCATTTCCGTTTGGATTATCGATAGTGAATGTAATAGTTCCTAGATAATCAGAACCATGTGCTTGAATTGTAATTTCATCAATACCACCACCAGATACGGTATACGAAGCATACCAGCCACTACCACTAGTTGATCCTGATGCGGTAATTCTACAGGTAGCACTAAGCGCACAAGTCGTATAACCAGTACCAGGAGAATTCACAACAACAGAAATTATCGCATCCTCAGCCAAATTAGCATCTCTTATTCTAATGCTCGGAGACGGGTCGTCGCTGGCATCGATGGCCTC
>DARQ01000102.1:6594-11410 GCA_002503395.1 Euryarchaeota archaeon UBA60 | reverse complement strand
AAAATGAAATCCAGAGGAAGAATGTCAGTATAGGTGTCAGCGCCGGGAGAGAGAGCGAGGAATACCACTGGAGAGTAGGGCCAGCACCCAACCGCATCGACCACATCCCCTTGGGGTGTGGTCGGGCACTGGTCGGTGTGGTCAGCCACAGCATCACCATCACTATCGATTATGGAATCACAATCATCGGGAATACCATCAAAATCCAAGTCGAGCAAATCATCAAAACCAACGCACATATCATCAGCATCACTCACCCCGTCACCATCCCCATCGAGTTGCGATGGCGAACAGCCTTGCAAATCAACCACATCATCGATGGCGGTATCCGGGCACGAATCAACGAAATCAGCGACCCCATCCCCATCCTCATCCAGTGACTCTCGAACCAACCCCCTGGCAGCCAAGGCAAATCCAACCCTGTCCCCATCAATACCCAACCCTCCAGTGAAATTACCGATGGTAACATTTCGCGCTCTTACTCTCACCTCAACCCAAAGCGAATCACCGAGCAGATCGGCGGGAATCCTAATCCCGACAGTCGACTCATTATTACCGACCAAAGTGTCGAGGAAAGCCGGTTCGACGAAGAGATTACTATAGCCACTATCATTGAAATAATCACCGACGACAAAACGCCCATCTCCTATCACCACCACCAATTGCAAATCATCTACCGGCCCTGGAGCCGGCTTGGGTGACCAGGAGAGACGAATATCAAGATCTTCACCAATCACCCTTTCTAATTGCCACGACACCTCTTCATCACTGGCTAAGAACGGCCCCACTAAACCTTCACCGGTCCATTCACTGTAGGATAATTTTGCCAATGGACCACCAATTTTCGGTGAATCGACGCGCGCACTCAGCGCCGAAACCCAATCACCATCACTGGCAAAACCATCCCAAATCCAGATATTTTCTGCTGGGACATACCCTTCGGTGCCAGAAAAACCTCCAGCCAAAGATGAATTGACCGAATCCGCGTCGAGCAGACGGCTGAGGTTTGGTCGACCCCAACCCTGCATCTCATCGGGGGAAAATCCCAAATCCAACCCTTTATGGTGGCCGCCGACCAACGGTTCAGCCGACAGGGTCAGCAAGGCCCGCAGAAGATTGTTGGAGGGGGTGAAACCATCACCTAAGGAAATATTCCCCACACCCTCATACGATGACCAACCAGGAATAATCTCACTACTGTTGACAATTGAGCGATTATCGTCTGCGCGTGAAATCCAACCATCTTCAACCATCTGCTGAATCAATGCCGTGGTCGAAGCTGCCATCGGCGTTGCCATCGAGGTACCTGAACTTGTACGTGCTCCACTGTTAGCAGAATCGTGTACTCCGTCGCTCTGCGCTGAGATTATCCCGATTCCCGGAGCCAGGATGAGGATGCCCCGGCGACCATCTTCGAGCGGGCCATGGCTCGACTGAGAATACACAGTGGTCGAATTATCTCTTGCACTTGCACCGACAGAGACCACCGAGCGAGCATTGGCGGGTTCTAGCACCAAGCCACCATTATTTCCCGGTGCGACGAAAACCAACGACCACGGGTTCTCTCGCATCCACGCATCGAGATTATGTGAGCGAAGGGTGTATGATGTGGTCGCATCCCCCCAAGAGTTGGAATGAATAATTCCTCCATTGCGGGAATTCTCCCACAATAATGTGTCCATCGGCGGCTCCATCCACCCCGAGGGGCCGACCAAGTCCTGTACCACCAATCGAGAATCATAGGCCATCGCAGTCATGATTCCCGGAGTGGCATTATCCCAATCCCCATTCAGCGTGGCGAGGAATGAATCGATGTCATAACACGATAATGTGCCGGCTGTATGGCTTCCATGGCGGCCATCAACATCACCCGGGTCATCCCAATCATCATAGGTTTCGTTGAGCAGTAACAGTTTGCGATGATTGATTCCCGGGGTCGCAGAGACATTATCCTCCTCGGCACCGAAGCCATAGGCGAGGCTCGCATTTCTGAAACAAGAATGGTCACGGTCCACGCCGGTATCAGCGATTCCCACCACGATACCGGTGCCCGCCAATCCCAATTCCCACAGCGGGTGACTCAATACCTCCCCATCCTGCAAGATTGCCGAAGAAACCTCATTTCTCAAACTCGCCTCTAATACCGGCTCGACCCAGAACACCCCTTGAAGCGCCAACAATTCATCGAGGAGGGTACTTTCCCCGACCGACGGCCACAATGCTTCTATTGTGATTGGTAAAGCGCTCGCGCCCATATCATCGGGCAATTCACTCGGTTGTAATCCTAGTCGTTGCAAATCATTCACCAATTGATTCCCGGCATCGTGTGGCAAGCGAGGTTCAAGGATGACTAATATCGATTGACCCGGGAGGGGAAATGTCGAGTCCAGCCCCGCCTTCCACTCAGCAGGTGCGGCTGAATGACCTTCCGACCACTCCACATGACCGGCCCCGTGTGGTTGCCAAACCAAGAGGCTGTCAAAACTCAATTGTCGTAGTGGACTGATATCATATGAGTATAGAGACGACCATTCAGCTACTGTCCATGCGCGGTCGATGACCAATACATATTCCTCCCCAATCCCACCGCGGTCACCCACCGAATCATCATCTGGTATCAGCAGTTCAACACTTGCGATACTACCGATTAAATTGGCGACCAACAATGCGACCAAGGCAATACTCAGTTGCTTGCCACCAACTTGTCGGCGCATATAGGGGCGATACATTATCCCTCTTTAGCCGCGTCTCCTAGACCATCACGACCACCCTTTACCCAACCACCGCCCGATTTCAATATCGACCCCATTTCTCAGCCTAAAATCACCACGGTATGCTGAAGCCAGTGCTGGACAGCAGACCGTTTGCGCGACGGCGCGTTTAAGGGTAAGTGGCAGGTCGCCGCCGCCATGGATGCATACCGAGTGGAAGGAACAGTCCCGATGGGAAAGGTTCGACAGCAGTTCACATTGGATATCATAGCCGCAGATACGGCCGACGCCGAGCACCGTGTATACTCGATAATAGGCAGCCGTCACAAGGCTAAGCGACGCAAGATTGAAATCAATTCATGCGACAAAATCGATCCCCGCGAGTCTAGTGAAGCCCAGGTAATCGACCATTTCCGTGAACAACTGGCGACCATGGAACCACTACCCGCCAAAGGATCCCCGGTCAAAGAGGCGCCACCCAAAGAGGAGGAGTGAGCACCACCCCACGAGGGGCTTCTCTACTCACAATCAGAGGAGAGATATCCATGCCCGAAGAAGAACTGAAGAACATGGCACGAATGATAGACCTCAACCGTCAACGGCTCGAACAATTACAAGATCAAGTTTCACGATTAGAAATTGTCCAGGCCGAGGCCGGTGACGTCGAAACCAGTCTTCTCGCAATGTCTCGGTTATCCAACGCCGCAGAATCAGCGCATAGTGATAAGAAAGAAAACAAAGTGATGATTCCAATCGGCTCAGGTGTGCACCTTCCAACCACTGTCGAGGCCAACACAACCGCAGTGATCGACATCGGTAGCGGCATCTTCGCCGAGAAAAATCCCGATGATGCCGCCACCATAATCCGTACCCGAATCATCGACCTCGGTATCATAATCACCGAATTGAACGCTGAAGCAGAAACCATCACCAAGAAAATCAACGAAATGAGCGCCGAGTTCAACCTAGCGGCGCAGAAGATGACCGGTTCCGGCGCGGCCGAGGTCGGCGTTACAATGCCGCCATTTTTTGAGGATAACGTCACTGAATCCACCACTGAAGGCGGCAAGGACACCACATCCGACCAGAAAAAACAACCTAAAACAGCCCGCCGACGCGGTTTTGGCGGCGAGTTGACACTTGACGATTGAAGGTGAGATGATGGGGCTATTCGACCGATTTCGCAAGCGGATTCACGAGGTGGCGGCAGAGACTGACGAATCCGACCTTATTGCCGCGGAAGATTCAGTCGAAGCTCAAGTGGCTTTGGCCGCGGCGGCACAGCTTCACGGCCAACAACCAATTGACCTAACCGATGTAGCCGTTGCAACAGAGGCTGAGGACACAACAGGCACCGACGCCGATGATTTGGACGACCTTGAAGACCCTGAAGATTTGGTACCATCCACCCAAGACACCACGTCGGCCACTGTAGCCACTTCAGCAATCTCGGCTGGTGAAGACGATTGGGATGAATGGGATGATGACGATGATGATTCCACCCCTCTCCCAGTCACAATCTCAAAAAAAGAACGTAAGCGATTGAAGAAAGAGTCGCGGCGGCAAGAAGAAATCAAGTCCAAAAACCATTCATCTTCCCAAACCAAACCGAAGGGCTCACGGGTGAATCTGCAGATGATGCGCTCAACTACCGGGCACCAACTAGTCAAGGTTGAAGATGCGCCGCGCGGTTCCAGTGGTGCAAAACATATCGATGATGAATTCGGGAAGAGCATTGAAATCAACCTCGGTGGCGGGGTGGTTGAATCTGGCGGCAAGGTCATCAAGCAGGGTGCGGCCTTCGATAAACTTCTGGAGGAATTGGAATGGTTATTATTGGAATCCGACATCTCCTCCTTGGCCACCACTGCAGTAATGGGGGCACTAAGGCGAGAATTACTCGGTAATCGCCTACGCAAAGGTGCCAAACTCGAAAAAGTCCTCGAGGCCAGCCTCAAGCGAGCCCTGCAAACCATCCTGAAATCAGATTATTGGGATTTCAATGCAACCGTCGATGAGATGGTGAAAAACGGCGATACACCCGTCATCATCATGTTGGTAGGAGTCAATGGAACAGGTAAAACCACCACCGCAGCCAAGATTGC
>DARQ01000102.1:5516-6445 GCA_002503395.1 Euryarchaeota archaeon UBA60 | reverse complement strand
TTGGAATAAGGTGTATCTCAAGTCAGCGCGGCGGCGACTCAGCAGCCATCGCACGAGATGCGGTTGAGAGTGGACGGGCACGCGGCGCCCACGTAGTGTTGATAGATACCGCTGGGAGAATGCAGAATAAGATCAATCTAATGGCCGAATTAGAAAAAGTACACCGCGTCACCAAACCTCACCTAGTGTTATTCATCGGCGACGCATTGGCTGGTAACGACGCCGTCGACCAGGCGGTTGAATTCCAGAAAATGCTCGATTTCGACGGCGCGGTATTAACCAAACTCGATACTGATGCCAAGGGCGGAGCTGCCCTTTCCATCGCTCATGCCACTGGCCGACCGATCGTGATGGCCGGAATCGGGCAGGGCTATGATGACTTGATTCAATTTGTGCCGAACTGGCTTCTCGACCAATTATTTGCATAGATTCGCCGAATTAATACAACCGTTGAACTCATCAATGACATGTTGGTGGCGTTTATCATGTCCGAGGATATTTTCAATGATGAAAGGTCGGCACAATTCTTCACCGTAGTCCACATGTTCCAGCGCACGGCGATGGTTCACATGGGGATGATGCCTGACTACGAGGGTAATAGACAATGGAATATGGTTGAGGCGAAATCCGGAATAGACATGATTCAGATGTTGAAAGAGAAGACCGAGGGAAACTTACAAGAGCAAGAAACAAAACTACTCAGTGCCATCATCGCAGAACTACAGATGCAATTCGTAAAAGCCCCCCAAGCCAAGAAAGACATGGATGCGAAAATCGACGAGGCCGAGAAGACTCAACAAGCCTTCACCAACCCGCGCGATGGACCAGCCGAAGAAATCGTCAATGATGGCGAAGAAGAGTAATCCAAAGCAAATCAAGACTGCCGTAATAACCCATATCCTTCAAGAGCAGGAGATACCACGAGGGGG
>DARQ01000102.1:4660-5385 GCA_002503395.1 Euryarchaeota archaeon UBA60 | reverse complement strand
CCAACAGTTCTCATCGTCGATAATAACCAGATGGCATTGATGCGGATGAGTGAAATCTTCCGCCACCGCCAATTCCACGTCATCGAATGCAGCGATGGTGATCAGGCGGTTGACGAATACATCCGCAATGACCCAGAACTAGTGGTGATGTCACTGGACATTCCCAGCCTCGACGGTCATCTGGCCGCCCTCGAAATGCGGGAGCACGGCGGCGATTCTCGGATCCTCTTCACCGCGCCGCGCCGCCAGCGCCAACTAGCCACTGATGCCACTCACTCTGCCGGCGCAGTTGCCTGGGTTGAGAAACCGGTTACCAAGAGTATGATTGATGAGATATGGGAGGATGTGATAGGCCCGGTTCCAGAAGCCCCCGGCTTAGCCGACCTCGATCAATTATACCCAGACAAGATACTGATTGAGGAAATCGAGGAAGGCGATGAACTACCAGCACCCTTCCCTCTCCCATTGCCTTTACCTCAATCTGGTGATATGAGTGGTGGCGCAAAAGCCAAAAAAGCCGGTAAGAAAGGTAAAAAAACACTTGGATTAGTTCTACTCCTTCTTATTGGTCTAAGCCTTGGTGCGGCCGAGTACATGATGTACACTGATATTGTAAATTTCATTTAAACTCCTCATCTGTAATCGGGGCGACTGGCATAGATTCTGAGGTTAACTCCGGGGCAACGTCCGGGAGTGGTTGCCGAGTCGTTTGCTGGTGGACGACC
>DARQ01000102.1:0-4520 GCA_002503395.1 Euryarchaeota archaeon UBA60 | reverse complement strand
CGAGAGGAGTTTGCAGCGGAATATCGACCGCTAGAGTATAGGGTAGAATCACACTTCCCGCCGGGGCTTGAATCGCTTCTTCCGAACTCAATGCCGCATCATCGAGAAGGGTTGGGTCGGCACGAGCCAGGCGTTCATCCAATTCACTCCATTTCTTGAATTGCCATAGTACCACCCAAACCAGGCCAATGCAACCTATGGCGACGAAGGCCCACGTGGCCGCCGACACCTCATCTCCCCCTCTCAAGCAATGCTTGCCAGGACATCTCAGCATAGGCTTTGGCCGCTTTGCTCGGTGATTCAGCGCGATGGATTCCACTCCCGACAATTATCCCATCCGATCCAGAAATCACCGCTTGGCGCGGGCAACCATAACGTTGTCCCAATTCACCATCCACCACAGCAATATTAACCCCAGGAGTCCAAATCATCCTCCCCTCTCCAACCAACTGGCGAAGTTGCGCCAATTCATCGGGTCGAGAACCGTTACCGATGAATCCGAAACAGGCGGGGTGCTGCTGTCCCACCGCCACCACCGCGGCCGAATATCCCGGGATTTCCAACAAGTTACCAGCACTACTCATCTGTGCCAATAACAGGACTCCACCTTCACGGCCAACCGATTTCCACGCTTCGGCCATGCCATCGAGCACCGAAGGGCCTGAAATCAGGTGGGCGGTCATCAGGTCGGCCCAGTTGCGCGAATCGTAGGCCCCCCCCATCTGGTCACGGGCGATTTTCCCAATATCCCCATGTTTTCGGTCTTCAAAAATCAGCATATCGGCCGCTACCGCCCGGCCGATAAATTCAGACCATGCCGAGGCTGACCAATCTTCAACCAGGTCGACATGGGTCTTCAGGGCGACGACGTGGTCAGAAACATCCTCGAGTAATTCGGATAGACCGGCCATGGTGTAACGGTCAGCGGCCAATATCACCAGACTTTGTTTAGCAACCACAGTTTCCATGTAGCGCCGCGATAAGGATGACTCACAAGCCGACCAACGCTCACCCCAGACCTCTGCCGCCCGCATCATCCCATCGGGGGGCGGGTCATGCCTCAAAGCCTTCGCCTGCGTATCGCTATCGCCGCACCGAGCAGCGACATCACTCCCAGGGCAGCCGTGAATCCAGGAGTATAGCCGTCGCCATCGGCATCGGAGTCGAAATTAGTCCCGCCGGCCACGGTGATGCTGATTGCCCCGGTCAAGGTATTTACCCCATCGGTCCAGGTTACGGTGACATCGACGGTCACCTCGACATTTTCAGTGATATTGACCACCGCTCCAACTGTGGCAGTGGCGGCCGGACCGATAGTCACCCCGTTGATAGTTGCCGTCACCATATCTCCTTCGGGGTCGGTACAGACCGCGATGATGTAGTAGATACCTGCCGGTACTTGAATCTCCTGAGGGCCGATGCCGCCGGGAATTATCGGCGGAATCGCCGGGATTGACGCGTCGCCGCTGATAACCATACCATTCATCTCCAACGAGAAGTAGATGTCGCAGATAGGTGGCAGGTTGATGGGGGTCAGGCATCCGTTGGCCATATCACCCCAGACAAGGGGACAGACATCGACTCCGTCGTTGACGAAATCCTCATCGGTGTCGGAACTGGCGGGATTGGTTCCATTGGTGAATTCGTCTAAATTACTCACTCCATCACCATCGAGGTCACTGGCACCATCATCGACATAGGGGTCGGTGTTGTAGAAGTTCTCCCAATCATCATCCATACCGTCACCATCGGTGTCGTCAACGTCCTCACAGCCGTCGCCGTTAGCATCGTTGGCTACCACTGGGTCGTAAGGACACATGTCATCAGCGTCGAGCACACCATCGGAATCGGCGTCGGCAGTTGAGGCTTGAGTCCAACAAGCATTTTGCATATGAACCAATATTTGTGCTGCATAGAGATTTACCTTAAGACAATAATTTCCGTTTGTAACATGGTTAAAGTCCAAAACCCAACTCTTCGAATTTGGAGGAGCAATCCAGGTATCCTCCCCACTATCGATAACATTGTTCATCATATCAGTCACGGCCCAACCCATAGTGAAAAGTTGACCATTATCTAAATCATAAGCGACAACGGTACCTTGCCCCCACCCAGTAGTAGTTACATTAACTTGAACATCAATAGTTGCTAAGGTGTTTAGTGCCGGATTAATCACTCTGAAACTATGCTCAAAATCAGCTTCTGGACTACTATCAGCAACCCCGTCCCGCTCAAGCCAACAATATAGTGTGTAATCTCCAAAATTTAGCATTGCGCTAGGGATGCTTGCAGATTGCGCACCAGTATCCCACATTGAAGAAAACACATAATTTCCAAAACCCGCGGAGACACCCGTCATATCATTCCTAACTACCCAAATTAATTCATAATCCACATCACTCAAGAAGAAAGTATCACTGGCTCTAAAATCAAAATTGTAATCCATGTCCGCCAAAATATTTCCAGACCTCTCTAAATCAACATTAACTTCGGCAGCACTTTCAACAGAGAAGTAATCATAATCATCATCCCAAGCCACAATAGCCCCCTTCACTTCTAGTATGGCGGCGATAACATATTCACCAGGTCCCAAACCAGCAGTTGCGCCATCAAGGGTGTAAGAATGTGTGCCAGAACCAATGTTCACTTCAGAGTCACCATCGATTGCACCTTCAGGCATATAGAAAGGCCAATCCGTGTTCCCACATTCCATATCAATCCAATCACTAAGATCCCAATCTTCATTAATCAAGCGATTGACGTGATAATTCTCCCAATATCCATCCCATCCATCCCCCGTTGTGAGTTTACAAACCTTCCAAGAAAGATCGTATTCCGTATCTCCCGGAGAAAGCAATCCACTTATATCAATGTCAATATCAACATCTTCTCCGATGTCATAATTTGATTTGAGTCCCGAAATCTGCACAGCCTCATTCCCAGTCAAAACATCACCGATTACACTGAATTCATGTGTATCCTCTGCATTTGAATAGTCATCAATACCATCCATTTGCAACCATACACGCAACTCATAATCACCAGCACTTAGGCCTGAGACGGTTTCACCGTAAGTCGGATGGCTATCTGCTCTCCAATCGGTGTGGTACTTTCCTCCCGTCCAACCCATTCCAGAAACTGCAGTAGTTCCTTGATGGCCAGTCGAAGACGGAGGTGTTGAGGACATATCCAATATCACCCACTGAACATCATAGGCAACTGAACCCTTCTCATGCATCCCGGATGCATACCAACTAAACGAAAAATCCTGTCCCACTGGAATGTTACCCGATCTATCAACTCCAACTTCAATAGTCGAAATAGAATCTAGGGAGAAAATAGTGCTATTTGCGGAAGCGATTGCAACACCATTTACCAGAACCATTCCGGCAACAACATATTCACACCCGTAATAATAATGACCACAACGAGGGAGATTTATTGGATTGGTAGTAATCGTGCCAGAATCACCCGTGGCAGAATTATCAAGGGCCTCATCCCCACCATTTGTCAGACTTGGAGATTGGGAATCATCAACTTCTTCAACACAGGCACCATCGGTCCAATTACTATGATCATCCGAATAAGAAAAAGCATGATTAACCAGTTTACAAACTCTCCATTCAAAATCATAAGTTATTACCAATGGATCATCATTCATATCTGTAACACCCCAATCAAACTCTACAGTATCACCAAGTTGGTAATGTCCAGCACCAGTAAGGCTAATCGTCACATTTTCAAACCCAGTTAGGGGAGGCGCTAAAACGGAGAAGTGATGAACATATCCAGAAACTGCCACACCATCCATCTCTAACCATACATTTAGAGTGTAATCATCGACCACAAGGCCAGAAATATCAGGTCCATCTATCCAGCCAGTCCTGCCACAAGAGTTGGAATATTGAGGCCAAGTACAGATAGAAGTTGTACCCATTGCATCACCCCCTAAAACATCAACAACGATTCCCTGCCCCGCGGTATCAAAAACTCTCCATTTAAAATCATAAAATACTGACCCCATCTGGTGAAGATTGTCAGCACTCCAATCAAAAGAATAATCCTGGCCTTCGATAATATCTCCTTCAATTTCCAAATCAACATCCATGTTACCGCTGTCACCCACTGAGAAAATGGTGCTATTTGCAGTTGCTATCGACACACCCGACACAGTCAACATGATTGCAACAACATATTGTTCGACCTCAAAAGTGTCATAATCAATCACCCCACCACTCCCATCACCTACAGAGGTTATTCCAGGTATTGTAGCAATAACAGCATATCCATCAGGTACACCAGCAGGAATAATAAATTCCCCACCGACTTGATTTCCATCAGGCCCCGTATATTCTATACAATCTCCGTCAATCCAGTCACTGTAATCTGGAGCAAACTCACCCCATATATCACAAACACGCCATGACGCTTCGTAATTCAAAGAAGAATCGGGATTAGTTATCAAAAAACTGAATCCGATATCTTCACCAACATCGTAGTGCAAATCAAAGTCTGTAGTG
>DARQ01000070.1:30572-32166 GCA_002503395.1 Euryarchaeota archaeon UBA60 | reverse complement strand
GCAGGCTGATTGAGGTCGGGTATCTCCTTGGCTTGCATCAATGATTCAACATGGGTTGTCTGATCGAGTTCAGCCATCGGAGAGTCGAGTGGAAGATCCATCTTCAAAGGCAATAACTCAAGTTCGTCATCTAGTTCGGCGCGCAGTCGCTCGAGCCGGATTCCCTGATGCGGGCCGATGAGACGTAACATCAAGGCGAATTCGTAGCGGTGGGCGATTTCCTCCAATGCCTCCCTGGTCAGCGCTGATTCCAATTCCTGCTGGTACCGGGCGGTGCGGCCGGAGCGGGTCAGCAAGCCGAAGGCGAGCCAGAATGCCAGGGGTCCACCACCTAGAATTCCAATCATGTCCCAAGCCCCCAATCCGATTGTCGTTCCGGGAACTATCAACTCCCAACTTTCGGTCGGGTGAGATGAGGCGCTCAAAGGGTCGGTCAACTGGTTAATCTCCAAGATATCCGGATAGCCATCATTATCATCGTCGGCATCAGCATTATCGCCGATGCCATCGCCGTCGAAATCACTCCACTCGCGCGGGTCGAGGGGAAAGGGGTCAAAGACATCCATTACCCCATCGTTATCGTAATCGTAGGGGAATAGGTCGGGGCTGGAACCTTCAGGGTTGTCACCCAAGCCATCGCCGTCGGAATCCAACCATTGAGTGGGGTCACTGGGAAAGGCGTCTTCCAATGAGGTGACATTCTGCGGATTGGCCGGATTCGGCCAGCCATCGGCATCCCAATCATCCGCTGTGCCATTGCCATCGTCAGGAATCGGGTCGATGGAATCGGGAATCCCGTCGCCATCGGTATCGGGACAGGCGATATAGACGATGGTCGAATCACCGGGCTGTAGGTCGCAATCATCAGTGATGTCGCTGACCCCGTCGCCATCGGTATCGGGGCAGGCGTGGCGGTCAAGCCAAGAGGTGCCACCGGTCAATGGGCAATCATCATCTTCATCGACTAAACCATCGTTATCCTGGTCATCACAGCCGAACCACGCGACCAATTCACCACCGTCAAGGGCTGTGGTGCTGGTGCCCAATTCGGTCGGGCAACTATCGGCTTCGGTCCCCATTGCATTATCGCCGTAGCCATCACCATCGCTATCGGACCATTGGCTTTCATCGTCAGGAAATGCATCACCATAGCCATCGGGATGGGCGTCCCACTGGTCATCAGCGTCGGAATAACCGTCGCCGTCAGCATCTCTGCAACCCTGTCTGTCAATCGTGCTGGTGCCGCGGTCATCGATGCAATCGTCGGTTATCTGGTCGTCGTAACCATCACCATCAGCGTCGCTCCAGACCAATTCATTTTCGGGTTCCAAGTCACCCTCATCAGACCAGCCATCGCCATCGCCATCGGGACAACCATAGCGGTCGACGCTTGAATTCCCAGCCTCGAATATGCATGAATCTGGGGTCGTGCCCTTGTAGCGGTCACCATAGCCATCGCCATCGCTATCATCCCATTGGGTCGCATCGAATGGGAAGTGGTCACCATCGGTACCATTGGGGTCATCGCCATGACGGTCGCCGTCGCTATCGGCGTGTTGGGTCGCATCATTGGGAAATTTATCCGGATTCGAGC
>DARQ01000070.1:26625-30499 GCA_002503395.1 Euryarchaeota archaeon UBA60 | reverse complement strand
AAATTTATCCGGATTCGAGCCACTCTGGTTATCACCATATCCATCACCATCCGTATCGCGATGTTGGGTCGCATCACCGGGGTGAGAATCACCATTGTCCGACCAACCATCGCGGTCGGTGTCGCGACAGCCGTAACTATCGCGGATCGAAGTGCCATCCTGCATCGGGCAGTCGTCGAATGGAATCTGAGAACCTGCCAAACCTGAATCCTCGTAACCATCATTATCGTAATCCCACGGAGAGGGGTCGGGAAGGTAAGCATCAGTGACGAATTCACCAAGCCCCCTACTCGAGCGATACGAGTTGTGGGAGAAGTTTGCCCAGTTATCACCCATGCCATCGAGGTCGAGGTCCGACCATTGCGTCGGCTGCTGCATGAACGGGTCGAACAAATCGGATTGACCGTCTTGGTCGAGGTCGGGACAGCCCCAGCGGTCACGCCATGAATCACCCCAGTATCCCGTGCAGCTATCAGGCAACCACCCCAGTAGGCGGTCGCCGAAACCATCGGTGTCAGCATCATCGGTTTGGGTAGGGTCGGTTGGCATCTCGTCAGTGGGCTCGCTGACCCAGTCACCATCCTGGTCAGACTCTGCAAGGAATAATTGGTTGGTCTGTTGTTCATTTCCAACCACCATGTCCAGATCGCCATCACCATCGACATCGCCCATCTCAACCACCCAAGTATCGAGGATATCCGGGCTTTGCCAAACGGTGTTAGTGAAGGAACCACCCTCGTTGATGCGGATGTAATTGCGCAGGCCGTAGTTGCCCTCTACCATGTCAAGATCTCCGTCACCGTCGACATCCCAAAGGCCGATGCTCACCGTATCTAGGGCCTGTGTTGATACCCAAGATGGGGTTGTGGGGAAATTTCCGTTGCCTCCATTGAGATAGAGTTGGTTCTGCTGATTTTCATTCGCCACCAATATGTCAATGTCCCCGTCCCCGTCGACATCACCGACATCACACCCCTGCGCCGCGGTTGTGGCCGCGCTCTGCCAACCTGCGGTGGTCTGTAGAGCAGTGCCGGTATTGAAGAAAATCTGGTCGACCTCGTCCTTGTTGGCAACGAAAAGGTCGAGGTCGCCATCATCATCGAAATCACCCAGAGCGCCGCACATCGAGTCCATATAATCACCACTGGACCATGAAGCCTGAGTAGAGAGCTCAAAACCCGACCCCTTGCTAGCGATGAGATTTACTCTGTTATATCCGTAATTTAGAGCGACTAAATCGGGACGACCATCGCCGTTGATGTCTCCTGCCACCAAGTCTTGAGTGTCATCAGAGGTTTGGCTGCTCCAGGATGGAGCTGGATCCACTCCAGCAGTATTTTGAAGAAAAACAATGTTTTTGCCATCGTAATCACCGATTACCACATCGAGAAGGCCGTCAACATTGTAATCAAACCACAAGATATCTTCTGCATTCGGTGTAAAACTCTGTGTGTTCCAAAATCCTGTAAATGTTCCACCTTCATACTTGTACACCATGCTAACACCACCATCATTGCCAATAGCTAGGTCGAGGTCTCCGTCGCCATCGAAATCGGCGAGGTCCATCGAGTAGGTGTAATAGGACTGGCCATCATTCCAAGAGGATGACGAGGCAATCATCTGCCCGCCGTTTACCGCAGTCTTAGGCCCGTCGTTGCCATCGGCGGTGGCGAAGTCTAGGTCTCCGTCCCCATCGAAATCCCCCCAAGCTGAATCCGAAGAATCACCCCCGGCTGCGGTAGACCATTCAGGGGAGGCCCCATATCCCGTACCGTTGAAGATACGTATATGATCGGGGTTACCGGCATTTGATTCCAGGATGTCTAGGTCGCCGTCACCATCCACATCCCCTAGGCGTACATCCATGGTGTCCTCGCTCTCAGCGCTAGACCAATCTGCCGAACCCGAAAGCGTCGTTCCAGTGTTAAGGTACAACTGATTCGCCCCCCCATGGTTACCTACCACCAGATCGACATCACCATCGGCATCAACATCTCCTGTGGCGAGAGAACTGGTAGACAGACTGTCGGGGCTCTGCCATACGGCCACAGAAGAGAAAGTACCACCATTATTGGTGTATACCGAATTCACCCCTCCCGAAACTGCTTCGAAAAGGTCGAGGTCACCATCACCATCGACATCGGCCAATTTCACATCCATGATGCTGTCACTGCTACCCCCGCTCCATGCACTTCCCCAAGATAGTGAAGAGCCGGAATTTCGGAACAGGTAAATCCCCTCATCGAGTATTCCCAATACCAGATCGAGGTCGCCATCACCATCGACATCGCCCCACTCAAGACTGGTGACCCGAGATGAAGTGGAGGTGCCACCATGCAGATAACTCCACACCGCACTTGAAGATAGGGTGCCCTGATTATTGCGAAAAACCTGCGCTGGGCCTTCAAAGTTCGCGACCGCCAGATCGAGATCGCCATCACCATCGACATCGCCCCAGGCCAAATCCATCGACACCAGAGAGTCGGCGCTGGTCCACGCCGGGGTTGAATCCAAACCATTGCCATGATTGAGATAGAGAGCATTGGGGGCGCCGTTATTACCTACCACCAGATCGAGGTCACCATCACCGTCGACATCACCCCAATCGAGAGAAATTGCCGACGACCCTTGGGTCAAGACCGGGGCTGGGGTGGTCTCAAATGGCGTCGGGGTCGGTTCAGATACGCAGTTCACCAAGGCGACTACGCAAGATTTTCCGCGCAGCATCCTACTCGTCGGCAAGGCTGGGTCCAGTGGGTAATCATCAGCATTATTCAGTACCCCGTCACCATCCCAATCGCTACCCGAGACCGTAAATGGACGTTCGGCCTCCCACCAATCACCGGTGGCGATGTGATAGCCGCCGAGCGAATGGTTACCTACGCTGAGGGCTAATGAGGGCTTGGTCATAGGCTCTGATAATGGCGCCTCTGCGGTGAAATCATTGACGACCGGCGATAGTGAGGCGAACACAAAAAATAGCGCCACCATAGCGATAACTAGACCAGCCGAGTCGCTCCCCATCACTGTGTGATGCGGGGTGATTGCGATGAAGATTCCCCTCGCGCCATATCGCCTCAGCAGGTGATTATCGTCCGAATAACCAATTTGCCGCGACCGCCCCTTTGAAATATGGGCTGTGGGTCGGCGAGTCGCAGAGGTTTAGGTATGGCACACTGGCACGGTAAGTCACGGCGCAAGAGCACCGGTGGAAGGAAGGTCTTGGCTCGCGGCAAGCGCCGCACAGAAATCTCGACCGAGAAACAGTGGACCTTCATCGGCGAACCAAAGCGCAAGAGCTACCGTAAGACCGGTGGAAACCCACTCGTCAGGGTACTCAGCGAGAACACCATCTCGGTGGCTGACCGCTCTACTGGAAAAGTCGAGAAGGCCAATATCCTGAACGTCGTCGACAACCCCTGCGACCCGAACTACGTTCGCCGCAATATCCTGACCAAAGGAGCTATCATCGAGACCGATAAGGGTCAGGTCCGGATTACCAGCAGGCCTGGTAAAGACGGAGTAGTCAACGGTATTCTTATTGAATAAAGCTAAGGCCACTACGTATTGCAACGACGTTCGGCCTTCGCGAGGTTTATCCTGTTCGGAATGAAGCGTCACATTGAATGGTAACGGCGGTTCCGAGGAAATGAGGCCGAGCCATGCAACACAATCCCGACCGCATAGTAATCTGGCCGGGATATTTCGATGCCCGCAGCAGTCGACGCTCGGGGCGTCGGGTCTCTGCTGATTCTGCGGTCGCCAAGCCCGACCTCGAGGGACTGGTATGGGCCGCTCGCTCTCTAGGTCTGAAAAAGATGAAGCGTGAGGAGGGGGTTTCACATCCACAGAGACCGCATGCCAAGGAGGGGCG
>DARQ01000070.1:25832-26496 GCA_002503395.1 Euryarchaeota archaeon UBA60 | reverse complement strand
GGCACCCAATGGAGTGAATTGCTGCTGCAACGCAAGGACGAGGAGAAAAAGGCCAGTTCGGCTGGACCAAAAGTCGGCGACAAGAAGGGACGCACCCAGCGCAAGGTCTCTTCAGTGGCAAAACAGGCGGCAACACGGGCTGCATCAGCACGCAAGCGGCGCGGCAGTAAGAAATGGAAAAAATGAAAATGAGCGCCACTTTTGCAAATAGGCACGACCAATCAACAACCAAATAACATGAATCGGGTGGAGTTATCGTGCAGAAGTCGATATCCTTGCTCGTGGCCATTTTGTTCGCCACGCTGATGATTAAGTCTGTCGCCGCATTAGGTGCGCCGGGAGTCAATACCGAGCCTGACCTTGTCGGAACCGAAATCGCATCGATTACCCACGATGAGGTCGCGGAAGAAAACCAACCTTGGCATTTCAGCGTCGAGGTCGGCGGCGATGCGATCGCAAATGGTACAACAGTTGAGGCCGTCACGGTGCAGATCTGTGTGAATCAGGGAATCTGTCTCAGCCCAACGCCGATGGAACTTTCTCGCCAAGGCAATAATTGGAGTGGCCAAACCATTCCTCATTGGGCAGAATGCACATTCTCTGAATTTGAATGTTTGAGTACATATGTCAATTGGAAAGTCACTTTGAACAATAGCGATGGCAA
>DARQ01000070.1:24649-25743 GCA_002503395.1 Euryarchaeota archaeon UBA60 | reverse complement strand
GGGGGAAATGGTTGTCCGAAGGCGACTGTGGTCGAAGCCGATGATGGCTTCCTGCCCGGATTCGGAATCGCCCTTAGCATCACCTCGCTGTTCGCCGCAGGTATTGCCTTGCGGGTTCGGACGCACCAACGTCCGATAATGTAGCATTCCGGTTCGGACGATGGTTCATCTTGCTTTAGCGAGTCCTAAGAATTCTATTGTCAGGGTTCGGACTCACTGAGATTGAGATTCATGCAATCGGCTCAACAGTCGCCGCAGAGGCACTCCCCATCGGGTAAGGGTGACCTCGGCCTTACAGCGGTCATCGCTGAGACGACCGCCCGTAAAACCGGCCTCAGATAAATCTGAATTGACCAGAGGCAGGGGTGAATCCGTCACGACCGAGAGACACACCCCCTCCTTTGTACACACCAAACTTAACCAGGTTTCCACTTCGGCCTTATCCTCGTCAGGGTTGTACTCAACTTCAGCACCCTCACTTCGCAGCAGGCGAACGCAGGCGAAGAGTAATTCCTGTGGATCATCACCACCGACGGAAGGCGGCTGACCGGCTTCCGGCTTGCCATCTGCATCACCATATGCATCGAGGAATGGCAGGTCGGTATCGTGGGTCGCCATCAGGTCATCAAGACCTCGCCCGAGCCCACGCCGCTTGCCCATCAGTCATTTCCTCCATTGCCGCGAGTTGCCAGTCCCCAGCGCAAGGCCAGATTTTCAGCGAGATGTCGATAGTCTTCTCCACCGTGTGAATGCGGGGCGTGGAGATGGATGGGAATACCGTGGCTCGGCGCTTCAGCGACGCGGATATTACGACGGATAGGTGGCTCAACCACCATCTCGCCAAGGGTCTCCCTCACCTGACCGGCGACCTGACCGTTCAACAATGTCGGGGCGTGCATGGTCAAGAAAACTGCATCGACGCCTAGTCGAGGATTGAGTCGGGAGCGGACTTCGCGCAGGGTGGTGGCGAGCATCGCCAATCCTTCCAAGGCGAAATATTCGGTCTGCACCGGAATCATGACCGCATCGGCTGCGGTGAGAGCATTGATGGTGACGATTCCCAATGAAGGCGGGGTGTCGATGAGAATGATGTC
>DARQ01000070.1:23748-24452 GCA_002503395.1 Euryarchaeota archaeon UBA60 | reverse complement strand
TGGATTTGTCAATCCCGAGGCCGGTCGCACAATTACCCTGTGAATCACAATCGACGACCAACACTTTCAGACCCATGGTCGCCAGATGGGCACCGACATTGATTACCGTGGTGGTTTTCCCGACTCCCCCCTTTTGGTTGATGCAGGCGATGATGCGGGCCATCCCCTCACGGGTCTTCGGGGGCTCGGGTAATTCGATTGTGGGGCGCGGCCTAGCGATGGATATCTCATCTGCTGGCCCAGGGGTGGCAAGGTTTTCCATCCTTTCAGGAATTATCTCGACCGCCTCGAATTCCTCGAATTCCGCCTCGATTACCGGCTCTCGCTCAGACTCTTGCATATGCATCCCGCACCGCGGGGGACTTTGTGTCCCTTTTGACGGTGACGCATTTGTTTCGCCCTATAGACCGATTTCACGACTATGTGCTACGAGCGAATGACCAACCCACAACCCTGCCATCGCTGGCGTCGGCGGCCAAGGTAAACGAATTCGACCACTGCCCTTCATCCCAAGAGCGGCGGAAATCCACCGTCGCCGCGCCGGCGCCATCATCGAGGTCGAGCCATTGGGCAATCTGTTCAAAATTAGAGCCGGTGGTGGTAATCAAATGACCGTAGCGAACCGAATCATTCATCGCTGACGGAGTCCCAAAGTATGCTTGACCTGAGGTCAATTCGGGATAACGATTGGAATCCAATAAGCG
>DARQ01000070.1:16372-23608 GCA_002503395.1 Euryarchaeota archaeon UBA60 | reverse complement strand
CTCCTGAGACAGCAATACTCACCCAGCCGCTCATGCCATCACTATCGACCCACGACAGGTTCCACCCCGTCGTACCTTGCTGTTCCTGTTCTCGGTCATCGACAGACCGCCATACATATCCTTCACCGGACAGCGCCGCCTTGGCACCCGCGGCACCATCCAAGTGGGCGACGCAGTCGACGGCCATTTCCAGCGGGTGCGAGCGCCTTGCAGAAAGGTCTGGCAGGTGGGTGCCATTACTCCCCCAATCGCTCAACTCACCCGCTTCTGGCTTCAAATCCGAGGAGCGGGGACGGGTGGGGTAATCGCGTCCGAACACCACTGCCTTCTCACCGCGTTCAATCGACGAGCGCTGCATTTTCATGCGCATCTCAAGCGACCCTTCGGGGACTATCAAGTCGTTGATGATCTGTGAAGTGGTATCACAGGTATCCTGTTCGGTATCACCGCTGATCAGAATATCCACCTCTTGATGAGTGGCCCAAGGCGAATCGGCCTGCGCCCAAATAGTGATGTGCGCATGCCCCAAACAGTATTTCTTGATTTCATCACTCTCCATGAAAATTCGCCAAGACATCTCACCATCCTTCTGTTCGCTGTCGACAACTCGCCAAGACCACCCCATTCGACTACCACTGGAGCCCGCTTCGATCAGGGTATCACCGATTAATTCCTTCAATTCGACCGGGGCGAAGGCCATCGAAATAGAAGATTGAAGTGAACCTAGGCTGCTGAAGATGCCGGATAATCCAAAGGTTGTGATCGAGCCCTCATAGGCACTCGACTCGAGTTGCACCTGATAATCGATTTGCGAGCGCAACAGGTCCTCGCTGCGTAATTCGGTCCACGTCGTGGTCTTCAATTCGAGAGTATTGCCGAAGACCGATGCGCCGTTATCGTTACATCTGGACGAATCGATGATGTTCTTCTTGTATCGGGTTATCGAGACATCATCAAAATCCTGCGCAAACACCTTTTCCACAGTTAACCAGTCAGCGCCGTATGAGCCGCGTTGGCCAACCACTCCGAGCAGGTCGTTATTGCTCTGCCCAACTAACTGTGATTCGCCACCGTTGGTGACGGAAATATCACCGGTGCCCGAGAATGCCAAAGTAATCCGACATATGTCGTCCTCATCTGAATCAAAGGCCTCAACAGCCTTCTCGACGTACTCGCCTTCGGCGGTGAACAGGCCATCCGAAACGCTGTAGTGCATGGAATCTCCATATCTGATAGGGTCTGGTGTAAATGGCTCGATAGTACTGGTGAAGTACCACCAACCGGTCATCGCCAGCAGGAAGAAGACGATGGCTATAGCCATGATTTTACGCTTTGGCGGTATTTTGGTGGTCGCTGTCTTGGCCGGTGGCTTCCTCGGTGAGGTTTTCTTCGGAGCTCTTTTCCTGGCAGAAGATTCCCCGGATGATGATTTCTTGGTCGTCGGAATCGGCGTCAGCTCTTCCATCTCTAATACCATCACATTATTATCGACAATAACCGCTTCGACAACCTCAACATCCATCACCTCGGATTCGATGACCTCGGCTTCTAATACATCTCCCTCGAAGATATCAGCCTCAACAACCTCGCCCCCTTCATCGTCATCGGGCTCATCGAGTTCGGCAGGTTCGGCATCTTCGACCTCGGCCGGTAACACGGTGGTACTGTCATCTTCAAGAATCAGGGCATCATCTTCATCGCCCATCTCTGTCTTCAGGTCGGACAATCGTGACTTCGCACTGCCGGAAGTGCTTGCTTCGCCAATTCCGGCCGCGACCAAACGCTCGATGAGAACCGATTTCTTACCTGAAATCGCCAACCCTTGACCCTTGCACAGGTCGCGTAATTCAGCGACTGTATGCTTGGATAAACCCGATTTGACCATGGCCGTCAGTAGTATGCTCCACTGGGCCTTCTTTCAAGCCTCTCGGTCGCGGTGTGCAAATCCGAGGTGTTTCTCGGGTGAGGCGAAATAATCATTCGGTGAATCGAGTTCACTCGGTTATCCTTCATAGGGCCAATAACGACCATCCGGACCTTGGTAGTAGGCCTGTGGTTGGAATGAGCCGTCAACATTCCTGATGTAGAAATAGCCATCACCGGTCGCCACATAATCCGGCTCGACCTCGATTGGAGGGTCGGGGGGTGGGCTGGGTTGGCTTGACGAGGCGGCCGGACTTGCAATGGCTGGCACTGTCGCGGGGGTGTCCACCTCGACCTCTCTCTTGGGAGGGCCGGTCTGTGGAGCGATTCCAGGACCTGCACTCAAGCGGCTCAACTGCACCGCTTCAAGCGCCTCCTCTTCCGGGGTTTTCTTACTGGTCGGGGCAAGTAATTCCTTCATCTGGCGGCCATATTTCTGCGCCCCAAAAAATGCGAATCCCGACATTAACAAGCAACCGGCGGCGAGAGCGCCGGCGGGAACTCTATTCGAGTACACGTGCACAGCGGCTTCAAGTGAGGGGTTTACCACACGCGAGTTATTGTACCATGTGACGAAGCAATGGGCACCGCTCGGGTCGGCAGATAATTCTACTTCTCTCACACTACCAGGAGCGGCATCTTCTATCAATGCATACCTTGGCGAATTTTCATCTCTCATTTCCGAGGTGGTGTAAAGAAGTTCTAAGTTATCACAATAACCCGGCACCAGATATACCTCGATATCTCCGCCATGGTTATCCATCACCCATACCTCGACATCAACCTTGACCTCGACCCCGGGTATTCCGAAAATCAAGATTGGTGAATTGATTTGTCCGGCCGCGTCGAGAGGGTCGCTCTTCAGATTCGAATCTTCCCAAAAACCCGGAGTCGACATCGGGAATAATGCGAAAGTGAACAATATCGCACCGATACCAAGGAATAGAAATACGTTCCAGCGCGCCTTTTTGGTCTTCTCCTTCAGTTCTCCCACAATCTCTCGCTTGGTTTTTTTCCGCTCGATGTCGTGTTCATCCAAATCTAAGGAATCGCTCTCTGTCGGGGTGTTTTCTTGGCCCTCGGTGGGGCTAGAAGGTCCGGGTTGACCTGTAGGCCCAGCAATAGGTGAGTGGGTATCATCTTCATTGGACAATGTTAGCGAATCGGCTGGGTGGGTCGGTGCTGATGATTCGCCGGGTCGTTCCAAGGAGTCACTCGGCAAGCCCTGCTGCATAGTAATCGCAAGTCAATATGTCGTTTCAATTGGCCGGAGGTTTATTCCTACAGTTTCAGGATGGAAAAACTGCTGTTTTGAGCGAAATCTTTGAAAGCGTAGCAATGAGCGGGGAATCGTTCCACATGCGCATCGCCATACTTTCCCGCGGCCCGAGGCTGTACAGTACTCGACGCCTGATTGAGGAGGGATGCAAGCGTGGCCTCGACATTGCCGTATTGGACCCACTGAAATTCGGCTTGACCATCGGCACAGATGGGGTTGAGATACTGCACCGTGGCGAGCCAGTGGCATTCGATGCGGCGATTCCCAGAATCGGGCACTCGATAACCCGGCACGGGGTCGCCCTGCTGAATCAGTTTGAGCAGTTGGGCTTGTATTCCGCCAATACCGGCGATAGTATCCGTAAGTCGAGAGATAAATTATTGGCCAGCCAGATTCTTGCCAAAAACGGTATTCGGATTCCGACCACCGCCTATGTTCGTGACCTGTATGATGTGGAGACAGCAATCGAGCGGGTTGGTGGCCTACCCTGTATCATCAAGGTCAGTGAGGGAACACAAGGGCAGGGAGTATTCCTACGTCACACCCTGCGTGAGTCGATGAATCTTGTCGAGGCTCTGTTATTGACCGGCAAGGCGGTTCTAATTCAGCAATATATCGCCGAGAGCCATGGTAAGGATATCCGTGCTCTCGTCGTCGGCGACCGCGTAGTAGCGGCGATGCGCAGGCGCGCACGCGGTCGGGAATTTCGCTCAAACTTCCACCTGAATGGCACTGTAGAATCGGTTGAGTTGAATGAAGAATACGTCAACGTCGCTCGTAGGGCAGCGCGCGTACTGGGGCTGAACATCGCCGGGGTCGACCTGCTCGAAGGTGCGGATGGACCACTGGTTCTCGAGGTCAATTCATCGCCCGGACTACAAGGCATCGAGGCTGCCAGCGGAGTAAACGTCGCCGGCTATATCATCGACTTCCTGATCAAGGATGTCGACTTTGCCGATGTTGACGTCGGACAATTACTACGCACCAACCTCGACCAAGGGGTGCTCTCGCTACACCTCAAGCATCACCCTCGTCTGGTCGGCCGCAGCATCCTTGAACTATTCTCGCTCGGCGCAGATATTCCGGTTTTTGCTTTGGCGCGCGGCAATGACCTGCTGTGGAATCCCGACCCGGAACTACAATTACGATTCGATGATATCTTGATCTGCTATGGTGAATTCACCGCCCTCAGGCAGGCATTGAAGAGTGCGATTGGCAAGGGAGTCTCACCGTTTCCAGTGAAAGCAATCGAAGACCAAGACTACGAAGGTTACAACTTAACGTGACAAGTTCGAATTCGGGGTGGTGAATGGGGGTGTGGCCCCGTTCGAAAGCAGAGCCTGAATTTTAATCCTGTGGCTTTCAACATCGTGCCCTTCGGTAATGGAGGGATTATACGAACTTGGCATTTTTCCACCCAAATTCCGCGAAGCCTTGATATGTCGACGCAGGGAGATGGACCTGTCCGACAGGACACGGGATGCACACCCGCCACGGCGGGGGAGACGAGTAATGCGCGCTAGGGAGAGGGCTGATGACTGAGGAATCTGGTTTTGATGGGATCCAGCGGCGCTTGGAGGGAATGCCGGATTCACCGCCTATTCCGCAGCGTCTGCAACGCCTGTCCCACCTCCCTTGGCGAACCTGTTATCGGCAGCAATTGCGCACCGAGGGTAAGTCTGATAATACCATCAAGTCGTATATGTGTGGTATCAACAAATTCATTGAAACCCCGCTTGAGGATGAGAACATCCTATCAAAGCGAGATCTCGAGGAGATCAACCTCAAACAAATGCATCTTCGTCTCGACCCGGTCAACGGTCGTATCGATATCTGGGTGCATGGTCTCGCCGAATTAAAACCCACGACCGTTCATGCCCGAATGGCGGCAGCCAGCCATCTACTACAGTGGCTAGGTCACCAATTTCCCGAATGGTTGAGCCGCCCCCCCAAGGGTCGCTCATTGCCCCGCACCCTCTCGCAGAGAGAATTGGAATTACTGTGTCTGGCCGCCAAGAGAAGTGAGAATCCGGTAGCTGANNGTCATCCTGCTGTTGGAATCCGGCATGCGGGTCAGTGAAGTATGCGGGCTCGACCTGCACGATATCGACTTGGCTGACCGGAGTGCCAGGGTGGTCGGTGGGAAGGGAAACAAAGACCGCCTGGTCCTGTTCACGGAACTCAGTGTTACGGTCATCAATTCATGGATGCGAACACGCAAGTCAAGGGCGCACCCCGATGAAGTGTCCTTATTCGTAAGTCGGCGAGGCAGGCGATTGCGCCCGCGCGGCATCCAGAAGATGATGGATAAGTTGGCGATTGAGGCTGGACTGCCGAAAGAAAAGGTCTCTCCGCACGTCTTGCGGCATAATTTCGCCACCGGATTGCTCGAGCGAGGTGCCGACCTGATATCGATTCAGCGCTTGCTCGGGCATGCCAGCATCGCCACCACCCGAGTCTATCTGGAAATAAGTGACCAGACCCTGCGTCAGGTCTACCGCCGCGCTCAAGATATGAGAATCGAGATGGACGAGGTCGAGGAAACCCTTGAGCCCGAACCAGAAATCCCCGAGATCAGTGGATTCTTAGACCGCCTTCAAACCACCGAGTAATCACCGCCGATAACCACCCTGTGGGAAATCACCGCTTGGGATTCACTTACTTGGCACCGGGATTTTTCTTGGCGCGGCGTTTCTCGAGTTCAGCCGGGCCAACCCAATCTCTCTCAGGCTTCACATTATACCCGGGATGAGTTTCTATCGGACAGAATTTACCACTTCGACAGCGACTGCAGTTTTCGGCACTGGGTTCGGTTACAACCTTTCGCAACCTTCCGTACTTTCGCCTCGGCACGGGCAAGGCTCAAACTGAAGGTCATTGAAGGTTGGTGGTGGAATCTAGCGATGATTCACCTGCCGATTCTCTTCAGCATATCCGCAAGAGACGGAGAGTGGATGGTCTTCCCTGTGCTTTTTTTGCCCGGCGTTTTCCCAGACGCAGTGGATTTCTTTTTGGCCGCAGCCACTGGTTTAGCCTTGGGCTTGGGCTTGGGCTTGGGCTTGGGCTTGGGCTTTGGTTTTGGTTTCACCGCCTTAATTGTTGCCGCACTGGCGGAGAGTTTCGGCCTGGATTTGGGCTTGTGTTCATCACCCTGCGCGGCGGCTTTCTCAGCTGCTTTGGCGGCGGCGTTCCTCTTGCGTGTGGCGGCGGCCTTCTTCGCTGTGGCGGACCTCTTCGCAGTAGCCTCTGCAGCGGCTTTCTCAGCTGCCTTGGCGGCGGCATTCCTCTTGCGTGTGGCAGCAGCCTTCTTCGCGGTAGCAGCCCTCTTTGCATCAGCTTCTGCCGCTGCCTTCGCAGCCGCATTCCTTTTGCGCGTGGCGGCAGCCTTTTTCGCGGCGGCAGCCTTTTTCGCCTTAGGACCTTTCTTTGCCGCCATACAGTGTCTCCGTTTACCTGAGAGAGGTCTCACCTATCAAGATGACCTCCCTATTGAATAGGAAAATCCGGCTGGAAAGGGCATGGAGGGGGGTTTTCACCCGGAGCACAGTCTTCTCTGGGCACAGGTGAGGACGGCGAGTCCCGACCACGGTCACGACCCCGATGGAGATGTTCTGCGCCCCGCTCGCCACCCCGCTTGTGTGCGTAAGGTGATGATTGGAAATGTTACCGAGGCCCTGATTGGGGTGTTTGGCGCCCACCAGTCTCCGACTCTCATCGTGCCGCCGAAATTCGATGAGCAGCAATGGGTCCTTGAAGTAAGGGATTCGGAATTGCGCGCTGAAATCCACAGCAAGCCATATTGGGGTTGGGGGTTATTCACCAAGTGTTTCCTCAATCAGATAATTCTGGTGGGGCCACTCGAGAGAAGACAACGCCTCATCTATGACCTCGTAGCCGCCCTCGGCCGGCCACCGTGGGAGAGCGTGTGGAAAGGGAGATTTGCCAAGGCGACCGGAATGTCGTGTAAACAGCACATAGCCGCATGGGAAGCGCATACCGTCGCCGCTGGTGATGCCTTGAATGAATCGATTGAG
>DARQ01000070.1:12372-16324 GCA_002503395.1 Euryarchaeota archaeon UBA60 | reverse complement strand
GAGTTTGATTTCGCCGCCGCCGAGGTCGGATTAAAAGAAGCTGACGAGGATATTGTAATCGCACAACGAGCCCTGCTCGACCGCAACTCACTCGCGGTCGAGAGGGCGCTCGACCGGGTTGAATTGGCATTGATCGGTGCTGATCCAGCCACATCTTGGGATGAGAGAGTCTTCACCGAGCCCGATCTCGCGCCTTCGCTTGAGCAGGCTATTCTGGCTGAGGATTTATTCATCGATGAAGTTGTCATCTCAACCCCCCCTGGTGGGCGAGAAAATCGCCACGGCGACGGTGAAGATGATGACGAAATAATCGACCTGACCGGCGATGAAGATGAGGTCGAGGCCGATTGGCTACTCGGCGAAGGGCCTGACGACGAGGATGAAATTCCACTCATCGACTTGGCACAAGGTGACGAAGAAGAATGATTATCGACGGTTTTGGTGACGCGGCGGTTTGATAAATGGGGGGGCGGTCGCCGAGTCGGTTCACATGGCTGTGAAGAAGGGGAAGAAGGAAGGCAGCGGCATTCAGCAGGCTGCTGGATTGATCCGATACTTCGACGAGGAGTCCGAAGATGCATGGCACATTTCCAAGGGAATGATTTACTTCGTTTGTATCGTCCTTTCGGCGACCATCTACCTCGCTAATAACGGGGTCATCCAGTGGCTGGGCGACCTGTTCTAGCGAAAGTCACTACGAATCGCTACGAAGTTCGGCTTTCGAGACTATTGGTTTATTTGGGTTCAAACCAGCCCTCGGCGTTTGTTTCTACAGATTGCTCTGACTGCACCATCGGTTGAATCGTCTGCGCTGGTGCGGCTGTCATCATCTGGGGTTGTGGTGCATTGGTTGTCACCACCATCTGTCCATCGGGTGTCATCACCATCCCCACGCCGGCACCGGCGTCATCGGTGCCGGTGAATTGCATTATTATACCAATAACCAGCATTATCAAACCACAGCATAATGAACAGACTCCGGCTACAAGGCCCCCAAAACCGTAGATTATATCACCAAGTACCTCGTCATCATAAGTCACCCACACTGTTGTATTCGATTCGAATTCAATTTCACCTGCGTAACAAGCTAGACAGGCTCTTCCCACTTTGATGAGGCCACGATGATTTTGATCGAGGTTCCGGTTCCCCCTTTCACTATTGCAATTACTAGCACCATATTCTTCGTATTTTCCCGCTTCGTAGTAGAATTCACCATCATACTCTTCACTCCAATCAGCAATTTCGGGATGACTGATGATTGAAATGTTTGTGGAATTACAATGATCCCAGAGACCATCGTCATCTTCATCGAGGTATTCCCCCTCCACCCAGAACGAAACTCCGAGTTCTCCTTCGCCATCTTCGTCATGGAGAATAATCGTGCCGTTGGTAACTTCCTTCAGAATGAATGGGTCTTCTAATTCTCCCAGTCTACTACCGCCTACACCCATCAGAGCGATTCCTCCAATCAGGAGGACACCACCTATACCGAGGAGGACCTTTACCGATGTGCGCATACCTTGTGGACGCAAGATGGATATATATTTCCATCCATAATCGTTTCAATGCTTGTCTAAACGTTCTATGAGTACAACCTGACCTTTGGTTATCGCCATGTGGTTAGCATATGCGTGGGCGGTTTTGAAATCGGCGGTACAGCCAAGAGTCCTACCCCGTTTGTCACCTGGAACGACCAAACGATGGGTCAGACCGACCAAGACCTCGGGTGAGACCTGCTGCCACACCCATTGGTCATCCTCGATGGTCAGCATCGCAGGAACTTCGATCTTTTCCTGCTTCGTCCGGTTGCTCCGAGTCGCACGTTTCCAAAGATGCGATAATCGCCCTTCAGCAATCGCTAATTCAAATCGTTGGTCTCTCTCAATGGTGACTACCCGGCGCCCGGGTGCCACTCCTTCTCTAAAGGCACGCCCCATGTTTTTCCCATCCACAGGACAACTCCTGCGGGGTCTAGCCTGCTCACAGTACTGATAACTGTTCGGGGAACAATTGAGTGACTATTGTGGTTTATTCGATACCTTACTCAATACCACTCGGAATTCTTGTGACCCATAGTCAGGGTGATTTCACGTCGGTCTGACCCGCTTGACCATTTTCAGCGGCAGGGTCGAGGCGATGGCGGCAAATGTGAATGCCAATACCAGTCCAATCGTCGCTGGGGGTGATATCACCAACAGCAATAGAACGAAATCGATAGCGAACACCGTGCGCTTCGCATCTCTGCGAAACTCGGGACGCACCCGTGGATTATCCTCATTCAACGGTGCAATCAGTGCCGCGGTCGAGACGCCGATGAGAATACCGGGTGCGGTCAGCACCGCCAACGGCATCCACGCGACGATGAATGGCAGAGCCAGTCCCTGTAGAATGCGGAAGCCCCAGAGTTCCGGCCGGGGGCGGTCATCGAACCCGGCGACCGGCAACAGCATCCCGAGCAGTGCGGCGATGAAGCCAGGAATCACAAGAAGGGTGCCGAGCCAGACCGCCCCCGTCAGGTTTCCCACATTAGGTAGTTGGCGAACCAAGAAGATTGTAGAGACCCAGACGATGATGACATGATGCCCGATGCTTGCGGCCAGACCCTTCCAGCGCTTTGAACCGACCCGCAATCTCTGTTCGGAAATGATATGCGCCCGTAATCCGGTTGCCCCGTAAAGGAAAATCAAGCTCAAGGCAAAAAGAAATGAAATCCGCAAGCCAAAAACCGGGTCGAGCAACAGCATCCCCAATGGGTCGATTTCTGCCGAGGTACCCTGGAGGAAGAGGATTACAAGCAGTGAGGCCAAAGGTATGGTCAACAACCAGCCAATGATATTCGGAAAATAATCTGAGCCATGAAACCTGTCAGCCCGTTCCATGAAAAGTGCGAGTTGCAGCACCCCAACACCTGTCATCAAGCCGAACATCACCATCGCCAACCACATCGCCAATGTTGAGCCCATACCTCCCAATTCAATTCCCCCAGCGGACACTCCATCAGCGAGCGGAAAAGGGTCGTTTGGCAGTAGCCCATAGAGCATCAGTATCCACAACCATCCACCCCATCGACGAAGATTATGCGCGAGACGACTGTAGTCTTCCTGGTCCATCTCACTGAGTTCAAAAGTGCTCAGTTTATGCAGTGAGGTAAGGACAAAACCGAGGTAGAAGCCGAAGCCGAGAATGAATGCAATCGCCAGAGAAAGCCATCCTGTCAAAGCGCCGTTAACACGAGTCAAAATGCTGGCATCGGCGGCAAGTATTTCGACGACTCTGCCATGGCTGAAGTCCAAGGTCATGAAAGCAATGAAGTCTATCGCCCAAGCAGTAAATGCAAGAATAAATGGTGCCCAATCAACTATGGCCAAGGTTGGTTTGTGCCAATCAGCAGGTTCTTTATTGAGGAATTTGTTATGGATGAGGGGTGAAATGATGAGTAACATTCCAGCAAATAGCGAGGCAGTGAACAATAATTCAGACGATGAAACCTCGCCACCCGCCATAACCAATCGAGCAGTAAGTAGTCAATGAAGAAACTCCCCCTAAGCGCTCGCTTCATTGCTTAGGTATTGGTGGGACGGCCATGGCAGCAAGGCGGAGCTGGGAAGAGTTACGCGCCGCCGCAGCCGCATCACCACTGGCTCAACTCGGACGGGTGGTTTGTGAGAGATATGGAAATGACTTTGAAAAATGGCTCGATAGTGCCACCAGTCCACTTCCTGAGACCCTGCGGCTGAATCCATTGCGCTACGACGTGGAGTGGACCGAGGAGGCTTTGAGCGATTTAGGTGGTCAGCGCATCGGATGGTACTCTGGAGATGGTGGTGCGATGCAATTTCCTTGGCGGCGCGGCAAACCTGAGAGTGAGACGACCAAGGCACTGATGCAGGCTGTACACGAAACCGGTAGGGTAACTCGCCAAGAAGCCGCCAGCATGTTGCCGATTCTCATC
>DARQ01000070.1:11102-12268 GCA_002503395.1 Euryarchaeota archaeon UBA60 | reverse complement strand
ACTCAAGCGATGGTGGCGATGCGCGGCGGTGGGATGGTAGTCGCAAACGAGCCGAATTCTCGCCGGGCAAATATGCTGGGAAGCAATACCAATCGAATTGGCTTGGCCAACCTCGTCATCTGCCGGCACGATGGTCGCCATTTCCCCCGTGTCAGCGAACCCGGGTTCGATGTGGTGATTGCCGATGTACCGTGTACCGGTTCGGCGACGATGCGCAAGAACGGCGGCTTGTGGAATCGGTGGAAACCGAGCAGTGCTTCAGGGCTTCAGCGCTTGCAAATCGATATCGCCGAGCGCGGCGCCCGACTGTTGCGCCCCGGTGGCAGGATGGTCTACAGCACCTGTTCAATCGATGTAGTTGAGAATGAAGCGGTGGTCGCTGAACTAATGGTGAAATGCCCATGGTTGAGGCTGGCCGATATCGACTCTGAACAATTTCCCGGCCTCGACCTACAACATGGCTTCACCGATTGGTCGGGTCCAGATTGGACTGAACTGGGAAGGCCAGAACTGGATAGACCGGGTCAAGTCGGGTTTGCGCTTGAAGGATATGAGGTAGACTTACGAGAGGAGTTGAACAAGTGTCGCCGTCTGCCTATTGGAGGAAGTGACGATACCGGGGGCTTCTTTGTCGCCTTGTTCAATCACACCGGAGAGGGAGAAATCGCAGATGCATTGCGCTATGACCGAACAATGAAAATGACTACCAGAGACACCCCCCCAGACAATGAACACATTCCCATCCCTCTCGGCAACGACCTCAAAGCCTCGATATTGGCGCGCTGGCCGCTCAAGGAAAGTGACTTCTCCTGGTGGGCGAGAGGAAAAAGAATCTACGTCGGAACACCGCTGATGAAGGACTGGTTACACGACCCGCAACGTTACGGCGGAAAAGGGAGAATGTGGCCAGGTAAAAGTTGGCATCCTCTCCAGGTGCTCCACGCCGGGGTGCCGATTCTTGAGGAGCGTAGTGGCGGGCTGCGGCCAAAGTCTGCGGCGATGCCGATTCTTCGCCGAGCGGTCGAAGCAACTGCAATCAGCCTATCCGAAGAGCAATTTCGTCATTGGCTGGAAGGGCCTGGGCCGCGCCAGGTCGACCTCGATGTCGGTGAGCAAACCGGCAGCGTGATGATTACCGCGGAGGGGCGGGGAGGAAAAATCGTCGT
>DARQ01000070.1:0-10912 GCA_002503395.1 Euryarchaeota archaeon UBA60 | reverse complement strand
GTGCTGATGGTCACCATCTTCAGTGCCGGTAGCAGTGGTCATTCCAACCCTGAAAACGAAGGACCGATTGTAATAGAATGGTTCGTCGATAATAGTGATGGCGATGCCACCGAGATTGAGGATAACCTCTCCCACCTGCGCTACGACCCAGGGGTACTATGGTTATCTTGGCATCCCGGAGTAATGGTCACCAATGACCCGGTCGGCAATCACGATGGCTCGGTCCGTGCCGAGAAGATGGGGGTGGAGAAATTACCCGCTTTCCGCACAGAATTGAACTCCCTTGAGGGCCGTGAAGATGGTAATACAACCGAGATTGAGAGCCAACTAGAAGATTACGTCATCAATAAATCCATCGAGCGACTCGCCGAAATCACCTTGGAATTGCAGATTAATGATGGCGACGTACGAGATGGCTATGACGAACTTGTGGTTCAAGCAGTGGTGACCCCATTGACCAACCTTTCCGATGAGACCGTACTGTATTTCATGATCGTCGAATGGAGTCATGCCAGTGATGAATCCACCCACCGACCGGTAAATGTAGTGCGTGAGATGATGCCGCGTTCCGGCCTGCCGAGAACCGCCGGAGAATCGGGAATGGTGGAATTCATTTTCGATGCCAAATACCTCGACCCAGCAAATATCACCATCGAGCCTGAGCACGCCGACCGCTGGGGGGTTGTCGCCATGCTCTCAGGCCACGATATCGGGTTGGATTCTCCACGCTCGGCACAGCCTGGTGAGAATGAAACCATCCTTGCTACCGCGGTTGCCTCGGTACCGACGAGGTGGCAGTTGGCGACCCTCGAAGATGGTGTGCCGTGGATTATCGGAACCGTGGTCATCATCACCGCGATGGCGATGGTCATTCACGCCGAGCGGCGGCGGGAAATGGAATTACCCAAAGTCTCTGGAAAGTTGCTACCAGCACCAAGCGCAGGCAACCAGACCAGATACAAGGTGGCCATCGACATCAAGGCCGGTAGCCTTCCGGCGGAACTGATCAAAGTAGACACCAGCCCGCCGTGGAAGATTCGTCGGGCGCCGAAGCGCCAGATGTTGGCGCCAGGAAGTGAGAGCAGTTGGCAACTGGATGTTCGCGCCGGCGAGGAGATGGGGCATCGGGGTGTCAATGTGCACGTCTCTTTCACCGTCGAAGGTGCTGGGGATGGCTGGGTGATGGATTTGCGTCTCAAACCTCCAAGAGATAACGAGGAAGAATGAACCCTGGCTGGAAAAATCCGAAAATGCCAACTATCCCTCACTATTGTTGGGCAAATTGTCAAAATGAGTGTTTTTTCGAGTGCGAACTTTCAATAACCGTAAGGTTTGAGGGTGATTCCCGCAACGGGATATTTCCCAAGGAGGCCGAAAAAATGGTTGAACTTGACGATGTTGACAGGAAATTATTGGCCGAACTTCTCGTCGATGCCAGAACCTCGCAGAGGCAGTTGGCAACCAAGATTGGCGTCGCCCAAGGAACCGTGACCAATCGATTGACTCGTCTAACTGAGCTGGGCGTCATCCGCGGCTACCACGTCGACCTCGACCCGAAGAAGATCGGATGGTCGATGACGGTGCTCATCGGCCTGCGCATCGATAAGAATTCAATCATGTCGGTACAGGATGAAATCGCCGGTGACGTCAGGGTCAGTTCGGTCTACGATGTGACCGGTGAATTCGATTCGATGGTGGTGGCGAGGGTGCGTGACCCGGACGACCTCAACGACCTGACAAAGAACGTGCTGTCAATAGGAGGAATAATCCGTTCTTCGACCCACGTGGTGCTCAATACCGTCAAGGAGGCGGTGAATTGCCTGCCGGATGAAAATTCATCGCCGGAGTGAAAGTGAATGAAGAGTTCAAGAACGGTTGGTCAAAGATAGGTATCCGGTTAGGTTGATGGAATCAGGTTCAAGAGATTTGGAAGGCGACTCTGGTGAGTCGGATTCGGCCGAGCCAGCCCGGTATGGCGAGGCGCCAGAAATACGCGACCTCCTGACCGACCTGCACCTCCTCAACCCGACTTCAGATGGCGCCCCGATGTTACGCTTCGGCAGGTTCGACGACCTGCCGCATCAGCACCTCCCACTGGCGCGGTTATCGGCCTCGGATTGGAAGGGAATAATGGTCGCCGACGAGGTCGGTCTGGGAAAGACCATCTCGGCGATTCAGATTCTCGTCAGTCTTCGGGGGCGCGGCGAGAGTGGCGCGGTCATCGTCATCTGCCCTGGTGGACTACGGAGAAAATGGTGCAATGAGTTGTGGCACCGCGCCGACATCGAGGCGGTCGAGATTGACTCGGGAGTGAGTTTCAGGCATTATGTCGAGCGTATCGAGGCTGGAGAGGTGATGGTCATGGTCGTATCACATGGGATACTACGGCGTTCACCGATGCTGGATTGGTTGGTTGACCACAGTCCGAGAACGATGCTGACAATAGTCGATGAGGCGCATCATATTCGCAATCCGAAATCACATCTCCACTCGGCGGTAACGATGCTCACGCTATCCTCACAACGTGTGGTGTTCTTGACCGCAACCCCGGTAAACCTGTCAACCGATGACCTATTTGTGCAACTCTCTCAACTAGCGCCAGGTCGCTGGCCCGATGCCTACGCCTTCTCCCGCTCTCTGCAACCGGGAACTATCCTCAACAAGATTCTCGACCTGCTGGCGGCCGAGTCTCCCGACATCGATGTGGTCGATGATTGGGTGATGGTTCTTGAAAACACGGTAGGATTCTCCGGTGATGCGCGCTTGGAAATGCTCGCCACCTTGGTGCGCGAGATGCATTGGAATGAGGATACCACTCCCGACCTGCGTTTGGCCACCGCCGACCTGGTACGACGCCTAAGGCCACTGAATGGCCTGATTGTGCGCTCACGCCGGCGCGACCTCGATTGGCAACAACCTACTCGCAAGGCGATAACCCTGGACATCCGTCTACAGGAGGATGAATGGAATCTCTACGTTGCGGCGCGTGATTGGAGTCATAGATTGATGGAATTACGCCGTCCCGATGACGATGTCTGGGATTGGGCGATGTTGGTGCCCGAACGGATGGCGAGCAGTTCACTGCAAGCCTATGCCAGCCATGTGTTACGGCAGATGCGCGATGCCGCTAGGCTGGCATTAGACCTCGACCAAGAGCCCGAGAACGGTGACGACGATATGGCCGTGACAGGAGAGATGGAGGCGGTTGGCCTCGACCGAGTCGAGCGGCGTCTACTATCTCGGGTCGGCAATCCGACTGCGCTCATAACCGCGGCCGAGAATCTGGGTGAGGCTGACAGTAAATTCGATGCCCTTTCGTTATGGCTCGGTGAAAGCCTGCGTGAGGATCAGGAAGGCGGGGTAATCTTGTTCAGCCATTTCCGTGGTACCTTAGCCTACCTGTTAGGCCGCCTGCGTGCGGCTGGTTTTGCCACCGATTTGATTACCGGCTCTACCAAGATGGCCGAGAGGGAGAGAATTCGCACCTCCTTCGCCAATGGAGATTTCGATATCCTCCTCTCCAGTGAAGTGGGCAGTGAAGGGCTCGACCAGCAACACTGTCACCGCATGGTCAACTACGACCTACCATGGAATCCGATGCGGCTCGAACAACGGGTCGGTAGAATCGATAGATTCGGCCAAATGGCCGAAGAGATCACGGTCCTCAACTTTGCCGTCGAGGGCACTATTGATGCGGCGGTTCTCGGTCGGCTGTACAGTCGTATCAAGATGTTCGAGCAATCCTTGGGGATGCTCGACCCATTGCTCGGGAAAGCGATGCGGCTGATTGCTCGAGAGGAGATGCAAAAGGGTCGGCCGATTTTGGTCGCGGCCAAGGATGTCGCGGCCGATGACCCGGAGTTGATCCATGGGATTCCACTGAAAAAAGGCTTGATGGCAAACCCTGAAGACGGGGTTGAGACTCTTCTGGTGATGCGCGAGAAATGGCATAAGGAGCGCGCCTCCGAAACCAGAGAATGGCTCGGCCCGGACCCGGGAATCAATGAGGTACGTCAGCAGACTCTGGACAATGGCCTCCACATCGAAGTCGATGACCTGCGCCGCTGGGTCAAATCTCGACTGCAGGAAATTGGTGGCGATGTCTATGACAGCGAACACGTGGGTTGTGACCTGATTGAACTGAGTAGGGAAAATGTCGCTGAATTGGTCGAGCGCTGTGGCGAGCCGGGCTTGGCCGATGGTCGCCATGCAGATTGGCAGGAGGTCATGCTAGGACTGAATAATTCGCCATCACCATATTGGCTGACCGTCACCTTTTGGCGCGACACCGCGCGTGAGAATCCCGAACGGCCGCACATCACCCCGGCCCATCCATTGGTACGCTGGCTCGTCGACCAATGCGATGCCGCGCCGGGGGTGAAATGGTATAGCGCGCCACGTCCCGAACAATGGCCTGAAACAACTGAATGGGTGGTATGTCTCGACTGGCAGACAGATGGCTTGCAAAGTCGGGCAATGCGGCGATGGCTAATCCTCGATGCCTATGGTATTCCCCTCGATAATCAACCTGAACACCTGTGGTCAGACCTGGAGAATATCGGCATATTCCAGCCCGATGATCACTCCGAGAATACTATCGAAGAAGCAGTCGATGATCTCCACGCTTGGCTATTGCAGGATGAGCGGAGCCGCTTGCAGCCGATTCTTGAGGAATTGCGATGGAATACCCGCTCGGCCTGGGAAGGTCGAATCGAGCGCGAGATGCAGCAGATTCGCGATGCGACCTGGCGAGCCGAGCAACGCGGCGAGATAGTCGATCACCGCTGGAGAAGAATGAAGCAGGGGTTAATTCGCCGATTACAGGATGAACTTCGTCAGCACTTGGTTGAACTCGAGCGGCTTGAGCATGACCTTTCGGCAGATCTGATTGAGCGATTGGTAATACGCTTGAACTAGACTATTCATCTTCTAGTGGATCATATGTTTGTATAAGTATCTTCAACTCGGTGATGAAGCCGCGCAGTCCTTCGACGGTGCTGGTCTCGGGGGTCAGGAAGCGGCTCAACCGCTTGCGCAACTGCGTATCAATCAGAATGTCGAAACTCTCCAAACGCCGACTCAGGTTGCGTTGCAGCCGCCCGCCGGTGCGGTCCCAATCCATCAGCAGATACATCGCCGCACCGCCATCGACGCGGTTTCGGGTACCATAGGTCTCGTACAACCACGCACACAACCTACCTTGGTTCCAACCTCTATTGACCAATTCTATCTGACCTGAGTAGCCGAGATTGCGCAATACTTTCCTGTCACGAATGCCCTCGACAAGGATTGGGCATCCGGAGCCGCCCAATTTGGTCGGGCGGTTACGCTGGCGGGCGATGGCCAAAGTCTCCCCGATAGCATCGAATCGCGCCGCGCGGTCAGGGGGCCCAGCGGCCTTGGCACGCGCCTTGGCCCAGTGATTCTTCTCCTCATCCACCACTACTCATCCAACCTTAGAATATCCCATCCAAGACACCTCGAATCCCGTTTAGCCGAAACCGAATTACTGCCTTGACTTCCAATAATCCTTCACCTCTTTAGCACCGAACTCAAGCGCTCTACTACCACGTCTACCCCAATGCCGTCAATTCTCAGCATTTTCTGTCGTCTGGTCAAGCCTTGGATAATCTCAACCGCGCTTAGATTGAGGTTGAGATGCTCGGCGATTATCTTCTTTACCGCTCGGTTAGCCGCACCCTTCTGTGCTAGTGCCTTGACCGATACCTGCAGACGTGAGCGCCACGGATTGATGCCGATAATCGCGTCGCGACTCGAATTCGGTTGTATTTCAAGTGCTAGGATGACTTCGCCATCAAGGCTTTTCTGTAAGCAGGCGGTAATGCCATCCAGCGGATTTCCTTCTCCTATCGCAATCCCTCATTCCGCAGATGAAGTTGGCTGTAATAACCAGCAGATAGCCTATGCTGTTGCCAATTGGCAAAAGTGTCTTTTTTCCCTCACTGTGAACTCTTCCCACATTGCTCTTATCCATTCCTACGGAATGGCTCTATGGCTATACTTATTACTTTCAGTCGGACCGCCGCAAATAGGTGCAATCATGCCTGCGGAGTACACCGTCTTCAACTCCCTCTACTCAGAGTTCATGTTTTGGTCGATAGTTGTAGGTGTATTCACCTTCGCATGGATGACATACACCCTACTCGTCCATCGCCAGGGTCTGGTCTCCGAAAAAACTCTCGAGAAACTCACCCCGGGGGTGTTCCCGAAGGAACGTGATAATCTCAAACTGGAACTAACTTGGGTCATCGCCCCGTCAATTCTTATTGCCTGGCTGGTATGGATCGCATGGCAATCCCTGGTCGGCAGTTGGGGGACGATACCCGATACCCAGGCTGAAGACACCTTTGAGATGGAACTGGTCGGCTATCAGTGGTTTTGGGAATTCGCCTATGTCGAGAATCTGGAATGGGATGCCGAAGGGGCGGCCCCTGGTGGCTCGATAACCTTCACCAACGGCACCGATGGCGTGCTGGTCGAGATTCTCGATGATGTGGCGACCACCTATGGCGCCAGTGGCCAACTTGTTGTGGTACTGAGTGATTTAGCCGACCAGCCCTATAACCTGACCTCCGATGGTGTGATGGTCGGGGATATCGGTGCCAAAGGCCACCCGTACCGGATGGGTGAACACTCGGTAATCACCGTCAAGGTCATCGTCGAAGATGGCGAGGATATCATTCTCGCCGAGCGCCACCACATCTCTGCCGGACATGTCAATGTGGGTGAGGCTTGGATTCCCAACAATAACGATATCCTCTACCGGATGACAACCAAGGATACCGGTGAACACCCGGCGGTTCTCCACGCTCCTTTCCTGAGTGAATGGGGGGTAAAGGAAGATGTTTCACCGGGAATCTGGACGATTATGTATTTCCACCCACAGGAAACCGGGACCTTTGAGTTGACCTGTACAGAATTCTGTGGTCTGCAACATTCGTTGATGATTGCAACGGTACACGTGGTCGAGCCGCTTGGAGGTGCTGCCTGATGTTGGGAAGAAAGGCCGCATTATTGGTATTGATGGCGGTGGCGGCGCTCATCGCCGCACCGACGATGACCTCGCTTCCATCCGGAATCGACAGTCAGGGTGATAGCGGTTGTACCTGTCATGGTGATTCCTCATCGGCGACAACGATTGTGGTCGAGGGCCTGCCGGATAATTTCACCGCCGGCCAATCCTACGATTTCATCCTGACCGTGGTCAATGACGGAATGACCTTATGGCAAGATGGTGATGCCGAGGCCGGCTGGAATGGCCGCAGTGGTGGTTTCCGGGTAATCGTCAGCGAAGGAACGGTGACCGGTGATTCAACCTTGACCCAGGAATTGAAGGGAGGACTGACCCATACCACTGCCGGCAATAAGATGCGTTCGTGGAATCTGACCTGGAGCGCTCCGGGAGATGATTCCAAGGTAGTCGAGTTCACCCTGCTAGGCAATGCCGTCAACGGTGGGGATGGCTTCAATGGTGACCAGTGGAATTCGATTTCAACCTCAATCCCCGGTATCAATGCAGACGCGGTAACGGCAAGTGCCCCTCCATTACGAATCCTGATGACCGCAGTCCTGCTATCCGTGGCCCTGATGGCATTGTCGGTGATGTACATCTTCTACAGCCGAAATCCGGAAGGGTTCAGCTTGGCAACTTTTTGGGACTATCTCAAGGGCTGGTTGACCACCACCGACCACAAGGGCATTGGCCTGCTCTACTTCGCCTACGGCTTCTTCTTCTTCTTGGTCGGTGGATTACTGGCGATGCTGTTCCGAATCCAGTTGATGTTCCCCGAGAACGACTTTCTGGAATATGCTGAGTACAACTCGTTCTTCACCCTGCATGGAACGACGATGATATTCTTGGCGGCGATGCCGATGATCGCAGGGTTCGGCAATTATATCGTGCCACTGCAGATCGGCGCCCAAGACTTGGCATTCCCGAGGATAAATGCCCTCGGGTTCTGGTTTATCGCATTCTCGTGTATTCTCATATTCACCGGCGTTTTCACCGGCGAAGCCGCAGATATTACTTGGGTGATGTACCCACCATACTCGAGTTTGACGGGTGATTCGATTTATGCCAACAGTCCGGGGACAGTATCGTTCATAGCCGGAATAGTGATGCTTGGTGCTTCATCGACATTGTCAGGTATCAACTTCATCGCCACCATATTCGTTATGCGAGCACCTGGAGTCACTTGGATGAAAATGCCTCTGTTTACCTGGAGCTTCCTGATTTCGATGTTCATGCTCTACCTCTCGCTTCCGGCATTGATTGTAGGGGTGTTATTCCTCTATCTCGATCATACGATAGGAACGGCATTCTTCGCTATCAATGCCGGTGACCCGATCTTGTTCCAACATCTGTTCTGGTTCTTCGGCCATCCCGAGGTTTACGTGGTAATCGTGCCCGCATTCGGCATCGTCAGCGAGGTGCTGGCGACCAGCGCCCGACGTTCGATTTTCGGTTACAAGTCGATGGTCTACGCGATGGCAGGAATCGGTCTTCTCGGCTTCGTAGTCTGGGGACATCACATGTTGACCAGTGGTATGGACCCGACCCTGAGGGTGGTGATGATGGCTACGACGATGCTGGTGGCGATTCCGACCGGTATCAAGATTTTCAATTGGCTCGCGACTCTATGGGGTGGGGCTCTGGTCTTCAAGACCCATACCTTATGGGCGCTGGGTTTCGTGGTGACATTCACTCTGGGGGGAATCTCAGGGATGTTCTTCCCGGTGGTAGGTCTGGACATGCATTTCCATGACACCTACTTCGTCGTCGCCCACTTCCACTACGTCCTCATCGGCGGCACGATATTCGGATTATTCGCCGGCCTGTACTACTGGTATCCGAAGGCCTTCGGGCGAAAATTGAGCGAGCGACTCGGCGTCATTCACTTCCTTATCTCCTTCATCTCCTACAATGCCGCCTTCTGGCCGATGCATGTGGTCGGCACCATGGGAATGCCACGTCGAACCCATACCTATACCGTCGAAAGTGGTTATGCAGCCCTCAACTATTCCATCAGTGTCGCTTCCTTTATCTTCGGCCTGGCACAACTGATACTAGTCTGGAATCTCATTTACAGCAGTAAGAAGGGCGAAAAGATCGGTGAAGACCCGTGGGGTGGATGGAGCCTTGAGTGGACCACCGCGAGTCCGCCGCCGACACCTTCCTTCGCTGAAATACCCACCCAAGGAGATGATAATGAACACGAGGAGAAGGGATGGCTGACTCGAATGGCATCCAGATTGTGGAGCCTAGGGATGAAGAAGGAGGTGAGACATTGAGCGCTCAAGTTACTCACTCAAGCCACGAGGGTCATAGCGAGCACGAGGAACCGTGGATGTCGGCTATTGCCATCGGCGTAGGCTTGATTCTCCTCGGCGTCTTCATTCTAGCGACCTCACAGGGCATGCATGCTTTCATTCACACCACCCATGGGCTTGACCACGCCATCTACATCGGTGGCATGGTCGCCTGTGCCCTATTGGTGATTTTCGGGGCAATCGGGATTCTCGTCGGTTTGGTCAACACCTCCTTCGGCGGTGGCTATGGCGACGACGACCATGGTGATGATGGACATGATGAGCATGCCCACCACGGCTCTTGGTCGCCAATTATCATGGCTTTCGGAGTGATGTTATTCCTGATGGGCTTCATCGAATGGAATCATGAGGGTGATTTCGGGATTCTCGGTCTAGGCCTGGTCATCACCTTCGCCGGCATCGCCAACTGGTGGCGCGAAGATTTCGGCAATGATGGTAAGAGCGAACCAATCTCCTTCGGCGAGCCATTCGGAGGCATTGAGGTTCGTAAGGTCGGGATGTGGATATTCCTGATGTCCGAGGTGATGATCTTCGGTTCTTTCTTCTCTTCCTATCTGCGGTTGCGAACCGGATGGACGACCCACTGGGATGTCGAGTGTGATGCGTTCGGACATGGCACCCCATGTCCCGACGGCTATGTCGTGGTCGCCAGTGAACTGATCAATGAGTCATTTTGGACCCTGCTCCCGGGTGCCATCAACACCTTTGCCCTTATTCTGTCCTCGTTCACCTTGGTCACCGCTCTACGCCATGCCAAGATGCCCAACTGGCAGAGGCCAACCGGCAAGTTGACTGGAAGGTGGATGCCCGACCAGCGCCGGGCGGTGCGCAACAATCTGGTTGCAACCCTGTTCCTCGGCTCGCTGTTCCTGGTCCTGAAGTTGATTGAGTGGGATCATATGATGAACGGTGCTCATCCATTCACAATCGATACCTTGGCCGGTTCGGTCTTCTATGTGACCACCGGAGCGCACGGATTCCACGTCTTCGTTGGATTGTTGGTACTGTTATTCTTTTCTTTCAAGGCGCAGCGGGGTGGCTGGAGCCCTGACAATGCTCAAAGTATCGAATACTTCGGCCTGTATTGGCACTTCGTGGATTTGGCTTGGGTCGCCATCTTCCCGGCATTCTATCTGTATTGAGGTGATTATCTATGAGCGAACATGAAATGGCAAAATGGGAAAATGCACTGGCAAAGCCATTCGGCAATATCTACAATTTCAATCTGGCTTTACTGATGCTATTCACCGTCATCGAAGTCGGTGCAGTCTATATGAATCTGCCAAGATACGAGACCTGGGCGGTGCTGATTGGAGTTGGAATAGTCAAAGCATTCGGAATTGCAGCATGGTTCATGCACCTGCGCGGCGACCCGGTCATCATTACCCGAACCGCAATCTTTCCATTCTTTTTTGTTGTCCTGATGCTGTGGGGAATTGGCCTGACCAACCCCGCCGGGGTTGAAGATCTACCGAATTGGTGTACTCCACCATGGGTGCCTGCTTACGGTGCCTGATTTTTTTAAACTCGACGCTAAGGGTAAAAAGCAGGCCCTGCTCGC
>DARQ01000011.1:6685-9547 GCA_002503395.1 Euryarchaeota archaeon UBA60 | reverse complement strand
TTGACTTTCGATATCTGCAAAGCCGATTCAGCGGATAATTGTCCCACATTTGCCACTGGAGATTCTGGCTTTGGAACCACTTCTGCCTACAATATCTACCAAATCACCAACGGGTCCCAGACATGGAATCAGAATGTTTTGGCATTCACAGAAGGTTGTTATGTCATCAGTTCATACCTGTTCAATGGTAATAACACCACTGCAGTGGCTATGGACTTGGGTCTGACCTTCACAGTCGGCCGCATGAGTGCCTGCGAGGATTACGATGGTGACGGCGTCAACAACTCCGACGACACCTTCCCTGCTGACTCTTCTGAGTGGGAGGACACAGATGGGGATGGTGTGGGTAACAATGCTGACACAGATGACGATGGCGATGGATTAAACGATACCTCTGACGCTTTCCCATTGGACCCATTAGAAGGCTTAGACACTGATGGAGACGGAATTGGAAATAATGCAGACTTCGATGATGATGGCGATGGTATTGAAGATTCAATGGACAATTGTCCATATGTTCCAAATAGTGATCAATCTGATGCAGATGGTGATGGAATTGGAACAGCATGTGATGGCAATGAAAATACAGGTGGTAACAACACAGGAAATAACACCGATGACCCGACCGACGACCCGACCGGTGACGACAATAACACCGGCTCAGGTGATGACCCGACCGAAGATGATGACCCGCCAGCGGGAGATTCTGGAGGATTACCTGGATTCACCTCTGTGTTCGCCGCGCTCTCACTGCTCGGAGCGGCGTTCCTGTCGCGCCGACGGTTAGAGACCTAGAGCGAAAATCAAAGGAACCCCTTTGCCCAATCTAGGAGGATTCCCCGCGGCCAGCCCGTAGGGCTGGATGACGGCAGGATTCATGTGCGCCAGCCTTTGTGCAGTGCTGAGGTAGGCTATGTCAGATGAGGTTCTTGAGGCCGATTTGGTCGATGACGAGGCTTCTCCTCTGCAAGATTTCAGGGGGCTGGTCAAGTCAGGCAAGGTCGACATCTGCGAGAACTCCAAGTTCCGTTACCTGTGGTTCTTCGTCGTCTATACCGCCTTTGCGATGCCGCTCTCGTTCTACAATCAATGGGCGATAACCGTCGGCCAAAGCGAATACGGGCTGAGCAAATTCCTCATCGTACCGCTGTTCTTCTGGGCCACCGGAATCCCATTCTGGATTCGCCCTGTCTGGGGGGTCACCATCGACAAGTACACCGATAATCCGTTGGGCCGACGCCGTCACTGGATTGTTCTCGGCGTCTTCGGCCACATCATTCTGCTGCTGCCGCTGGCTTTCATCAACGTCGGCGCATCACCCTGGCTGTGGTGCATCGTCCTCGGATTGGCGCTGATTCCAAGAGTAATCGCTGAGCAGGGAATCGCCGCTCTGATGGTCGAATATCTGCCCAATCCAGGTTCAATCGGCGCGACGATATCCTATGCTTACCGCATCGGCTCGTCGGTGATACCCGGGCTGGTAATCATGTCGTGGTGGATGGGGGGAGTGCCATTCGGCTCACCCTTCATCGCTGATGGGGTGGTCGACTTCGATGGCATCTACTTCGCCTCCTCGATTCTGGTCTTCGTCGGCTTGGCCGCCGCGGCCATATTCGCAGTGATGTTCCGTGAGGGGGCGCGGCTTCGTGGCCCAGGCATTGACGAAGGTGCAGATTCAGATTCGATGCCGGTTGCAGATACGGCCGAGGAAGCGATGAACGACCGTGACCTCGACTGGCCTGAGGATACCCCCTGGTGGGTCAAACTGCGGGGGGCCTTCAACAATCGCACCGCCATGCTCGGGCTGGGAGTTGCATTGCTGATGCCGATCGGTGACGGCATGGAATCGTTCTTCCGTAGTTATCAGATTGAGGTCTGGGGATGGGATACACAGAAGATCGCCAGTTGGTCATGGCTGTTCGTCATCGCCGGGTTCCTCGGCATCATCGGCCCGTTGATCTCCGATTATATCGATCGCCGTAAGTCGATGCTCATCTGGGCGGTATTGGCCGGTGCCTCCTATGCGGCCTTCACCGTGACCTCGGTGATGGGCTTGGGATGGCAGGTGCAATTGGGTGTGTGGCTATTGGTGATGATATTCTCGGATTGGCTCATCTTCACCTTCCTCGCCACCATCGTCGAGATTGCCGACCCGCGCATGGCCGCCAGCAGTATGTCGGTCTTCCAGTCGAGTCAAGCGATTGCCGCGACCGGGATTTTCATCACCCTTGGAACCCTACTTCTCATTGTATCCGACAGTTATTATCCGCTTATCTGGGGAGTTGCCATCCTTGGACCTGCCATTGGTTTCTTCCTGATTCGACAGATGGAATACCCCGAGCAGGATTCAGGCCGCCTAGACGACTTTAGTTCCGAGATCAAGGGAAAACTGGGGGGATGGTTGGATAAACCGCTCAAATTGGATACCCTTGAGCCGAACAGACAGAACCAGAGAATGGCACTGGCGATTGGCCTGGCCGGACTTGTGATTCTAGCCGGTATCGTTGGTATTGCCTCGGTGGCCGAGGTCGACAAGGAGGTCATCGGCGATCTTGAGAGTATTTCCACAGTTTCTGCGGCCAACATCAGCGAGGACTCTTCGACTGAGCGAATGGGTCCCGGTGGTTCGATGTCGATGGAGATAGACGCCTCAAATGGTTCCATCCTCGATGTTGTGGTGACGGTGACATCTTCGAACCCCTCGGCGGGGCTGACAAATCCGGATTTCACTTGGGACTTGACTCTCTCTGCACCGCAGGCGGTGATGATGGTAGGTGAGAACACCAGTTCCAGCACCGTTCAGGCTGACGAGATTTCTGCGACGACAGAACTCGATATCGAGGTCTATAACAAGAGTGGATT
>DARQ01000011.1:4295-6577 GCA_002503395.1 Euryarchaeota archaeon UBA60 | reverse complement strand
GATTTCACCATCGAAGTCAGTTTGAGCCAAGCCAATGCCACGGTGGAGACCTCGGTGGTGGAGAACACGACGATAACCCAGTCCGAGGACTTCGGGCCGATGTTGTTGGGGGTTGGCGGACTGCCGATAATCGTCCTGACCGGTGGAGTCTGCTGGCTGGTAATGCGTGAAGAAGAGTCCGATTAGGACAAGGCCGGCTCAGGCGGGCTGCTCACCACTCGGCCCGGGCACCGTCAGGGGTTGCCCACATGCTCGGCGGATGTGGATTCCACTGCTCGGCAAACTCGGCGATTCTCTCCTCGCAGACGGTTATTCCGAGGCCTGCATTGGCCGAGCCGGAGCGTACTTCCACATATCCATCGACGACCTCGAATGGTCTTTTCAGAAGTTCAAACGACCATGACCATCCCCCGCCAGCAACACCTCCGGGCAATCCGGCTCCCCCAAGAGATTGCACCTCCTGGGCGATGTGAGAGGGGCAGGCGGCGGCAATCTGCAGGCTCGCAGCGCTCTGGATTGGTCCGTAGGGGCAGTGCGGGGCAAGGTGTACCTGGGCGGCTTCTGCCGCCAGTCCGACGGCGAAGGTATCGCGGATACCCAACAATGAGACGTCGGGCTGTAAGATGTCGACCGCCGGGGTCGGAAACAGATGGTCGAGGGCTGAGCGACGGTTCAGCAGACGCTCACCGGTGGCGATTGCTATGGGTTGGGAGACCTTCAATTCTCGGAACTCGGCCATCGCCTCGGCACTTCCCGGTAACATCGGTTCCTCGACGAACCAAGGGTCGTGTGGCGCCAGAAGTGCGATTGCCCGACGGGCGGCGCTGGGCGAGCAACGCCCATGCAGGTCGACTGCGACCTTGACCTCAGTTCCTACAGCTGAGCGCACGGCCGACATCACCTCGACCATCGGCGCAAGGTCGGAATCACTTACCACGCCAGCGGTAGGGCCGGCCGGACTGACCTTCATCGCCGTCAGTCCCTCGGCCACAGCAGCCTTGGCTGAGCTTGCGAATTCCTCGGGATTACCGCCCCAGAGATTGCGATAAACCAGAACCCGGTCACGCACCGCCCCGCCGAGCAACTCGTGGACTGGAGCGCCGAGTGACTTGCCGTGCAAGTCCCAAAGCGCCATCTCAACCGCCGCAGCCACGGTATTCAGCACAGGTCCATCGCGCCAGAATCGCCCGTACAGCAACTCTTGACGCAGGCGCTCGATCTGGCCGACTTCTCTCCCGATTATCTTCTCACAGGCGGCCTGCAGGGCAGCTTCGACCTCCTCATGCAGGTCGCCGATGGCCTCGCCCCAACCGACCTCTCCATCCGAGGTTTCAACCCTCAAAAGGAGCCAACGGGGTGGACAGCGCACAACTTGAGCAGAACGTATGGCAGCCATGGCTCTCACCTTGGATATGCACTTCTCACTTATCACTTGCTCAAGTGTAGGCTTTTCCGGCAAGGCCGAACCTATCAGGCCAGAATCCTGGAAATATAAAACTGTGAAAGGTTTTTCAAATGGCACTGCTATCTGGTCATCAGAGATGGTGAGACGATGGTAGAATCGAATTTGACCTGCCCGAAGTGCGGTGTTTCCGAGAGGGTTGAAATGCCGAGTGACCAGTGTATCTTCTTCCATCCTTGTGCAGGGTGTGGGCTGACCATGAAGCCCTTGGAAGGCGACTGTTGCGTCTTCTGCTCATATGGTGATGTTGCCTGTCCACCGAAGGCCACTGAGTAATACCACAACACACGGCCTTCGATAGATTGAAGGTCAGATACCCCCTAGTGAGTCTACATGATGGAATTTAGAATTACCTTGGAAGATGAGCCCGGCGCCTTGGCAGACCATTGCGAAGCAATAGCGGCAGCAGGAGTGAATATCCTCGCGGTGGTCGCAATCGGTGGAGATTCTGCCTCTGCGGCAATACTGACCGATAATCAGGAAGCGACCAAGACCGCCCTCAAAGAAATGGGCTCAGATTTCACCGTTGCCGAGTTGAAATCAGCCACCCTCGATAACGAACCCGGTGCTTTGGCATCTTTTACCAGAGGGCTGGGGAATTCAGAAGTCAATCTCAAGTCTCTATATGTGATGTCGATAGATGAGCACAGCGCCACCATCGGTTACACCACTGATTAACTGCGAAAGCCATTGAGATTAAAATTCAGGTAGTCCTTTGCCAGTTCTCTGCCACCTGACCATTACCGAGATATACCCCCCCCTTGCCACGATGAACCATGCACCTCGGCAAAGCCACCTTGCTGGTACTGTTGATGTTGAG
>DARQ01000011.1:3988-4129 GCA_002503395.1 Euryarchaeota archaeon UBA60 | reverse complement strand
GAATGGACGGTGAACCGCAGTGATGGCGCCTTTTTCGTAGACGAGTTCGGGGTCTTTAGAGATGGCTTGAATATCACCATGCCCGCCAATGTCAGCACCTTGGAAATCCTGATTCTCGATACCGAGTTATCGACCATCGAC
>DARQ01000011.1:297-3919 GCA_002503395.1 Euryarchaeota archaeon UBA60 | reverse complement strand
TCGATGGCCGCCGCGCCTTCGACACCATCGACATGTTGACCACCTCGCACAATAATCGCTGGTGCGCCTCGGCCTCAGTCCATGATGGCGGGGCTAATTTCCTCGCCGCTGCCGAGGCGATGAAGGCTGAATGGGAGACCTATGGCTTCGATCATGTCGAAGTCACAGATTATTCTGACGACCCCGACCAGCGTAACGTGGTCGGCTACAAGTATGGCCGACTATACCCCGACCAGTACATCGTCATCGGCGGCCATTTCGATGTCGCCTATGCATTCACTCCACCTGGTGGAGGAACCAGTGAAGGCGCCAATGACGACACCAGTGGCTCTACCGTGAGCATGGAGATGGCGCAGGCTCTGGCCAGTCGAGAATGGGACCACACCGTGGTTGCAGCCTTGTGGGCATGTGAGGAAGAGGGCCTACTTGGGAGTTCGGCATTCGTCGCTCATCTCCCTGAGGGTAAGGCTGTCAAGGCTTACATGAACTTCGACATGGTCTCGCTGAACTACCCGATAACCCCCCCTCCTGGGTACGGACCCTACGACCTTTCGATTGCCGTGGCCGGGGCATATGAGGAAAATCTCACGGTGATGAATGAGTGGGTCAGACTCTCGGTCGACGATGAATTAGCGATGAATTATGCCTCATCCAACGACATCCACTGGGAATCTGCCGAGTCCTGTGCCAGTGACCACTGTTCCTTTTTCTCCAACGACTATGCGACTTTCAACTTCTTTTCAGCCGGCGGCGATGCCTCGTTCTGGCAGGAGTGGCACTCGGGTACCGATAATCTCGACTTCATGGTCACCAAGGCTGGAGGGGAAGATGAGTTGGGGAATGGCTTCAATACCTTGGTATGGATATCTTTCAATCTATTCGTCCACATCGACAATACCGGGGATGAATGGCAGGGTCGGTGGTATCAAACCACTGAGTAGAAGACACCGCATCCCTAGAACAATCCTAAGTGCTCGTGCCGGGATTTGAACCCGGGTCGCCGGGATGAAAACCCGAAATGATGGACCACTACACTACACAAGCAGAGTATTACTCGCCCGTCACCGACTATTCATCAATGTTGGGTTGATTATCTTCTGCGGAATCACCTGCGTCACCAGCATCATCGACCGCAGAATCCACTTCCAATGACTGCCACCATATCCATAGTGGGACTAAACACAGCGCCCCAATCAGGGTGACCACGAAGAATCCCCAACCCATCAGGAAGTCGAGCATCTGCTGTCCCCACAATCCAATCAGCACAGCTTCGAAACCGAACCTCATGCCCCGTCCCCACAGACCGGCGACCACGAAAGAGCGCTTGTCCATCTCGCCCATTCCTGCCACCCACGCGAATACCTTGTAGGGGATTGGAGAAAGAGCGGCGATGAATACCCCCGAAGTGCCATATCTCTGCGTCAGGACCTCGAGTTTCTCCACGTGTTTGGGATTGGCGAACCTGTCGAGCAGACTCTTCCCCCAGCGCGCCCCCAACCAATATCCGACCAGACTCCCCAGCACACTGGCAAGGGTGACCGAGAGCCATAGCCACACGATTGTCGGGATATCACCATCGGCGTTGACCAGTTGTGGCAGTAGCATCAAGTCCGGCGGTATCGGTTGAATGATTGCCTCGGTGAACGCTAAGGTCGCAAGACTGGCGGGGCCGAACTGGGAGAACCAATCCAGCATCGGTTGTTCCCAACTATCGAGAATCCCCATCGGCTTCATGGCGCTGTCCCGCCCATATGAGGGTTCAGTCCGCGAGCCAGCGACAGCCTCATGTTCTAAGGGTAGTGTGGCAGTCTTGAGAACATGGTAGATATTGCCGACACCTCTGCTCTTCTGGCGTGGCCGGCCGAGCGGGTTTCCTCGGCTTTTGCAGTGCCTTCGCAGATGGCAGAGGTTGAGAAATTCTCACCCGAGAGAGCGATGCTGTATCAGGCGCAAGGGCCGCAGTGGGTGCAACCTTCAACCGAATCCATCGCCGCCGCCAGGTCTGCCGCGGCAACGACCGGTGACCTGCCTCGTCTTTCACCGGTCGACATCGAGTTACTGGCCTTGACAATTGAGAAAGGAGGGGTTTTGCACAGCGATGATTATCGCCTGCAGAATGTCGCCACATCGGCCGGAATCGAGTGGCGGGCGGTCGGCCAGAGAGGTATCAGTGCCGGTTGGGATTGGGAGTTGCGTTGTACCGGTTGCCGCAGGAGAACCCCCACCACCGCTGGTAAATCTGGAGAACAGGAAGCCAGTGAATGTGATATCTGCGGAAGCCCGCAGGTATTGAAGCGAAAGCGACGCTGATTACTCTTCTTCGCTGGCTGGCTCAGCGCTGGCATCATCTGACGTGGCAGCGGCGATATCGGCCTTGATATCCTCGGTATCTCTTCCTACGGTTGCAATTCCCTCGGATTCAGCCTTTTCCTTCAGTGCCTGTTCCGGGGTCCTGCCATCGGCTTCGAGATCGGTCAGGGTCTTATCCTCGTCAGGCGCTGCCGTGACCTCGGCCAGCCCATGATGGAATTCCCCCTTTGATTTACCTAGGGCGCGCGCCACCTTGGGAAGCCGTTCAGCACCGAACAGCATGAAGAAAATGAATAGGAGTATTATCAGTTCACCCGAGCCGAGACCACCGAATGCCATATTCACTACCGGTTGGGCGTGCGGGTTCCCATGTTCAAGGATTTCCCTCTAACCACCCGAAACCGGCGGTAATAAGGCTAGTTCACAACCATCGGCAAGCGGGGTGTCCGGAGTGACCATCTTACCGTCGACATGGTAGGTGAGCCCATGTTGTACCCACATCTGTAGATCCAACAGCAGTGCCACATCTCTAGGTGTGGAAGGGCTGGTAATCTCAAGGGTTTTCTGTCGCCACCCCAAACGCTCTGGCAGCGGTCCAAAGCAGATTATCCTCACCTGCACATAACTCCCTCACCTCAGCACAGTCGAGGGGGATTTATCATGCTGTGCGCCATGGCGCTCCTATGAGCGCGACTTTGCAGACCAAACAAGTATGGAAGGTGTACGATACCGGCACCATCAGGGTCGAGGCCCTGCGCGGTATCGAGGTTGAGATTCAGGCTGGGGAAACCGTTGCCGTGATGGGTCCCAGCGGCTGTGGAAAAACCACCTTGCTGAATTGCATCTCTGGGTTGGACGACCTTTCTGCCGGAGAAGTGATGGTAGAGGGCCATTCATTATTCGGTCAAGGCGATTATGAGAGAACAAGGATTCGGGGTGAGAACTTCGGTTTCATCTTCCAGAATTTCAATTTGATACCGGTGCTTTCAGCGGTTGAGAATGTTGAATTACCGCTACTACTACAGGGTTTACGTTCAGGTGAAGCCAGAGAAAAATCACTCAACGCCCTCGAAGCGGTCGGCCTGCGAGAATGGGCTGATCATAAGCCGATGGAACTCTCGGGCGGCCAGCAACAACGCGTCGGCATCGCCCGCGCCTTCGTTCATCAACCAGCCTTCATCCTCGGTGATGAGCCGACTGGGAATCTCGATTCAGCGACAAGTCACGAGGTGATGGATTTACTGTTCAAATTCAATCATGATCACGGTACTACCCTGCTGGTGGTGACACATGATGCAGAAATTGCTCGGCG